>JBBQNQ010000060.1:0-17955 GCA_038330095.1 Solirubrobacterales bacterium
ACAACAGCCGCAAGCTCGTCGAGACAGGCGACGGTCCACCCCTCCGGAATCGGCCCCAGCTCGGAGTCGACGAGCTCCACGTCCTCGTGCCCCGGAAAGCGGAAGTGCACGAACCACTCCCGGTAGAGCGACCGAGCGAGATCCTCCAGCAGCTCGATCCGCCGCTCGTTGATCTCGATCAGCTCCGCGAACGAACGGACAATGGCGCCGATCCGCTGCTGACTCCGTAAAGCCGGCAGGGCCAGTTGCATGTTTGCAGCGACGCCAACGTTGAAGTGCTGCTGCGCGGCCCCAACGAGTTGGCCGCTTACCAGAGCCCGCCCATGCCTTGAGTTGAAGTAGGCCGCGAGAAACCACGGATCGAGCTCTGCCCCGGGGCGTATCACGACGAGATCCGCGCAATTGAGCGCGCCCACGTTCGGTGGAACGACGGCGGCGGTGCCGGGATACCCGGTCCGCACTACGACTACGTCGCCACCAATCAACGCCGACTTGCAAAGGCGACCGTGAAACTCGGGGGAGACCTTCCTCGCATCATCCGACGCGAGCTGGAAGGGCTTTACGTCTTGGGATCGCAGGAGAGGCACTCCTCGATCGACGTATTGGTCGCTCATCTTCCCGACGTGACCGACGGTCACGTGGTCGCACAGATCGCCGAGGCGAACGTTGCGCCATCCGTTTGAGCGACTGCCGCTGCTCAACCTTCCCCCGCCAACGCATCCATCATCTCGCGGGCAACGTATCGGCGCTGCCCGCGCGCTCCGGCCTCACTTTCGTTCAACACCCCTTGCTCCTCCATCCTCCTGAGAAGCCGTAGCGCCGTCGGGCGGCTGACGCCCAGGCGGTCCTCGATCGACCTCGTGGTCACGACGGGGTTCTCGCAGATCAGCTCGACCAGCGCGAGCGCGTTCGCGGTTCCAACGGCGGCGGCGGCCTGGCGGTAGCGCTCGCGCAACTCGATGATCCCCTGAGCACGTGCCACGGCGTCGCCGGCCTGGGTGTGGACAGCCGTCAGGAACAACTCGATCCAAGGGATCGGGTCGCCCATCTCGTGGATCGTTTGCAACGCGTCGTAGTAGCTCTGGCGGTTGTGCTCCAGGTAGACGCTGAGATAGAGCAGCGGCGCCGTGAGCCGACCCCGAGCGACGAGGAAGAAGACGAGCAGCAGGCGCCCGAGGCGTCCGTTGCCGTCGAGGAAGGGGTGGATCGTCTCGAACTGCGAATGGAGCAGCGCGTTCTGGATCAGCAGAGGCGACTCGGCGTCCTCGTGCGCGAAGCGCTCCCAGTCGCTGAGCAACCCGGACAGCTCGTTGGGGGCGGCGGCACGAACTGCGCGGTCTCGATCGTCGAGCCCGGCGCGCCGATCCAGTTCTGGTTGGTGCGCAGCTTCCCCGGCGCCAGCTCGCGGCCGCGCACGCCCGCCATCAGGCGGCGGTGCAGCTCGCAGAGCAGGCGGGTGCTGAGCGGCAGCTCGTCGAGCTGCTCGAGCCCCCACTGCATCGCCGCCACGTAGCCCAGCACCTCCTCGACGTCGGCGTTGGGCCTCTCGCCGGCGGCATCGGTCTCGAACACTTCGGCCATCGTCGCCTGCGTTCCCTCGATGCGGGTCGAGGAGAGCGCCTCGCGCAAGAGGTAGGGGCGGATGAGGAGATCGGGGTTCGGCACCAGGCGTCCGACGCCGGCAAGCTGGCCCAACGCCCCCTCCGCGTCCGCGAGCCTGCGCACGGTCGCTGCGGGCAGGTCCACAGCGCGCCGGATCGGCGCGGGGAAGTACGCCACGTAGCTGTGGCGCCCGGGAGTGCGACGAGCCTCGCCAAAAGCCAAACGGAGTCGATACTTACCGCTCGAGGTCCATTGGGCAACCATACCCTCTCTAACGCAATTCATCACAAACGTCAGAGACGGCCTCCGACCATAACGTGGCCGTCAAGGTCAGCCCGACAGCAGCTTGCCGAGCACCTCGTCCACGCCAGCTTCCAGCTCCCTGGCCTTGCCGCCAAGCGCCCGCAGCTCAGCGTGGGCGGCGGCGAGCTTCTCCTCGAACACCTCGTCATCGAGCTCCTCGACCTCGGTGCCAACGTAGCGGCCCGGATTGAGGCTCCAGCCCTGGGCCTGGATCTCCTCGATCGTCGCCACCTTGCACAGGCCGGGCACGTCGGCGTAGGCGCCGGCCGGGAAGCGCGCGGCGAAGAGATCGTCCCCACCGCCCGCCAGCTCGGGCGCCTGACCCCGGTAGAGGCGGACGATGTTGGCGAGCAGCTCGAGCTGCTCGCCGGTGAAGTCGCGGTGCGCGCGGTCGATCTGGCGGAAGATCTGGCGGGCATCGATGAACAGGACCTGGTCGGCGCGCGCGGTCCCGCGCTTCCCCCGGTCAAGGAACCAAAGCGTCACCGGCAGGGTCACCGTGTAGAAGAAATTCGGGCTGACGGCCACCATCACATCGACCAGCCGGTCCTCGATCAGCTTGCGGCGGATCTCACCCTCGCTGTGACGAGCGTCGGATGACGAGTTGGCCATCACGAAGCCGGCGCGGCCGGTCTCGTTCAACGCCGTCGCGAAGAGCTGGATCCAGATGTAGTTGCCGTTGTCGGCCTTCGGCAGGTCGGGGAACCGTGGATCGTCCTCGAGCTTCGCCTTGTCGATCCGATCGACGTTGAACGGCGGGTTCGCCATCACGAAGTCAAACCGGCCAACGCTCTCGTGCAGATCCTCGTAGTAGCTGTTGCCCTCGCGGATCTCACCTGAGAGCCCGTGGACCGCGAGGTTCATCCGCGCCAGCCGCACCGTCTCGCCCGTCTTCTCCTGGCCGTAGATCGAGAGCTCCTCACCCGGCGATTGGCGATGGCGCTCGACGAAATGGGCCGAGTGGACGAACATGCCGCCAGAGCCGCAAGCCGGGTCGAAGATCCGGCCGTGGTAGGGCTCGATGATCTCGACGATCAGGCGCACGATGGACATCGGGGTGCAGAACTCGCCCGCGCCCTGTCCCTCGGCGAGCGCGAACTTGGCCAGGAAGTACTCGTAGATCAGGCCGAAAGCATCGCCCTCGAGGTCCTTCGTGTAACTGCTGATATGGCGGAGGAGCGAGGCGATCGTCGAGTTAGCGATCGCCGTGTAGGTACGCGGCAGGACGCCCGCCAGCTCGGGGTTGTGCTCCTCGACCAGCCGCATCGCCTCGTTTACGGCCTTGCCGAGATCCGAGCCCTCGGGCAGCTCGAGCAGAGCACTGAAGCGCGCCGCTGGAGCGAGATAGATCAGACGCTCGGCGTGGTAGTCGGAAGGGCCGATCTTGCGTCGCGCAGAGGCCTTGGCCTCAATCGCTGCGCGAGCCGCCTCGAACCGGGCATCGGCGAAGCGCAAGAAGATCAGCCCCAGGACCGGGGCGCTGTACTCGGAGGCCTTCAGGCCGGAATTCGCCCGCAGCTCGTCGGCCGCATCCCATAGGCGGTTCTCGAGTTCTCCTAGATCAGGCTGCAAGAGGGCCTCGGTCCGGCGTCAACGACATCCCTCATCAGCCTAATCGTGCTACCTCCGGGTCTGCCGCAACGTGCGCGCGGATCACGATGCGTCGGTCGAGGACATCTGCCGCTCGTCGCGCCAGCGCTCCATCTCCGATCGAAGCCACAGCTTCGTCCTCCCCCTGCCCCGCTCCACCACCGGCCGTGGCATGTCCGGATAGCGACGCTGATAAAGGCTGACTGAGTTGCGATGGGAGAGCCCGAGGATCTCCGCGACCTCGTGGGCGTCGATCAGATCATCGATATCGACCTCGGCAACCACCTGTGTCTACGTAAGGTGACAGTTCCGTCCGACGCACGCTCTAGTCTCCATTCGTAGACATCATCAACGAAGTCGGCCCCGGCGGTGCGCAAACACCCCGGGGCCCGGCCGAGACCTACGAAGGAGGTCCCGACATGAAGGAGCGTAAGCGCTCGGCACTCGACGAGTTCGCCACCCAGGCGACGATCTCGGTCGAGCAGACCGCACAAGTCCTCGGGCTCGGACGGACGGCTGCCTATGAGGCAGCGCGTCGCGGCGAGTTCCCCACCCGCAGGCTCGGACGGCGCGTTGTCGTCCCTGTTCCCGCCCTGCTCGAGTGACTAGGGGTGCCGCGATGAGGGGGCACATCCACAAGCGGGTCCGTACCAACGCCGCCGGCAAGGAGACGGTCCGCTGGTATGTGGTCGTCGATGCCGGGCTCGACGAGGCCGGCAAGCGACAGCAGAAGTGGCACGGCGGCTTCTCTACCCGTCGGGCGGCCGAGGTCGAGCGGGCGAAGATCGTCAGCGATCTGCACTCCGGCCGATATGTTGCGCCCGATCGGCTCATGCTCGCCGAGTGGGTCAGAGAGAGCTGGCTCCCGATGACCAAAACGCGGGTGAAGCCGTCCACGTTCGACTCCTACCGCTCGAACATGGAGACGCACGTGCTGCCGGCGCTTGGGAGCCGGGCGTTGCAGCAGCTGACGGCGCCGATGCTCAACACGCTCTATGCCGAGCTGCTCAGTCACGGCGGCCGGCGCGGACCGCTAGCGGCGAAAACCGTGCGCTACATCCACACGATCGTCCACAAGGCGTTGGCCGATGCGGTCGATGCCGGGATCATCGGAGCCAACATCGCCGAACGCGCAAAGCCCCCACGGCCGAATCGGAGCCGGGCGCCGAAGATCGAGTGCTGGGAGCCGACTGAGCTCGCGGCGTTCCTCGAGTCGGTCAAGGGCACGCGCCTCGAGGCAGCCTGGCGGCTTGCGTCGATGACCGGGATGCGGCGGGGGGAGGTGCTCGGACTGCGCTGGTGCGATGTCGATCTCGATACCTCCCGGATCGCGGTTCGAAATGCGATCGTCTCGGTCGCCTACGCGGTCCTTGAGTCCTCACCGAAGAGCCACCAGGCGCGGGTCATCGATCTCGATCCCGAGACAACCGCGCTGCTTCGACGCCATCGCGAACGGCAGCAGCACGAGCGCGAAGAGTTCGGCGCCGACTACCACCACCTGGATCTCGTGACCTGCGCCGAGGACGGGAGCCCTATCCACCCGCAGAGCTTCAGCCAAGCCTTCGCGAGCGCAGTCGAGGAAGCCGGCCTGCGGAAAATCCGCCTCCACGACCTCCGCCACACCCACGCGACCATCGCAGTCAAGGCGGGCGTCCCCGTGAAGGTCATCAGCGAGCGGCTCGGGCATGAGTCGCCAGCGTTCACGCTGAAGCAGTACGCCCACGTCTTGCCTGGGATGCAGGCAGAGGCGGCCGAGCTGATTGCGACGGTCGTCGCGGGGTGACCGGGCGGCCAGCCGGTGTGGGCAGCGTCGACGTCGACGATCCACGGCGCACTACCGCGTCGTCATGGAGCAAGGACCCACCAGGCGAGGCATCGGCCAGGCCCACCCTGAGGCGAGCGCGCCCGGGTCTGGTCGCCGACACTCCTGCTCAGTCACCGGCAGCAACAGGCGGCTTGCGTCTGACATTAGATCTCATGGTAGTATGGCATGCGGCACTCGCTAAACTAGTCACTCCGCGATATTAGGAGAAGTATGGGTAAAGAAATCGACGCTATGAGTCAGATCGAGAAGTCGATGGCGGGGCTTGAGCCGGACGAGGCGCAGCGCGTCGTAGTCTGGATGGTCGATTACGCGAGCAAGAAGCTGGGCGCCGACGTGGGTCCGCCGGGTGGCATTCGGCGCGAGGGTGGCGGATCCGGTGGCCGGGGCGACGATCAGCCGCGTCAGGCCTTCGAGCGGATCGGCGACCTCGTGGACGCCGCCGAGCCCACGAGCGGGTCGGACTACGCGTTGGTTGCCACCTACTGGTTCCAGGAGCTGCAGGGCAACGAGAACGTCACGGGTCAGCAGGTGAACAACGAGCTCAAGGATCTGGGGCACGGCATCCCGAACATCACGGTTGCCTTCGACACCCTCCAGGGGCGCAGGCCTGCGCTCGCGCAGCAGGTCGAGAAGAGCGGAACTACCCGCCAGGCACGGAAGCGCTACAGGTTGACGCAGGCGGGCATTCGACGGGTCCAGCAGATGCTCACGGCCGGGGCCGAGGACTAGCGCATGAATGAAGGCCGAGTTATTGACCTCCTGGCCGGCGCCGTAGCGGCGGTCGAGGGTGCCGATGTCCCTCGCGACCTGCGCGAAGCGGCGTTCACCGGGGCACTCCGCCTGCTCGCCGGGGAGCAGCAGCCGGCCGAACCCCGACCGGAGGCATCTGCGCCGCTGTCGACCGCGATACAGACCTCGCCCGGGAGCGACGATGCCGAGAGGGATTCGGCCGCCCTCGACATGGTGGCGGCCGGGTTGGAGCTCGAGCCCAGCAAGGTCGTCAAGTTGTTCGCCGAGAAGGACGACGCGCCAGAACTCATCCTGAAGGCCAGGAACCTCCCGTCAGCCAAGTCTGACGCGGCACAAGACATCGCGCTGCTCGTCATGGCCGCGCGCCAGCTCGGCGGTGTTGAGGAGTACACGGAGGCCAAAGTCCTCAGGGCGGTATGCAGGCGGTACGGCAAATTCGATTCCGCGAATTTCGCCACCCACATGAAGAGCCTCGATAACCTCGTCATCGCGGATGGGAAGGGTGCCAGCACAAAGCGGAAGCTGACCCAGCCGGGGATCGAGCAGGCCGCGGAGCTGGCCGAGAAGTACCTCGGCGGGGATTAGGACGGGCCGTGGCAACGACGACCAGCACGCTGCTCGTGCCCCAGCAGGCCCTTGCGCAGCTTCCGACTCAGCTGAGGCGAGATCTCCTCGACGCGTTCGAGAAAATCGTTCGCAACTTCGCCGAGGGGCGGTGGGAGCCCTCGGAGCTAAACGGGGGCAAGCTCGCCGAAGCGGCCTACACGGTGTGCGAAGGAGTCACCAGCGGCGCGATGCCCGCGCGAGCACGGAAGCCGCGGAACATGGTCGCTGCCTGCCGGGCACTCGAGACGGCTACTTCAGCCCCGCGCTCGGTTCGCATCCAGATCCCGCGGGTACTGCTCGCTCTCTACGAGATCCGAAACAACCGCAATGTCGGCCATGTCGGCGGCGAAGTCAATCCCAACCACATGGACGCCGTGTTGGTGCTTCAGGTGGCCAAGTGGGTCGTCGCGGAGCTCGTGCGAGTGCTGCACCAGATGCCTGTGAACGACGCGGCCGAGGTCGTCGACGCTCTTGTCGAGCGCGACGTACCGCTGGTATGGAAGGTCCGGGGCACGAGGCGGGTCCTCGACCCCGCGATGTCGGCCAAGGACAAGACGCTCGTACTTCTGCACGGCGCGACCGGTGGCGTGGCGGAAGACGAGCTCCGGAGCTGGGTGGAGTACGCGAACTCCACCGGCTATCGGCGCAAGGTGCTCCTACCCGCCCATAAGAAGAAGCTCCTCGAGTACGACCCCGACGCCCGGACCGTGATCATCTCGCCGACTGGGGTCGCCTACGCCGAGGAACGCTTGCTCTACACGAAGAAGTAGACCGCCGCGCCGGAGGGGAGCGGGGCTGGATCCCTCCGTTGAGAGCGTGACCGGGCCGCGCGTTTGACAACCGTTTGACAAACGCCCCTCGCAAAAGCGCCCTCCGCTCCGGGAGGGCGCTTGATCATTGGATCTGGCGAATAGCGGGGGCGGGATTCGAACCCGCGACCTTCGGGTTATGAGCCCGACGAGCTACCAGACTGCTCCACCCCGCGGCGTACCCATTACAGATAGCAAATGCGGCCCCGTGCCTCAAGCGGGCTCGCTGGCGCTCACAAGGCCAGCGGGCCCACCTCGTGGGGCATCGGGTCGCCGGCGAGGGCCGCGAGGAGGTTGTCGACCGCGATGTCGGCCATCCGCTCGCGCGTGCGGTGGGTCGCCGAGCCGATGTGGGGAACGACCAGGAGGTTGGGCGCCCGCAGGAGCGGGTGCCCGGGCGGCAGCGGCTCTGGGTCGGTCACGTCGAGCGCCGCCGCCGCGATCGCGCCCGAGTGAAGCGCTTCGCGCAGCGCGTCCTGGTCGACCAGCGGCCCGCGCGCCGTGTTGACGAGGATCGCGGTCGGCTTCATGCACGCCAGCGCGCCGGCGTCGATCATCCCGCGTGTCTGCGCAGTCAGCGGTGCGTGGAGGGATACGAAGTCCGCGCGCTGCAGCAGCTCTCCAAGCTCCACCCCGCCGCCGCCGCCGGTGTGGATCACCTGCATCGCAAAGCCCTCGGCGCGCCGGGCGACCGCGCGGCCGATACGGCCCATCCCGACGATCCCGAGCGTGGCGCCGTGGACGTCGCGGCCGAGCAGCCAGTCGGGCTGCCACGTGCGCCATTCCCCCTCGCGCACGGCGGCGGAGGCCTCGGGCAGCCGGCGGGCGGCGGCGAGCATCAGCGCGAACGCGAGGTCGGCGGTCGCATCGGTGAGGACAGCGGGCGTGTTGCCGACGTGGAGCCCGCGCGCCGCGGCAGCGGCGACGTCGATGTTGTCGACACCCACGGCGTAGTTGGCGATCGCCCGCAGGCGCGGGCAGCCTTCGAGGAAGGCGGCGTCTATGCGGTCGGTCAGCATGCACAGCAGGCCCTCGGCCTCCCCCGCGCCGCTACGCAGCTCGGCGTCGGATGGCGGCACCGGCTCCGGCCACACCTCGACCTCGTGAGCGGCGGCCAGGCGGTCGAGCGCGTCGCCCGGCAGCCTGCGGGTCACGAAGCAGCGCGCCACGCCCCGATGCTACGGCGCCCGTACGATCCGGCGCCATGCGGATCGCCGTCGTCGACATAGGTAGCAACTCGACCCGCCTGCTGATCGCCGACGTCGAGGACGGGACGGTGGACGAGCGCGACCGGCGCACGCAGGTCACGAGGCTCGCCGACGGGCTGGAGCGCACGGGCGAGCTGTCCTCCACCTCGATCGAGCGCGTCCATACGGTCCTCGCCGGCTACGTCGACGCGATAGAGCAGGCGCGCTGCGAGGCCGCCGTCGCGGTGATGACCAGCGCGGTGCGCGACGCCGCCAACGGGGAGGCCTTCGCCGCCGAGGTCCGCGCCCGGCACGGACTCAACGCGAACGTGCTCACGGGCGACGAGGAGGCGCGCCTCACCTTCCTGGGGGCCGCCGCGGGCCGATGGGCCCCAGGGCACGGCGTCCTCGCCGTCATCGACGTCGGCGGTGGATCGACCGAGCTCGTGGCCGGCCGCGACGGAACGGTCGAGGGGCACGTGTCGCTTCAGCTGGGTGTGGTGCGCCACTCCGAGCGCCACCTGCGCCACGACCCGCCCGAGCCCGACGAGCTGGTCGCGCTGGGCGACGACGTGCGCGAGACGCTGTCGGGCGCGCTTCCCGAAGACCTCCGCACGGCGATCACCGCCGGGGTCGCCGTCGCCGGCACTCCGACCTCATGCGCGGCCATGGCCATGAAGCTCGAGCCCTACGACCCCTCGGCTGTCGAGGGCTTCCTGCTGGAGGCGGGAGTGCTGGAGGAGCAGCTGGCCCGTCTGGCGGACATGCGCCTCCAAGAGCGCCGGCGCGTCCCCGGCCTGCATCCCGACCGCGCGGTGACGATCGTCGCCGGGATAACCATCCTGCTCGAGGCCATGCGGGCGCTCGAGCTCGAGCGGGTCACGGTCTCTGAGCACGACATCCTTCATGGCGCCGCTCTCGAACGGGCATCCCGGTGACGCCCCGAAAATCCCCCGGGTCGCTACCCCGGAATGCGGTGGACAGGTGTTCGACTGTTCGCGGTCCTGTCAATGCGCCATACTGGCTCGGTTGGGCGAGAGGGTTCGTGCCTTAAACGGCGAAGCACTCGCCTAGCTCATAGGCCCGGGCGTAGCCGCATCGAACCGGCGTCTCCCGCCGTCCGGACCGCTCAATCGGCCCCTCATGGCACGTACCCCTGCCCGTCCTGTGGGGCTTCTGGAAGCGGCTCGCATGATGCGGGCCGCTTCCTCTTTAAGCGCCCCGGTTCCGCGGCCGCGCTCAGGCGAGATTCGACCGGCGCGGGTAGGCGACCGCCGGGTCGGTCAGCACGTTGACGAGCGCCGGAACGCCGGCCGCCAGGGCCCGCTCGAGCGCCGGCCGGAGCTCGTCAGGACGCTCCACTAGCTCTCCGTGTCCGCCCAGCACCTCGACGATCGTGTCGTAGCGCGTGCCGGGGCGCAGGTCGGCGGCGACGCTGTAGCCGTACAGGAACTCCATCGGGTGCTTCTCGAGCCCCCAGATCCCGTTGTTGCCCATGACCCCCACGACCGCCACCCCGTGGCGGGCGAGCGTGTCGAACTCCATCGCCGAGAAGCCGAAGGCACCGTCGCCGAGCAGCAGGATGACCTGGCGCTCGGGGCGCGCCAGCTTGGCGGCCAGCGCGTAGCCCGGGCCCGCGCCCAGGCAGCCGTAGGGGCCGGGATCAAGCCAGCAACCCGGCTCGTAGGAGTCCACCACCCGCCCGGCGTAGGAGACGAAGTCGCCGCCGTCGCCGACGATGATCGCGTCGCGGTCGAGCAGGCCGGCGAGCTCGCCGTAGATGCGCATCGGGTGAAGCGGCGCCCGGTCGTCGTGCAGCTCGTCGCGCTCGGCAGCGCGGCGCTCGTCCTCGACCCCACGCAGCTCTGTCAGCCAGGCGCGCGAGGTGGCGGCGCGGTCCGCGCCCTTCGCAGCCTCGCGCACCGCGTCAAGCGTCGCCGGCAGGGCCCCGTAGAGCTCGGCGGCGACGGCCCGAGGATGCTCGCGCTCGGGCTCGGCGATGTCGACGACGACGATCTCGGTCTCGTCGCCGAACGACGCTCCGAAACCGAGCCGAAAGTCCATCGGGACCCCGATGACGAGTGCGACGTCGGCGCCCTTGAGCGCGGTTCCCCGCGCGCGTGAGAAGAACAGCTCGTGATCGGCGGGAACGCAGCCGCGGGCGAGCCCGTTGAGGAACACGGGGATGCGCAGCGCCTCTGAGAGCGCGCGCAACGCATCCTCGCCGTGCCCCCAGTAGAGGTTGGTCCCGGCCATGATCACCGGGCGCTCGGCGTCGCGCACGAGCGCCGCCGCACGCTCGATCCCCCCGCCGTCCGCCTCCCCCGCGTCCGCCGGGCGCGCCGGTTGGCCGTCTCCCGGATCCTCGCCTTCGGTGAACACGAGGTCGAGCGGGAGGTCGACAAAGGTCGGCCCCGGATGGGGAGCCGCAGCGACGCTCAGCGCCTCGTCGATCAATCCGGGGATCTCGTCGGTGCTCTCGGCCGTGGCGGCGAGCTTGGTCAGCGGGCGCACGAAGGGGACGTGATCGATCTCCTGCAGCGAGCCCTGGCCCCAGCGCATCGCGGGCGCGCGACCGCCGAGGACGAGCATCGGCGAGTGGTTCTGCTGGGCGGACGCGAGAGCGCTCATGCCGTTGGTGACGCCCGGGCCGGCGGTGAGCGCCGCGACCCCGGGCTGGCGCGTGACCTTCGCCCAGCCCTCCGCGGCGAACGCGGCTGCCGATTCGTGGCGCACGTCGACGAGGTCGATGCCCTCGGCGCGGCAGCCGTCGTAGATCGAGAAGAGGTGGCCGCCCGAAAGCGTGAAGAGCTTGGTCACGCCGTGCGCCTTGAGACGGCGCGCCACGAGCCGGCCGCCGTGCAGTCGCGTGTCGGCGGAGGTCTCGGTCGACATCGCGGCGCGGACGCTAGCGGGTGGCGTTGTCCAGCGCGGCCAGCAGCGCGTCGTGGTCCGGGAGGTCGGCGGGGTGGCGCGAACGATGCTCCCAGACCAGCTCGCCGCCCGGCGCGATCACGAAGGCTCCCCCGAGCTGGTGCCAGTCCTGCTGGGGGATCCTCTGGGGCATCGTGCCGCGGCGCAGGAGCCGCGCGGTGCGCCCCAGCGACGCAGGGAGGGCGGCGGGCGCGAATACACCGGCGGTGCTCGCCCGCTCGAGGTCCATGGCGCGGTAGGCCGACCGGTCCTCGGAGACGAGCACGCGGGCGTCCATCTCGAGCTCGCGGCGGAAGTCTCGGGCCATCGCGGGCGTGCCCATCCCGATGACGGCCAGCTCACCGTCGGAGGCTTCGAAACGGTCACGGTCGCGCTGCAACTGCAGCGCGTGCTCGCGGCAGTGCATTCACCCGTAGTGGCGCAGGAAGACAAGCGCGACCGGCCGCTGTTGCCACAGCTCGCCGGCGCGGACCTCCGTCTCGCTCTCCGCGTCGACCAGGCGAAGCTCGTCCAGTGCGCTCGTCACGGCGACGAGCCTAGCGCGCTGCGTGCGTGGCCACGCCCTCGAGCAGCGCGAGGTCGGGCGAACGAGCGAGGCGCGCAGGGCGCGGCTCGAGGCCGGCCTCGCTCAGCAGCCCCGCGAGCTCGTGCGGTGAACGCTGGCGACCGCCCTCGCACTGGGCGAGCATCTGTACGTCGACGAAGGTCGCGACGGGCTGCGGGCGGTCGCGCTCCTGCAGGCGCTCGATCAGCACCAGCGAAGCGCCCGCCGGCATGGTCTCCCGCACGGTGCGAAGGATCTGCCGGCAGGCGTCGTCGCCCCAGTCGTGCAGGACGTCTTTGAGCAGGTAGAGGTCGGCGCGAGCGTCGACGCGCTCGAACATGTTTCCCTCGACCAGCTCGACGCGGTCGCGCACGCCGCGGGCAGCGAGGAAGCCCTCGGCCTCGGCGAGCACGCCGGGCGCGTCGACCAGGACGCCGCGCAGACCCGGGCGTTCCTCGAGCACCGCGGCGAGGAGCGTCCCCACCCCGCCGGCCACGTCGCACACCTTGCCCGCCTCGGGCCACGGGTAGGCCGCCACGATCGCCGGCGCGTCGAATCCGGTCAGGCCGCGCATCGCCTCGGCGAACAGCCGCTCCTCCTCCGGGTGGGCGGTGAACCAGTCCCACACGGTCGTGCCGTGCGCCGCGCGGAAGCCGTTGCTCCCGGTTCGGACCGCGTCGGTGACCGCGCTGTACGCGCGCATGGTGGATTCGAGGACCATGTAGCGGGTCCACGGCGAGACGCTGATGCGCGCGTCCGAGCGCAGCGCGCGGCCCTGCCGGGTGAGCGCAAAGCGACCGTCGCGCCGCAGGCGAACGACGCGGAAGACGGCTCCCGCGCGCAGCACGCGGTGAAGCGCGTCGGCGTCGACCTCGAGCCGCGGGGCGAGCTCGGCGGCGCTCGCCGGCCCCTGAGCCAGCGCATCGGGCACCCCCAGCTCGGCGAGCGTCCCGATGACCTGGGTCACCGCGATCCCCTTGGTGCGCTCGAACAGCGCGAAATGGGCGGGAATCAGCAGGTCGGCCAGCGCGAGCAGCGCCTGGCGGGCACCGAGGGCGGCGGCGAGCGCGGCGCGCGGAGGAAGGGGCTCGGCCACGGCGCGGCAGGCTACCGAGCCCTATGGCGCGCTGGTGAGTGAGCGCCGGTTGTCGAACGCCGGCGGCGCTCAGCCCGCGAAGGGCGCCTGCCGCTCGTGCTCGGGCGCGTGGGCCGCAGCGACCGCCTCGGCCACGCGGCCCTCGCCGGCGAACAGCATGCTCTCGACAGTCAGCACCGGAAGGCGGTCGGCGCCGGCGCTGAGCAGGCGGTCGCCGGCCGCCAGTAGGCCGGCGTCCCACCCCTCGTCGTCCGCCGCGTCGAGGCACGCGTCGAGCGGCAGGCCCGCCGCCGCGCCGGCCTCGGCGACCAGCTCGAGGTCGTCCAGGTCGAACCCTCCGCAGAAGGCGAGGCGGGCGGCGGCTATCGCGAAGGGCGCCGCTCGGCCGCAGGTGGCGGCGTAGGCGGCCGCGCGCATCGCCGGGAGGGCGTCGGCAGGGGGCCGGTCGGGCCACACGAGCGGGGCACGCACCGCGACCGCGCGGCGCTCGGCGGCGGCGCGGACCACCGGATCCGACCACGGGTCGCGGCGACGCAGGACCGGCGCCCAGGCCGGCTCCCAGCGCGCGCGGGGAAGCAGATGGTGGACACGCTCGACCGCCAGGTAGGTGAACGGCGAACCGAGGTCGAACGAGAAGCTGACTGCCCGCGCCTTGGGCCGGCCGTTCGGGCGGTGGTCGCGCCCGCGCCGCGTCCGTCGGTGATGGTCAAGCGAGATGATCTGTGCCATGGGTCCCTGTCGGTTGCCGTCCGTGTGCCCTCCACTACGGAAACGATGGGGAATCCGATAACTGGCGGTCACGCAAAAATTTGCCCAAACGCCCGGCCATCCGTCTAGGCCGCCGCTCCTGCGGGTAGAGTGTTCGTTGAGGATGCCTACCCCACCACCTCCGAAGCGCCATCCCTATGACCAGTGGGCGCCCGATGCGCGGGCGCTAGACCTCGTCGGCGACAAGTGGACGCTGCTGATCGTCCGCGACCTCGCCGCCGGCCCTCGCCGCTTCGTAGAGCTGCAGCGAGTGCTGCCGGGAATCTCCACCGAGCAGTTGCGCTCGCGTCTGAACCGCATGGTCGCCGACGGGTTGCTGACCCGCCAGCGCTATCGCGAGGTTCCCCCGCGCGTGGACTACGAGCTAACCGAGCGCGCTCGCGACCTCATGCCCGTCCTCGGCGCCCTCGCGCGCTGGGGCTATGAGTGGGTCTGGAGCGCGCCACGCGGCGGCGAGGCGATCGACATCGGAGCGATCGTGCGGCTCGCCCCCGGCCTCCTGTCGCCGTCCCGCTCGCTGAACGGAACGGTGGAACTGGAGGTCGTGGGCAAGGAGCGCACCCGCCACTACCTCCTCTCCGTGCACGACGGCAGCGTCGAGCTGCGCGAGCACGCCGAGCCGGGGGCCGACGCGCACGTGTCGGGCTCGGAGAAGGCGTGGATAGAGGCCTTCGCTCCCGAGGGGTCCCGCGGCGACCTGGAGGTCAGTGGCCGAGAGTCACTCGCCGACGCCCTGCTCGACGGCCTGACGGCCGCGCAAGCGCGCGTCCACGCCTCAGTCCGCGCCGCCTGAGCTCACGCGCGGCCGGCACGCGTCCGGGACGGCCCTGCGCCTCCCCTTGAACCTCGGTCGCCTGCCTTCCGTAGACCCGGCCATACCTCCACGCCGGGCGATCGAGGGGAGCCGGCAGGGTGCGTCAGGTCACGATCCTGCCCGAGGATCGCTTCACCCCGTTCGCGCTGACGATCCGGGCCGGCGATTCCGTTCGCTGGGTGAACAACGACTCCGACGACCACACCGTCGTCAGCGACGACGCGTTCGTCACCACGAGGAACAAGGGTACGGACAGCCTCATTCCGCCCGGGGCCAAGTTCGTCCTGCGCTTCAACCGCCCGGGAACGTTTGTGTACTACTGCCGGTTCCACGCGCGCCTCGACAGCTTCAACCAGCCCGTGGCGCCGGGCCCCGACGGCGGGATCCAGGACGCCAACGGCAACTTCGGGACGCCGATGTCCGGCGTGATCACCGTGTTGCCGCGCAACAACGACTAGAGGCTTGCGGCGGGTCGGTCTCCGGCAGGGAGGTGTCGGCGCTGGAGACCAGCCGACTCAACGCATGTTGCCCGTGTGCCCGAGTGAGAAGCGCCCGGGTTGCGGCCAGACGCATAGGCCGTGAGGCCCGTTGCCGACCGGTATGCGCGCCTTCAGCCGTCCGGTGTTGGTGTCGATCGCGTAGACCTCTGAGTCGTAGCGACCCGAGAGCCAGAGCGTGCTCCCATCCGCCGACACGCCGCCCATGTCGGGGCTGCCGCCCCCCGGCAGGCGCCATTTCTTGACCACGCGCCTGCGCCCGAAGGAGATGAGCGATATGGAGCCCTCACCGCGGTTGCTGACGTACAGGTAGCGTGAATCGCGGCTCGGGTACAGCCCGTGGGCGCCCGCGCCGGTGGCGATGAAGCCGAGCTTGCGCATCCGCGCGGCGTCGAACATCCAGACGCCGTCGGCGCTCATATCGGCGACGTAGAAGATGCGGCCGTCGGGCGAGAGCTTGACGTCCTGCGGCATCGCCCCCGCGCGCAGTGAGATGTGCTTCACGACGCGCTCACGCGCGATGTCGATAACGACCATCTCCCTCGAGAACTCGCACGAGGCGAGGGCATAGCGACCATCGGCGGTGAAGTCCATGTGGTCGATCCCGGAGCAGCCCACGCGGAGCGATCGACGCAGGCGCATCGTCTGCGCCTGGCGGAAGTCCAGGCGGTTCAGGGCCTCGGCGACGACGATCGCGTAGCGTCCGTCGGGTGTGAAGTAGAGGTTGTAGGGGTCCCTCACCGGCACGGGCCTGCCCGGCTTGCCGGTGCGCGGGTCGATCGGGGTGAGGGTGTTGCTGCTGTCGTTGTCGACCCACAGCGTCTTGAGGTCGTGTGACGGCGACACGTGTTGCGGAAGCGCGCCAGTCCGAAATCGCCTCACGACCTTGTAGGTGCGCGGGTCGATCACATCGACGGTGTTGCTGAGCGAGTTGGGGACGTACACACGGTCGAGGGCTTCGCGCGCAACGTCGTTGAGCATTCCCGGCCGGTCGGCGGCGTAGACGTCGCGCCGGTCGAGCGGCCGCCCCGGCCGTGCCGCGCGCCGGTCGTCCTGAGGTGCGGCGATCGCCTCGGTCGTCGTCGCGGGCGCCGGTGCGGACCGTCGGGCGCCCGAGCCGCAGCCAGTTGCCGTGATCGCCAGGAGGAGCGCGACTGCGAGCAGCTCGACAACGAGGTGAGTGGGCGCGCGGTTCACGTGCGGCCACGCGCGATCTCACGGGCGGCTGTCCCAGCGGCCTGAGCAACCTCGCGCTGACCCATTCCGGAGGACGATGCTCGCAACGCGAAGTTGGCCCGGCGTTAGCGTGTCAAGACCAGTGGATTAGGGCTCCGCCGGCCGCCGGCAGCGCCGCTCGACGCGAGGCCAGAGCTAGTTCTGGATCACCAAGTCACGGCGAGCTCGCGCTGCCCCCGACCTTCGACCTCGACGCGACCTTCGACCTCGACGCGTTTCGCCGCGCCGCCGCCGAGATGGGTATGGACGTCGTGGGCCCTCCGCTTGCAGAGTCGGATCCGCTGTAGGCGCAGCCTCCCTCATCGGGCTCATGCCGCCGGCTGCGCGGCTGACTCCTCGAGCGCCCCGCCGGCGCGAACGGGCGCCGGGATCAGCGCCGCGCCGACGAGGATCAGGGCGAACGCCATGAGGCGCACTCCGACCACGAGGGCGTCGTCGCCGAGCCGGTCGCCGAAGACCGCCAGCCCGGCGAGAATCGCGGACAGGTTCGCCGCGACCGAGGTGACGGCGATCACCGCGACGCCGTCGCCAATCTGAAGGCTGCGGGCGGAGGCGTAGAAGGAGAACACCGCCGCCGTGACGATGACCACGCTCCAGGGGCTGAGAAGCCCGCCCGGCCCGCTGCCGAGGTCCCCCGAGAGGGCCTTGATCGCCACGTCTGAGATCCCGAAGCCGAGGCCGCCGGCGATGCCCAGCAGCACCCCGCGCTGCACCGGGATGCGCTCGATCAGGTGCGAGACGACCAGAAGCACGCCGACGCCGACCGCGATGCTCTCGAACACGATCATTCCCGCGAGCGAATAGCCGGAGTGGGCTTCGCCTCCGCCTCCGCCGGTCACCGTCAACAAGCTGAGCGAGATCGCCACCAGTCCGATCCCGATCCACTGGCGGCGGCCCAACTGGAAGCCGAAGAAGCGCTCGGCGAGCACCGCCAGGAAGACGAGGCCTCCCGCAAGCACCGCCTGGCCGACCGAGATCGGGGCGAGGGTGAGCGCGGCCACGTGGAGCGCAAACGCCCCCGCGGCCACCGCCCAGCCGATGCTCCACCACCTGGAGCGGAAGAGGTCAATCGCGCTGCGCAATGGATGGCGCATATCGACGTCGCGGGCTTCGACCGCCCCCCTCTGCTTGAACAGGAAAGCGAGATTGGTTCCGAGCGCGGACAGCAGCGCACAGACAAGGCCTAACCCGACGGCCAGCGAGACGCTGGTCACCGCGAGGCCGCCTTCATAGCGTTCACAGGCCGCAAGAGCGCTACCGCCGGTGTGGAGACTCGAAGCTTCAGCCATTCAAGGTAGCCATCGTGCGTTCGAGTGCCCTACGGCCGGAAGTACCCGGGGTGGGACTCGAACCCACACGTCCCGAAGGACAGCGGTTCTTAAGACCGCGCAACG
>JBBQNQ010000061.1:0-17440 GCA_038330095.1 Solirubrobacterales bacterium
TACGCCGCGGTGATGGGCGACGCGATCGCCGCCCACCTGCGCGACCGCGGCCGGCGCGACGTGGTCCACGTGACGAGCGACGCCGACGATTCGACGCTGCGCTGGCTGAAGACCCCGTACCTGCGCGCCACGCGCTACTACCCGGCCGCCCAGGTTGGCCGGGCGGCGGCGGGGATCGTGCTCGAGGCGGTGCGCGAACGCAAAGTCGCGGTCGACCCCTTCACGGTCGCCGTGCCGCAGTCGATGCGCACCGCGCGGGACATCGGCGCCGCCGCGCCTTTTTGCGTGCCGGCCTTCGCCCGCCAGGCCGCCCGTATCTGAGCGCCGCCGGGCCCACCGCATGCCCGCGGCTCTTGACAGCCCGGCCCCGCGGGCGGATGCTCGTTGCCGCGATGTCCGGGCTACCGCTCGCCGTCAAGCTTCTCCTCGCCGCCGCCCTGGTCGCATCGATCGCCGGGTCGTTCTTCGGGCCCAGGCCACGGCGCCGGCGTCCGGTCGCCCCGCACGCGCTCGCGGCGGTGGCGCTGGTGCTCTACGCGGCCGCCGGCCTCGCTGTCTGGGCAGCCGAGTCGCTCACCGTGGGGGCGTTGCTCGTGATGGTGGCGGTGGAGGTCTCCTGCCTCGCCGCCTGGCTCGCCCGTGGGCGCGGCGACGACCGGCGCTGGCCGCCCGAGGAGGATGTCGATCCCGACGACCCGGACCCGCCGGGCGGCGACTTCGCGAGCTTCGAGGCGGCGATCCGCCGCTGGCAGCGCGAGCGTCCGCGCTCGCCGCTGGCCGGCTGACTACCGGTAGCCTGGCGCCGTCATGCGCTACGTGGTCCCCGCGTGCGCGGCGGGGGCGCTCCTGTCGCTGCTCGTCCTGCCCTCAGCCCCGCTGCACGACCAGTGGGCGTGGATCGTGTGGGGGCGCGAGCTCGTGCACCTCGACCTGGATGCCTCGGCCGGTCCGGCCTGGAAGCCGCTCCCCGTCCTGGTCACCGCGCTGCTCGCCCCCTTCGGCGGCGCGACTCCGAGCCTGTGGCTGGCGGTGGCGCGCTTCGGAGGCCTGCTCAGCCTGGTGCTCGGCTACCGCCTGGCGGCCCGCTTCGCCGGCTGGCCGGCGGGCGTGGTCGCGGTCATCGCTCTGCTCTCCGCCTGGCTGCGCAACGTCTCGCTCGGGATCGCCGAGGGGCTGCTCGTCGCCTTCGGCCTGTGGGCCGTCGAGCGCCACCTCGAGGGGCGCCGCGGCCAGGCCTTCGCGCTGGCCCTCGCCGCCGCGCTGATCCGTCCCGAGGCGTGGCCCTTCCTGGGGCTCTACGGCCTGTACCTGTGGCTGACCGAGCCGCGGCTGCGCGTGCCGGTCGCGGCGGCGCTGCTGTCGGTTCCCCTGCTGTGGTTCGGTCCCGACACCTTCCTCGCGGGCGAGCCGCTGCGCTCCTCCGACGAGGCCCAGAGCGCGGCCACTACCGTTTCCGCGGGCGACGTCCTGAGCCGGGCCTTCGATGTCGTGCCGGTGCCCGTCCACCTTGCCGCGCTGGTGGCGGTGGCGCTCGCGATCCGGCGGCGGGCGGGGCCGGTGCTCGCGCTCGCGGCCGGGCGGCCGCGTACGTGGTCGTCGAGGTCGTGCTCACCGTGGTCGGTGGCTACGAGGGGGTCTCGCGCTTCCTCTATCCGGTCCTGGGCGTGGAGGCGGTGCTCGCCGGCGTCGGAGTCGGGTGGCTGGCCGAGGGCGCTGCTGCCTGGGCCGTCCGGCGCTCGCCCGACCGCCGGGCGCCGTCGCGGGCTCCCGCCCTCGCCGCAGGGGCGATCGTCGTCGCCGCGCTGCCGCTGGGCGCTTGGCGGATAGCCCGGCTAGGGGACCAGCTGCGCCCCACCACCGCGCGACACGGCTTCTATGAGGATCTCGCCACGGCCGTCGCCCGCGCGGGCGGCGCCGCGCGCGTGCGCGCCTGCGGAACGCCGTACGCCTCGGTCGCCCAGGCCCCGGCGGTCGCCTGGCGCCTGCGCGTGCACATCGCGCAGGTGCGCAAGCGCCCGAGCCCTCCTGGCAGCGTGCTGCGGGTCGACCCCGCCCAGCGCGCGCGGATCGAGTCAGACGTGCTGCCCGTGCAGATCGTCCGCCTGCGCAGCCGTCGCTTTCGCCTCGTAGCCAAGTCCGGGCCGTGGCAGGTGCTCACGTCCTGCCGGCGGGGCGGCCCTACTTCGACGTCATGACCACCAGGCCGGCTGCGAGCAGCGCGAGGAAGCACAGCGCCCCGACGGCCGCCAACCCGGCGTAGGCGCCGGCCGCCGCGGCCCGCCCCTGGCGGCGGCGCTCCGTGGAGCGGGTGGCGCCGCGGATGAGCAGCGAGAAGGCCAGGCTGGCCAGTATCGCCGCTCCCAGCGACGCCGCGCTGGCCTCGAGCAGCTTGCCGGTCTCGACGATGGTGGCGCTCATACCTCGGCGGTGATCGGCGATCCCTGCTGGAGGCGCCGCAGCACCACGACGACGATCGTGGCGACGATCGCCGCCGAGACCACCACCGGGCCCAGCGCGCCCGTGCCGAACAGCCGCGTGAGGCCGTAGACCGCGGCGCCGATGATCGCGGACATCGGGAGGGTCAGCACCCACGCGACCGCGATGTTCCCCGCCACACCCCAGCGCACGGCCGAGAAGCGCTTGCCGGCCCCCGCGCCCATCACGGCGCCGGAGATCACTTGCGTGGTCGAGAGCGGGTAGCCGAAGTGCGTGGCGGCGAGGATTGTCGCGGCACCCGCGCTCTGGGCGGAGAACCCCTGGGCCGCGTCCATCTTGATGATGCGGCTGCCCATCGTGCGGATGATGCGCCAGCCGCCGGTGTAGGTGCCCAGCGCGATCGCCGTCGCCGCGGCGAACACGACCCAGTCCGGCGTGCCGTGGCCCTGGGAAAGATTTCCGTTGGCGATCAGCGCCAGGGTGATGATGCCCATCGTCTTCTGGGCGTCGTTGGTGCCGTGAGCGAGGGCCAGCAGGCCACCCGAGGCGAGCTGGCCCAGCCGGAAGCTGCGGGTGACCGGACCGGGAGAGAGGCGGCCAACCAGCCGGTAGGCGATGACGATCGCCGCCCCACCGGCGAGGAAGGCTACGATCGGGGCGACCACCGCGGGTACGACGACCTTGGAGAGCAGCCCCTCGCCAAGCACCGCGTCGGGGCCCGCCGCCACCAGCGTGGCCCCGACCACCCCGCCGATGAGCGCGTGCGACGAGCTCGACGGCAGGCCGAAGTACCAGGTCGCGAGGTTCCATGCGATGGCCCCGATCAGCCCGGCGAAGATGATGAGCAGGGTGATCGCCCCCTGATCGACGATGTCCCCTGCGACCGTTGCGGCCACCTTCAACGAGACGAACGCCCCTACGAAGTTGAGCAGCGCCGCCATGGTCACCGCGAGCCGTGGCGAGGCCGCGCGCGTCGAGATCGACGTGGCCACGACATTGGCGGTGTCGTGGAACCCGTTGGTGAAGTCGAAGGACAGCGCCGTCGCGACGACGATGGCGAGGGTCACGTCGTCGGCCATGCTCAGGTGTTCTTGATGATGATGCCCTCGAGCAGGTTCGCGACCCGCTCGGTCGCGTCGATCGCCGACTCGAGGCGCTCGTAGATGTCCTTCCACCGCACGACGACCATGGGGTCGATCCCGTTGTCGAAGAGCGCGGCGATCGCCTCGCGCACCACCCGGTCGCCGTCGTTCTCCAGGCGGTTGACCTCCACGGTGTAATGCGAGATGTCGTCGAAGCGGCGCAGCCGCGGCATCGCCTCGGTGATCATGCGGGAGGACTGCAGCAGGATGTGGGCCAGGCGCTGGGCCTGCTCCATGGGCGCCTCGATCTTGTAGAGGCCCATGAAGTCGGCGACCTCCTCGGCGAGGTCGACGATGTCGTCCAGGGCGGAGGCCAGCGCGTAGATGTCCTCCCGGTCGATCGGTGTGACGAAAGTCTGGTTCAGGCGCCGGATGATGTCGTGGGTGATCCGGTCGCCGTCCTGCTCGCATACGAGGATGTCGCGGGCCAGCCCGGCGCGCTCGGGCCACGCCGCGAGCATCTGGTCGAGCAGGTCGGCGGCGCGCACGATGTTCCCCGCGGCCTCCTCGAACAGGTCGAAGAACTGGCGGTCGTTGGGGACGAAGACCTGCGACAGCCGCGCCATCGGGGCGCGAGTGTATGTGAAAACGGCGTCAAAGCCCGCAGGCGCTACCAGTCCGCCGGCGAACCCCCGTCCGGCATCCGCTCGCGCAGCCGCGACCGGAAGCGCTCGAGCTCCTCGGGATCGATCGAGTAGGCGTGCTCGGGGGCCGGGAAACGGCGTGTACGGACCTCGCTCGCGTAGGCGTCCACGGCAGCGATCATCTCCGACTTCAGGTGGGCGTAGCGCTTGGCGAAGCGCGGGCTGATCCCCTCGTAGATGCCGAGCAGGTCGTGGAAGACGAGCACCTGCCCGTCGGTGGCCGGCCCGGCGCCGATGCCGATGACAGGGACCTCCATGCGGTCCATCACCAGCTCGCACACCGCCGCGGGGATCGCCTCGAAGACGACCGAGAAGCAACCCGCCTCCTGGAGCGCGACCGCGTCGCGGGCGACGTCGAGCGCCCGCTCGGCCGTGCGGCCCTGAGCGCGGTAGCCGCCCAGCGCGGTCGCCGTCTGCGGGGTGAGGCCGACGTGCCCCTGCACGGGGATCCCGGCCTGCACGATGGCCCGGGCACGCTGCACCGAGGTCCCGCCGCCCTCGAGCTTGACCCCGTCACAACCGGCCTCCTTGATAAAGCGCTGGGCGGTGCCGACGGCCTGCTCGTCGGAGGCCTCGTAGGAGCCGAAGGGGAGATCGCCGACCAGCAGCGGCGTGCGAAGGCCGCGACGCACGGCGGAGGCGAGCATGATCAGCTCGTCGACGCTCACGGGCACGGTGGAGGGGTAGCCGAGCACGGTCATCGCAGCGGAGTCGCCGACCAGGACCATGTCGACCCCAGCCGCCTCGGCCACCTGGGCGGACGGGTAGTCGTAGGCGGTGACCATCACGATCGGCTCGCCGAGCTGCCGCTTGTCGGCGAGCTGTGGGAGCGTGACCGGCAGGCGCTCGGCGGGAGGAGCCTGAGGAGTGTGCGGGGATGCGGACATGGCGTGGATGACTCCTGTCTCAGCTGCGGTTGACGCCCTCGGTGAGGAGGGTCGCCACTTCGCTGTCGACGTCGATGGTCTGGTTGTCTCGCCCGACGTGGACGACCCGCGGCTCGTAGCGCGCGAGCTCGGCCTCGTCGTAGGACGCGTAGGAGATGACGATCACGGTGTCGCCGTGGTGAACCAGCCGGGCGGCCGCGCCGTTGACGCACACCTGACCCGACCCGCGCTCGCCGGCGATGGTGTAGGTCTCGAAGCGGGCGCCGTTGTCGACGTCGACCACGTGCACCTGTTCGTGCTCGCGAATGTCGGCCGCCTCGAGCAGCTCGCGGTCGATGGTGATGGAGCCGATGTAGTGCAGGTCGGAGCCCGTCACCGTCGCCCGGTGGATCTTGGACTTGAGCATCGTGCGCTGCATCAGCGCCTCCGGTGCTGCGTCGTGGGTTGGGTCATCTCGGCCTTCCGTTCACGTGGATGAGGGTGTTGTCGATCAAGCGCGTGGGCCCGACGTGAGCGGCGACTGCGACGAGCACGTCGTCGTCGAGCGTTGCGGCCGGCGCGAGGGTGTCGGGATGGACGATCTCGAGGTAGTCCGGCGCGACGTCGTGAGCCGCCATTGCCTCCAGGGCGGCGGCGCGCACGGCGTCCGGCTCGCGCTCGCCTTGCTGCACCACGCGGCGAGCGGTCTCCAGGCCCGCGTTGAGCGCGACCGCGCGCTCGCGGTCGGGGCCTTGCAGGTACGCATTGCGGCTGGAGAGCGCAAGCCCGTCGGCCTCGCGCACGGTGGGGAGGACCTCCACCTCGACGGGCATGTCGAGGTCGCGCACCATGCGGCGCACGACGACGGCCTGCTGGGCGTCCTTCTGGCCGAAGAAAGCGACGTCGGGGCCCGCCATGTTCAGCAGCTTGCAGACGACCGTGGTGACCCCGTGGAAATGCTCGGGGCCGCGCGCTGCGCCCTCCAGCGGCGCGGTCAGGCCGGCGACGGCGACCGTGGTCGAGAAGCCGTCGCGGTAGATCTCCTCCAGCGGTGGGGCGAAGAGCACGTCGACTCCCTCCTCGTGCGCCTTGGCCGCGTCGCTCGCCTCGTCGCGAGGGTAGGCGGCGAGATCCTCGCCTGGGCGGAACTGGGCCGGGTTCACGAACAGCGACACGACGACGACGTCGCAGGTCTCGCGGGCATGGCGCATGAGCGCCTGATGGCCCTCGTGAAAGGCGCCCATGGTCGGCACGAGCCCGATCCGCTCGCCCGCGGCCCGGCGGGGCGCAAGCGCCTCACGCAGCTGCGCGACAGTGCGGGCGGTCCTCATGCCGGCGCCCCCGCACGCCCGGCCTCGGCCAGCTCGCGTGTCGCCTCCACCAGCGCGTCGAACAGCGCCAGCCCCTCCGGCGCGCGCTCCCGGACGGCCGCGCGCTGGCGCTGGACCGTCTCCTCGTCGCCGCGCGCGACGGGCCCGGTCAGCGCCCTCTCGGGGCCGAGAAGCTCCCAGTTGTCCACTGTGGCGCGGACGAGCGCCGCGAGGTGCCGGCGGTCGAGTCCGGCGGTTGCAGCCAGGCGCTCGGCCAGGGCCTCGAGGGTGACGAGGAAGTTCGAGGCGACGGAGGCCGCTGCGTGGTAGGCGGCACGGTCCTCGTCTTCGAGGGCGACGGGGATCATGCCCAGACGCCGGGCGAGCGCCGTCGCGGCACCCCGAGCTCGCTCGGTCGTGCCGGCCACGGCGCAGCCGGCGCCGGCGAAGGCCGCGCCCTCGTCGGTGACCGTCATCAACGGATGCAGCGCGAAGGCCTCGTGGCCGGCGAGGACGTCAAGGCCCGTGGCGCCCGAGCAGTGGCCGACCAGCGGTCCGGGAGCGATCCACGCCGCAGCGGCGGCGATCTCGGCGTCGGGGACCGCGAGGATGACCACGTCGGCGCCGTCGCCTGTCGCGCCGTGTCCGAACGGGCCCTCGACGGAGAGGCCTGCCTGGCGCAACGCGTGGGCGAGCGCGCGACCCAAGCGGCCGCCGCCGATGACGTGATGTCGGTCTAGCCGTTCCAGTTCTCGCATGTGAGATACCGGTCGGTCGTGCTGTGCGAGCCCGCTCGCTGCGGGAAATCGCGGGCTCGCCGTCCAGTGTATCGCCCGCCTGGAGATCTACGATGGCGCCATGGCGAGCTCGGATGAGCGGCGCGAGGAGCTCAAAGCGGTCTGGCAGCAGGCGCGAGGCTGCACCCGCTGCCCCCAGCTTGCCGCCACCCGCACGACCGTGGTCTTCGGGGCGGGCAACGCCGACGCGGACCTCATGTTCGTGGGCGAGGCCCCGGGGGCGAACGAGGACCGCGAGGGCCTGCCCTTCGTGGGCCAGGCGGGAAAGCTGCTCGACAAGCTGCTCGGCGAGATCGGGATGTCACGCGAGGACGTCTTTGTGGCCAACGTCTTAAAGTGCAGGCCGCCCGGGAACCGCGACCCCCAGCCTGCCGAGATCGACGCGTGCCAGGACTACCTGCTGCGCCAGGTCGAGCTCATCGAGCCCCGAGTGATCTGCACGCTCGGGAACTTCGCGACGAAGCTGTTGCGCGACGATCCGACCGGGATCACGAGGCTTCACGGACAATCCGAGGACCGGACGATCGGGCCGCGGAGGGTCCGGCTGTTCCCGCTCTTTCACCCGGCCGCCGCCCTGTACACGCCCCGGATGCTCGCCACCCTGCGCGAGGACTTCACGCGCATTCCCGCCCTGCTCGAGCTGCCACCGCCGCCGCAGCCCGAGCCAGCGATCGAGGTTCCCGAGCCCGAGCCCGAGCTCGCCATTCCCACACCGGAGTTGGTGCGCGCCGGGCGCGGCGCGGAGGCGAGCGAGTCCGAGCGCGACCAGCTCGGGCTGTTCTAGCCCGGCGGCAGTGCTGCGACGAAGTCGCGCAGGCTGCGGGCGGCGTCGTCGCCCAGGACGGGCCCGTGACCGAACCCGACCGTTCTCGGCTCCAGGCCGGCGAGCCTGCGCTCGGACTCCCTGTTGCGCGCCGGGTCGAGCGTGAGCACGTCGGGAGGCTGGCGCAGGCCGGGAATCGTGGTCAGCACGTGCATGTTGAAGAAGACGTCGCCGCAGATCAGCGTACGGTCCGACTCGCGCCAGAACGAGACGTGTCCCGGGGAGTGCCCGGGCGTGTCGAGGACGGTGAACCCGGTGGTGAGCGAGTCGCCCTCGCTCAGGGTGCGGGCGACGGACGTGCCGTCGAACCCGCCGGCCGCATGGGCGATCGCACTCACGCCCGGCCGCTTGAGCGCCTGCGAGAAGACCGGGCGGCCGCTCTGCACCGCCTCGCGGTCCGCCGTGCCGCACAGGACGGGAACGCCGAACTGCGCGGCCAAGCGCGCCACTGCACCGGCGTGGTCGCCGTGGGCATGGGTGAGCGCGATCGCCGAGACGCTGCGCCCCTCGAGCAGCCCGGCGATCTTGCCCGCAGACTGCTTGATCCCCGTGTCCACCAGCACGTCGCCGATCATGTAGGCGTTGATCCCGTTGCGAGGGGTGAGCGGCAGCTGCCAGACCCCGTCAGCGATGGTGTGCATGACCGACACCCTATGGGTCGGCGATCGGAGCCGGGGCGGCCGCGCCGCTAAGGTCACCCGCTGCGTGTCGGGACCGGTGGTCATCAACGCCCGGGCCGCGGCGCGCCCGGAGCTAGGCGGCGTCGAGCGTTACGCGCGCGAGCTGGCCCGGCGGCTGCCCGAGCTGCGCCCGGAGGCCTACGTCGTGGCCCGCCCGCGCCCGCGGCTGGTCCATCGCCTGGGCCACGCCTGGGAGCAGGGCGCGCTCCCGCTCCTGGCGGCTCGTATGCGGGCGGCGGCGATCCTCTCGCCCGCCAACATCGCGCCGCTGGCCTGGCCGCGCAACGTGGTGATCATTCACGACGCGGCCGCCCTGCGGCACCCCGAGTGGTACGCGCGCGCCTACGTCGCCTACCAGCGGGCGCTGCTGCCGCGCCTCGCGCAGCGCGCGACGCGCGTGATCACCGACTCCTCGTTCTCGCGCGAGGAGATCGTGGAGCTGCTCGGCGCGCCACCCGAGCGGGTGACGGTGATCCCGGGCGGCGTCGACGAGCGCTTCGACCCAGAGGCCGACTCCGCAGGCGCCGCGGCGGCGCTTGGGCTCGAGCGCCCTTACGCCCTGACCGTGGGCAGCCTGATCGCGCGCAAGAACCTGGCCGTCCTCGAGCCCGCCGCGCGCACTCTCTCCGCGCGAGGAGTCGAGCTCGTCGCCGCCGGCGGCGGGCGGCCGCAGCTGCGAGCCGAGCCGGCGCGCGCGGCGGTCAGGGCCCTCGGCCACGTCGACGACGATCTGCTGCCCGGCCTCTACGCGGGCGCGCGGGCCTTCGTGCTCGCCTCCAAGTACGAGGGCTTCGGCCTCACCTGCGTGGAGGCCATGGCCTCCGGCGTACCCGTGGTCGCGGCCGACCGGGCCGCGTTGCCCGAGACCTGCGGCGGCGCCGCGCTGCTCGTCGACCCCGACGACCCTGATTCGGTGGCCGCCGGCCTGGTGGCCGCAACGGAGGACGAGCCGCTGCGCGAGCGCCTGGTCGCGGCGGGGCTCGCCCGCGCGCGGGACCTGAGCTGGGATCGGACCGCGCGGGAGATCGACGCGCTCCTGCGCGCTCTACCCTGACCGCCGCATGCGGCCCCTGCGCATCGGGATGGACGGGCGCACGCTCGTCAAGCCGGGGCGCGGGGTCGCCCGGGCGACGCGTGGGCTGCTCGACGCGCTGCGCCGTTCCCACCCCGAGGACGAGTGGCGCATCCATCCCGCGGGCCGCCTCGCGCGGGTGGCGCTCACCGGGGCGGCGGCCGCGGGTCGCCCGCGCCTGGACCGGATGCTGGGCGGCGGGCTGGACGTCGTGTGGCTACCCGAGCCCGTGCCCGTCGCCGTCTCGCCCTCGGTCCCGTTCGTATTGACCCTCCACGACCTGTCGTGGGAGACGCGCCCGGGCGACTTCACCCGCTACGAGCGCGCGTGGCTGCGCCTTGCGCGGTCGCCGCGCCAGGCCGCGCGCGCCGCGCGCGTGCTCGCCGTGTCGGAGGCCACGAGGGCCGAGGCGCTGGCACGCTGGAGCCTTGACCCCGCCCGGGTGCTGGTCGTGCGCCCCGGAGTGCAGCCACCGCTCGGGGACACGAGCGAGTCGGCCGTGGCGGCGGTGCGACGCAGGCACGGGCTGTCGGAGCGCTACCTGCTGTTCGTCGGCGCGCTGGAGCCTCGCAAGGCGCCTGAGGTGCTCGCCGCGGCCTACCGCCGCGCGCGCAGCGGCGGGCTCGACGCCGACCTGGCCGTGGCAGGCGAGGGTCGCGAGGCGGCCGCGCTGCGCGAGGCGGGCGCCCGCCTGCTCGGCCGCGTGTCCGATCCCGAGCTCGCCGCCCTGTACGCCGGCGCGCTCGCGCTGGTGCTGCCCTCTCGCCTCGAGGGCTTCGGCTTCCCCCCGCTCGAGGCGCTCGCCCACGGCACCGCGCCGGTGGTCAGCGACCTCCCTGCGCTGCGCGAGAACCTCGGCGACGGCGCGCGCTATGTGCCGCCGGGCGACCCTGAGGCGCTGGCCGGCGCGATGCTCGAGATGTCCGAGGACGCCGGGCTGCGCGAGCGCATCGTCGCCGCCGGGCGCCCCCGCCTGGCGGGACTGACCTGGGAGCGCGCCGCGGTCCAGGCACGCCTGGCGCTCGCGGAGGCGGCGCAATGAACCCGGACGACTTCACGCTGGTCGTCGTGCTGCACGACTCCGCGGCGGAGCTCGAGCACCTGCTCGAGTCGCTGGACCGCCGCCTTCCCGTGCGACCCCACCTGGTCGCGGTGGACACCGGCTCGACCGACGGCGGCCCAGATCTGGCACGGGGATGGGGCGCGGAGGTACTGGACCTGCCCGCCCCGACGGGCTTCGGGGCGGCCAACAACGCGGGTGTCGCACGCGTGCATGCGCCCGTCACGGTGCTGCTCAACCCCGACGTGCGGCTCCCCGACGGTGGGCTGACCCGGCTCGCCGCGCTCGCCTCCCAGAGCGATGCGCTGCTGGTCCCACGGCTGCTCAACCTCGACGGCACGGTCCAGCGCAGCGCCCATCCGGCGCCGGGGGCCGCGACCGCGCTGGCTCCGGCGCTGCTCCACGCGCGCGTGCTGCCGGCGCGCGCACGCCTGGCGGCCGATCCCTGGCGCAGCACGCGGCCGCGCCGGGTGGGGTGGGCCATCGCCGCGGCTCTTGCCGCGCGGACGCAGACCCTGCATTCGCTCGGGCCCTTCGACCCCGACCCGTTCCTGTTCTTCGAGGACATGGACCTGTGCCTGCGGGCGGCGCAGCGCGGAGTGCCGACCGTCCTGGAGCCCTCGGTCGCCCTCTTCCACGCCGGAGGCCACTCCACCGAGCCCCACTACGGCGGCGAGCCGCACGAGCTCATCGCCACCCGCCGGCGCGAGGTCGTCGGCGAGCGACTCGGGTCTCGAGCGCTCGCCCTGGACGACGCGGCGCAGGCCCTGACCTTCGCCGCCCGGATCCCCGCGCGGGCCGCCGCGGGCCGCGACGCGCGGAGGCCCGCCGCCCAGCTGCGCGCGCTCCTGCGCGCCCGGAGGGCGGCCGGAGGCCGCTGGTAGCGTGCCGCGCGCTTTGACCGCCCGCGACATCCTGGCGAGCTTCGGCGACCTCCGGCTCGACGCCGAGAACGCCACCTACGTCGCCTACCACGCGCGCAGGTACGCGCGCCTGCTGCAGACCGTCGATCGCTGCCTCCCCGCGCGTTCTGAGGCGACGATCCTCGACGTCGGGCCATCGTTCCAGACGCGGCTGATGCAGGAGCGCTACCCCGAGGCTCGCGTGAGCACGCTGGGCTTCGCCCACCCTCATTTCCCGCCCTCGGCGCCCGCCCGACACGTCGAGCTCGACCTCAACGACGCCGGGGCGGACCCGGCGCCCGAGCCGGGCGATGCGGGCCATGACGTCGTGACCATGGGCGAGGTCATCGAGCACCTGCACACGGCGCCCGAGGTGGTGCTCGGCTACCTGCGGACGTGGCTGGTCCCGGGAGGCGCGCTGATCCTCCAGACCCCCAATGCCGTTGCCCTCCACAAGCGCCTGCGGATGGCCGCCGGGCGCAACCCGCTCGAGCCGATCCGTCGCGAAGCGCTGAACCCGGGGCACTTCCACGAGTACACGGCCGGCGAGTTGGGAGCCGCCGCCGGCGGAGCGGGATTGCGGGTCCAGGAGATCGGGGCGGACAACTACTTCGGCAACGCGCGCGCCCACCGCGCGTACGGCGCGGCCGCACGCGTCCTCCCGCCGACCCTACGGCACGGGCTGACGGCGATCCTTCGCCGGCCGGACGCGGACTGAAGCGGGCATCAGCCCCAGCGCGGCGAGCAGCCAACCGAACAGGGCGAGGTGGGCGGCGACGGCGATGGCGAGGAACAGCACCAGCCATCCGGTGCCGATCGCGAACGGTGCGAGCAGCGCTCCGTACACCACCGTGCCGAGCTCCACGGCCATCGCGGCGACCAGCGCCAAGCGCACCGCGGGTCGTGCTCCGGTGAGCGCCAGCGCCGCGCCAAGCGCGACCATGCCCACCAGTGGAAACATGCTCTGCGTCGCGAACGGGTAGGCGTAGCCGTTGAGGACCGCGACGAGCGCGACGGTCGGAAGCACGATCCACACGACCACGCTGCGGTCCGCGGGCCAGCGGCGCACGATCGCCACAACCACCGCTCCAAACAGGACGAAGCCGGCGATCCCCCAGACCGAAAGGCCGTGGGCGTTGGTCCACAACAGCCCCACGGCGCCCGAGTACCGCCCGCTACCGGGCGTGCCTGCCGGGGTGCGGCCGAGGTCGAGGGGGAGAGCCGAGCCGGCGAGACTGTGCACCCGGATCCACACGTTGTAGAGCAGCCCGCGCTCCACGAAGACGTCCCACGCCTTCTCCAGGCCGCCGCGCAGGTCGGTCGGATCCTCGAGCCGGTAGCCCAGGGGCCAGCTGGTCAGGCGTGAGGAGGCCTTGACCACGAAGCTCGTGAAGATCAGCCACGGCAGGGCGACCACGAACGCGGCGCCCGCGATCCGAGCCAGTGCCGCGCGCCGGCGCTGGCGCCCACCGGGGGCGGCGAGCGCCACGAAGGCCACCGCGGGCAGCCACCACACCGCCGCCGGATGGGCGAGGTAGCCGAGGCTGGCGAAGGCGCCGGAGGCTGCCGGGCGCCCGCGCCAGGCCAGCGCCAGCGCCACGAGGACGAAGTAGGCGATCGTCTGCTTCGGCCAGGTATAGAGCGCGTTGAGGAAGACGCCGGGCATGAGGGCCGCGGCGAGCGCCGCCACGGCGGCCGTGCGCGCCCCGAGCCACAGTCGCCCCAGGAGGAAGACCCCGAGCACGGAGGCGGCGCTGAGGAGCATCGCCACGAGGTCGTAGGCCCAGAAGCCCCACTCATCGACGGTGCGCATGGGGACCTGCGCGGTCGGCAGGCGGGTCGGGTCGTCGGCGCGCACGCCGACGTCGAGCGCCCCGGCGACCCAGGCGAAGTCCAGGCCGGTCAGCGGCGTGCGGTCCGTGATCCACCAGCTCGGCGCGAAGCGGTCTCTGAGCTCGTCGCCGCCCTGCTCGTGCAGGGCGAGCTGCCCGACCCGGTAGGGGAAGGTGTTGTCGCGCGGGCTGCCCGGCCAGCGCGGCGTATCGAGCCGCTCCGGGCCGACCATCTTGGGGCCCCAGTTGGCGTACGGGCGCGAAGGGATCGCCGCGAAGGCCGCGAGCGCGAGGTAGGCCAAGAGCCACACCCCGACGCCCGCCAGATCCTCGCGGGCGGGAAGCAGGGGCCGGGGGGCGGTCCACGCACACCACGCGCTCGACGCGAGGACGAGGACGAGCCCCGCGACGCTCGCGACCGGCACTGAGACCGGCAGCAGCACGCCAAGGCCCACGATCGCCGCCCCCGCTCCGGCCGTGACGCCGAGCCCGGCGTAGAGGGCTAGCAGCGGGCTGGCGCCCAGGCGCCGGAGCCACAGGAACCCCGGCGCGAGGAACAGCGGCGGCAACGCTGCGGCCAGCAGCAGGTAGCGCAGCGCGTCCATCCCGGCGAGCGTAGAGGCTGGACCAGCGGGCGTAGGGGAAGGCGCGGCGAAGCACCGGTTACACTCGCGGCGCATGCCGGGGGCATCCGACACGGGACACCGCGTCGCGCTGGTTCACGACTTCCTGCTCGACCTGCGCGGCGCCGAGCGGGTCTTCATGGCCCTGTGCGAGCTATGGCCGGACGCCGACATCTTCACGCCGGTCTACGACGAGGCCGGTACGGAAGGGCGCTTCGCCCACCGCACGATCAACACCTCGTTCCTGCAGAAGCTCCGGCCGACCTCGAGAACCTTCCGCACGCTGCTGCCGCTGTATCCGGCCGCCGTCGAGAGCTTTGACTTCTCGGGCTATGACCTGATCGTGTCGAGCTCGAGCGCTTGGGCGCACGGGATCATCCCCGAGCCCGACGCCGTCCATGTCTGCTACTGCCACAACCCCTTCCGCTACGCGTGGAACGCGCGCGACATTACGTTGGCGCGCCACAACGCGCTGTTGCGCGCGGCCCTGGGGATGATCTTCAGCCGCTGGCGCCAGTGGGATTGGATCGCGGCCCAGCGCGTCGACGCCTACCTCGCGAACTCCGAGACGACCAGCCGGCGCATCGCGCGCTACTTCAACCGCGAGGCGCGGGTCGTCTACCCGCCCGTCCAGACCGAGCGCTTCTCGCCCGGGGAGGTCGGCGACTACTACCTGGTCGTTTCCGAGCTGATGCCCCACAAGCGCATCGACGTCGCGGTCGAGGCCTTCAACCGGCTCGGACGCCCGCTCGTCGTCGCCGGCGACGGCCCGGAGGCGCGTCACCTGCGCAGGCTGGCGGGGCCGACCGTGCGCATCGAGGGGCGGGTATCCGACGAGCGGATCGCGCAGCTCGCGCAGGGCTGCCGGGCGATGATCGTCACCGCCACCGAGGAGTTCGGGATCGCCGCGGTGGAAGCGCAGGCGGCCGGGCGCCCGGTCGTGGCTCACGCCAGCGGGGGCGCTCGCGAGTCGGTCGTCGACGGGGTGACCGGGACATTCTTCGAGAGCTGCGATCCGGTCTCACTGGCCGAGGCCGTCCGCGGCTTCGATGACGCTGCGGTCGATCCCGCGGCGTGCACGGAGAACGCGCGGCGCTTCAGCGTCGAGCGCTTCCGCCGCCAGATGCGCACCGCCGTCGAGCAGGCGCGGGGCTCTGAGCGGGAGCCGCGCGCGGCCGTCGAGCGCGCCCGGCGGGCCGCCCGGCGCCGGCCGCCGGCGCGCTGGCGCCGCTCTGCGTGACGGCGGTCGCCGTGGTCATCCCCAACTGGAACGGGGCCCGCTGGATCGAGGCGTGCCTGGAGTCGGTGCTCGACCAGGACCGACCACCCGACGAGCTGCTGGTGGTCGACAACGGCTCGACGGACGGCTCGGAGGTCCTCGCTGATGTTCGCGGCGCTCGAGTCCTGAGGTTGGGGCGGAACACGGGCTTCGCGGTGGCCGCCAATCGCGGCATCGAAGCCGCGCGTGCGGAGTTCGTGGCGCTGGTCAACACCGACGTGGTGCTCGACCCCGACTGGCTGCGGCGCGCCTGCGCCGCGCTCGAGGACGACGGGAGGGCGGCGGCGGTGGCCACCAAGATGGTCGACCTGCACGACCCCGGCGTCCTGTACGACGCGGGCGACCTGCTGCGCCGCGACGGCGCTTGCGAGCAGCGTGGGCGCTTCAGCGTCGACGACGGCCGCTACGACGAGCCCGGGGACGCGTTCAGCGCGTGCGCGGGCGCCGCGGTCTACCGGCGGTCGGCCGTGCTGGGGGCCGGCGGCTTCGACGAGCGCCTGTTCGCCTACCTCGAGGACGTCGATCTCGGGCTGCGACTGCGGATGGCGGGCTGGACCTGCCTCTATGAGCCGGTCGTCGCCCGCCACGCCGGCGAGGGCTCGTCGTCCGCGCTGGAGCGTGCGCCCGCCGCCTGGGTCCAGCGCAACACACTGCTGCTCGTGGCCAAGCACTTCCCCGCCGCATGGCTGGCGCGCGTGGCCTACCGCCAGCTGGGCTGGGCCTGGCACGCCGCACGCGAGCGGCGCCTGCGGGTCCACCTGGCGGCGAGCGCGGCGGCGCTGCCGCTGCTGCCGGCCATGCTGCGCGAGCGCCGGCGCCTGCGGCGCACGGCCGAGGTGTCCGTCGAGGCCGCGGTGCCGCCCGGACCCCTGCGCGGCCTGACGCTGGGGTGACGCGGGCTTTACGGCGGTCTGGAAGCGCTAGCCTCGGTGGTGATCACGGAGGAGAGGCGGAGCTTGAGGATTCGATCGATCGGGCTGGTGGCGGCTGTCGCTGTGCTGCTGGGGTTGCCGGTGGCCGCGCGGGCGGACTCCGTGAGCACGACGGGATCGCCGGCGGCCCGGGACCTCGCCTTCCAGATCACATTGGAGTACTCCAACATCGCGATCGACGCGACCAGCGGTCCGAACGGGGAGAACCCCAGCGGCCGGGTGTCGTTCGGTACCAACTTCGGGGCGCAGAGCGGGCCCGTGACCTGCCTGCGCGTGGACGGGCGTCGCGCCGTCATCGGATTCACCGATACGCAGAATGGCTCCGGGCACGTCATCGTCGAGGTCGTAGACAACGGCCCCGGGGGCGCGCTGAACCCGGATACGTTCGGCACTGGGACCGGCGCAAGCCCGACCGACTGCTCCGCGGGTCAGGTGCCGGTGAACGACGTGACGGGGGGCGACTTCTCGGTTGACGATCCGGTCGTCGACTCGCCTCCGGCGCTGGCGATGCCCAGGCACCTCATCGCTGATGCGACCGGCCCCGGCGGGGCGGTCGTGTCGTTCACGGCTTCTGCGACCGACAACGAGGACCCGGCGCCGAGGGTCGGCTGCTCCCCCGCGTCCGGCACCGCGTTCAGGATCGGCGTGACCACCGTGACCTGTACGGCCACGGACGCGGCCGGCAAGACCGCGCAGAAGCGGTTCCCGGTGGTCGTCCGGACGCCGGATCAGCAGGTGGTGGCGGCCTCCGGCGCGAAGTTCGCGTTCCGCTTCTCAAGCATCCCATTCGGCCCACCAGGGGTCGCGACGTTGGATCTGGTGGCGGTCAGCGGCCCCGGGGGCCGCGACCTTACGGCCGCCGTAACGGTGGCCAACTCGGTGTTCTTCATCAAGCGCGTGACGTGTCTCGCGGTCGGCGGGAGCAAAGCGACCGTCGGGGTGGTCACCGGCAGCCCGCTGGCTCCGGGAATCGAGGATGGCGCTGTGTTGACCGTCGTTGACAACGGCACTCCCGGCATCAACAAGGACGTCTTGTTCCTTG
>JBBQNQ010000062.1:0-17380 GCA_038330095.1 Solirubrobacterales bacterium
TCGCTCGCCCGTGGGGAGCGCCCGCGCGCCCACTCGTACAGGAACTCCGTGACCAGGCGGTGGAACTGCTCGTCGCGCGCGCACAGAGGCTTCACGACGTAGTAGTCGATGTGGCCGACGGCCATCCCCTTGAAGATCGCGTCGGCGGTGGGGCGGTGACCCCACGCCCCCCAGTCGATCAGGAGCGCGCGCTTCGCGCCCGGGTGCAGGGCCTTCGCGCGGGCCAGGAGCTGGATCCCGTCCACCTCGGGCATCCATTGGTCGGCGAGGACGACCGCCACCTCCTCCCCGGCGGCGCGCATCTCCTCGAGCAGCGCGAGCGCGGCGGTGGCCGACCGCTCGCACACGACGCGATAGTCGGCACCGTAACGGCCGGTGAGCTCGCGCGTGGTCCGCCTGAGGGCGTCGACATCGTCGTCGACCGCGATCAGCGCGGGGCACGGGTTCGGACGCTCGACCATGGTGGCGTCAGGAGCCCGCGGTGGGGGAGAGCGCCGATTGCTCGTCCGAGGCGCCTGGAAAGGAGATCACGGTGGTCATAGCCGACGATCAGAAGCTACCGCCCGGCTCACCCGTGCGTGCACGACGTAGACGCAGCGAGGCTTCGAGCGACGCGCGCGCGGGCCCGAGGGCTTCTGTCTCGCATCCCGAGCCGAAGCGCACCACCAGCTCGCAGGCCTGGCCGGGCAACTCTGCCCGCGCCGGTCACGCGTGGTCAGACCGAGATGGAGACGGGGAACGTCACGACCCAGACGACGGTTCCCAGGAACAGCGCGTACCCGAGCACCAGGACCGTGGCGCGCTGGGTGGGCGCCACGAGCTTCGTACTGATGCCCGCGAAGAACAGCGCGGCGGCGAACAACACGACCGCCAGCACGTAGTTGTCCGACCGCTGGTTCGAGACGCGCGCGTTCGCCGTCTCACGCTCGGCATCAGCCACGAGCCGCGTCGCCTCGGCGTCCTTGGCGAGCCTGTACTCGGGCACCGCGAACGGCGTGGACGGGGCACTGGCGGTCTTCAGCGGACGCGTGGCGATCCACGCCCGCACGGCAGGCTTGAACTCAGGGCGGAAGCGTTGGAAGTAGAAGCGCGCGAGCCGTGTGTCCCGCGCGGCGTACGCGTCGACCCATTGGGTGAAGGTGAGCACGTCGATCTGCGTCTGCTGCCCCGCCTGGGTCGAGGCGCGGGTCGACTCGACGCGCGCAGCGTTCGCCTTGCTGAAGTCGATCGTCTGCACGCCGCTCCAGCGCGCCGACTGGTAGGAGCTCCAAGCGGTCGCGACTGCCGCGATCGCGAGAAGGACCGTCGCGAGCAGCTCCAGATGCGAGTGCACATCGCCAAGCAGGCCCGGGCGGGTCGCTGCGGCGGGGGCTCGGCGGGTTCGGCATCGGTCACCGGCGGCAGCGTACAGCGCAGGCCTCCGTAGAACTCAGGTTGCTCCGCGGGCTTCGGCCGCTGATCGAGAAGGGCTTGCGGGAGCGGGGGATCGCGCTCGACTTCAGCCAGCTCGGCCTCACCGCCGAGGGGCAAGCATCGATGGCGATGCTGCGGCCCTTGAGCGCATGCGCGCGATCCTGCCGCAGCGCCGTGAGCAGCCTGAGGAGGCGCTGAGATGAGAGCAGTCGTCATGACCAAGCACGGCTCGCCGGACGTCCTGCGTGTCGAACAGCGCCCCGAGCTGCCGCCACCCGGACCTGATGAGGTCACGGTCGACGTGGCGGCCGCCGGGGTCGCCTTCTCGGAGGTCGCAGCGCGCATCGGCGTCTATCCGCCGGCGCCCAAGCCGCCTGCGGTCCTGGGGACCGACATCGCCGGCACGGTGGCGGCGGTCGGCGACGAGGTCACCGGCTTGTCGGTGGGCGAGCGGGTCTTCGGCGTGACGCTGTACAACGGTCACGCCGAGCGCGTCAACACGCTGGCCGACAACCTCCGGCCGCTCCCCGAGGTGTTGAGCTATGAGCAGGGTGCCGCCATCGGCATCAACTACGCGACCGCGTGGACGGCGCTGATCAACTACGGCGGCATCGAGTACCACCGGCGCGCGCGCGTCCTGTAGCCGCAATCGCTCACTGCGCTCGTGAGATGATTCCCGGTGAAGGATCAGGTTCGAGGTCTTCGGGGAGGCGCAACGCGCGTGAGCACGACCGATGCCCAGGGCAGGCTCGATGCGACCGCGTTGCGCGAGCTCGAGGGCTCCTTCCGCGGGGATCTGATTCGTCCTTGGGACACTGCCTACGACGAGCACCGCAAGGTCTGGAACGGGTCGATCGACCGCCGCCCCGCTTTGATCGCGCGTTGCGCGGGGGTCGCGGACGTGATCGCGGCTGTTCAATTCGCGAAGCGTGCGGACCTGCAGGTCGCCGTCCGGGGCGGGGGGCACAGCTTTCCGGGCCTGTCGACTTGCGACGGCGGCATCGTCATCGACCTCGGCCTGATGAAGGGGATTCGCGTCGATCCGGAGGCGCGCACCGCGCGGGCTCAAGCCGGGGTGCTCTGGGGTGAGCTCGATCGCGAGACGCAGGCGTTCGGGCTCGCGACGACGGGCGGGATCGTCACGCACACGGGGATCGCGGGACTCACGCTCGGCGGCGGCATCGGGTGGCTGCAGCGCAAGCACGGACTGACCATCGACCAGCTTCTCGGCGTCGAGCTGGTCACCGCCGACGGCGAGCTCGTGAAGGCGACCGCGACGGAGAATCCTGACCTCTTCTGGGGACTTCGAGGCGGCGGCGGCAATTTCGGCATCGTCACCGACTTCGAGTTTCGTCTTCACCCGGTCGGTCCGACCGTGGTCGCGGGCCCGATCTTCTGGCCCATCGAGCAGTCGGCGAGCGTTCTGCGCTTCTACCGCGACTGGATCGCCGACGCGCCGGACGAGCTCATGACGATCGTTATCCACCGCAAGGCTCCGCCGCTGGACTTCGTGCCACCGGAGCTCCACGGCGAGCTGGTCGTAGCCGTCGCCTGCTGCTATGCGGGGCCGCTCGCTGAGGGGACCGAGGTGATTCGGCCCCTGAAGGCCTTCGGTTCTCCGGTGCTGGACCTGTGTGAGCCGAAGCCGTACCTCGAGCATCAGGCGATGTTCGACCCGAGCTTCCCTCACGGACGGTGGTACTACATGCGTTCGTGCGACGTCGCCGAGCTCACGGACGACGTCATCGACATCACCGTCGAGCACTCGATGCGAATCCGCTCTCCGGTCACGACCTTCCCGATCTGGCAGATGGGCGGAGCGGTGGCTCGCCAGCCTGAGGATCACACTGCCTTCAACGGGCGCGGGGCGGGTTACACGTTCAACATCACCGCCAGCAGCGAGACAGCCGAAGGCATCGACGAGGAACGGGAGTGGTGCCGCAGCTTCTGGTCGGCCCTGGAGCCCCACCACTCAAGCGTGTACGTGAACTTTCTCATGGACGAGGGTCAGGACCGCGTCCGCGAAGCCTATGGAGCGGAAAAGTACGAACGACTCAAGGCGCTGAAGCGCCGCTATGACCCGGACAACTTCTTCCGACTCAACCAGAACATCCCGCCGACGTAGCAGTCTGCAACACGGCGCCGGCGCGCCGGCCTAGCAGGAGGACAGCGCCCGCGCGGCCCTGGGTGAAATCGCCCACGACGCCCGGTGCCGAGGTTGGGTGGTTCAGCCGATGCGCACCGTGCGAGGCGAGCCTAGCCTCGCTCTCCAGTCACCCACGATCGAGGAGGCGAGCATGCCGAAGGTATCCAGAGAGACGGCGTCCGCGAACATCGCGCTAGAGGGGCTCGACGTACGCTTCGAGAACCTCGACGGCGCGCTTCCCCGCTGGGGCTACGTCATCAGCGGGAAGGTGGGCTTCCGCTTCTCCGATCGCGAGGAGACCTACGAGGCCGGCGACGCTTACTACGTGCCGCCCGGTCACACGCCGGTCCACTTCGCGGGAGCGGAGCTCGTCGAGTTCAGCCCCACGGAGACGCTCAGGGACACGATCTCCGTGGTGATGGAGAACCTTCAGGCGGCCGGAGTCGCGGTGGGGAGCAGCACGCCATGAACTACAGGCTTTCCTACGCGATCGGCTTTCACCCTTGGGAGGACCTGGCCGAGCACCGGCCCTTCGCAAGCAAGCTCTTGGAGCTGGTGGCGCGCGAGGAGAATGGCAACGGGCCCCCCTACGGCAGGGCGCTCGACGTCGGGACCGGCAGCGCGGTCTGGGGAGTCGACCTCGCGAAACGGGGCTGGGAGGTGACCGGGATCGACATCGTCGAGAAGGCCCTGCGCCGCGCCCGCGAGCGCGCGCGCGAGGCCGGTGTCGAGATGCGCCTCGTGCGCGGCGACATCGCCGCCCTGCGGGAGGCCGGCGTGGGGTCGGGGTTCCGGCTGCTGCTCGACACAGGCACCTTCCATGGCCTGACCGAGCCCCAGCGCGAGGCGATGGGCAGGGAAGTGAGCGCCGTCGCCGCCCCAGACGCCACCGTGATCCTGGACTGCTTCACTCCCAGGCGTAGGGGCCCGCTGCCCCGTGGTGCGAGCCTGGCCGACGTGGAGCGTGCCTTTCCCGGATGGGAGATCACCGATGTCGAGGTCGCAGACACCGATCCCGACCCGATCGCGCTGCTGTTCAAGTTCGACGAGCGCTTCTACCGCCTGCGCCGCAAGGTGTAGCTGCGGTGGGGCACGACCTTCACCCTGATCCAGAGTCGGGGCAGGCTCGAGATTCGCTGCCCCTCCGCGCGAATGCGAAAGACTGTTTCTATCTGCGGCGCTCCGCGCGCGCTGTGCGTCGCCTTCTCGGCCGTGGCGCATCGTGGCTGGCGGGAGGGCGCGCACGGCGCAAGCGGGCGCGGAGGCTCGCGGACGCGGCGCCGAACGCCAGGAGGAGCGCCGGAGTGAACGAGCCGAGCGTCTCTTCGATGGGCATGCCAGCGACGTGTGCGAGGGGAAGGCTCATCACTGGAAGATCTCCGTTGTGCAGTCGCCGCCCTGGAGGCGGACCTCGTGTGCTCGGGCGGGGCGGTCGTGGAAGTCGACGAAGAAGTCGGGGTCGACCTCCATCCCGCCATCGGGGTCGCAGTTGACTCGCAGCAGCCACGATCGGAGCCCGGGGTAGAACTGGTTGTCCCAGGTCGAGTAGAGCGAGTTGGTGACGTAGAGCCGTTGTCCGTCCAGGGACAGCTGGATCATCTGGGGGCCGCCGCTGAGGTCGCGGCCGGCGTCGTCCGGCTTGCCGAGCAGCCCGCCGAGCCAGAGCCGGCCGGTCAGCCGCGGGTTTGCGGGATCGGAGATGTCGTATTGGCGGAGGTCGCCGTGCAGCCAGTTGGAGAAATACAGGAAGCGGTCGTCCATCGAGACGAGCAGGTCGGTGATCAGGCCGGGCACGCCGCCCGGGAGAGGCCAGCCGTCGAGCTCGACGTTCTCGACGGCGATGACCTGGTCGGCCTTGAAGGAGCCGTTGTCGCGGTGGAAGCGCCACATCGTGCTCGACAGGGCGGCGCCGACGAAGCCTTCGTCGGCGCCGGGATCGTGTAGCCAGCGCACCTCGAGCGGTACCAGCCCGGTCTCGCCGAGCTCCAGCGTCTGCTCGACCCGGCGCTCGGTCAGGTTCCAGAAGTGCAGCCGGCTCCCGTAGCGCCCGGCGGCAACGTCGTCGATGTCGAAGCCCTTCTCGTAGGCGTTGGGCTCTCCGAACTCCGATGACGCCAGGACGTTCTTGCGCGGCTGATACCAGAAGTCGTAGTTGAACGGCGGGAGTTCGCCGCCGTTCTCCCAGCGGCCCTTGACCTCGAACGTTCGCGCGTCGAGAACGGCGAAGCCGCCGGCACCGCCGCCGTCGCGATCGCCGAGCATGCTCACGACGACGTTGTCGCCCGGCATGCAATGGACGGTGTGCGGCCGCGTGTAGCCCGTCTTCTCGACCAGCTCCTCCGGTTCGATGACCTTGTCGATGCGAGGCCGGCGCGGGTCGTCGGCGACGTTGAGCACGTGGATCCGCGACGAGCGGAACCCGGGGACGATCAGGTGCGAGCGATCAGGCCCGTGGCACGCCGAGCTGCAGCGATTCCAGCCGAAGTGGTGCAGCTCGTCGCCCACGTTGGGCATCGGCGTCTCGTGAACAACCCGGCCCTGCTCTACGTCGACCACTGCGAGGAAGTCCGGCGCACGTACACCCGTGCCTTCGTGCAGGCAGGCGAGGTAGAGGAACTCCTCGGGCTTGGCGTTGCGCGCCTCTTGAGGTGACGCGTAGAACGACGCGGGGCTACTTTGCTGGTCGGGCTCGCTCGCCATCGGGTACTCCTTGGGCTTCGCGGCCGGGCGTGCGCGAGCGAAGGGGGCTACTCGACGACCTCGATCAGGGCGACGATCTCGTCGCGCGTGATGCGGTCGGCGAGTTGGGGATGGTCGCTGCGGAGATGGTCCAGGGTGAGGTCGACGACCTCACCCTCTGTCTCGCCGCGGACGACCTCGCCGCATTCGCATGTGATCTGCCTGGCCATGGGTTGGTATCGAGGGCGATTGTCGGCTCCCGGCCCTTCGCGTATGTTGACCGAAAGGTTGGAGCGAGGTTGGAGCGCGCGGACAACACCTATGTGCAGCTCTGCGGGCGCTTCGTGGTAGAGCTCCACGGCCGCCGTGTCGAGCAGCACTTCCCCAGCCGGCAGGGTCGCTTGCTGTTTGCGTACCTGGTGCTCCACCGACCGCGCGCGGTCGGTCGCGACGAGCTGATCGAGGCGATCTGGGCCAGGGCGCTGCCGGCCAAACACGCCTCGGCGCTCACCGTGCTCCTGTCCAAGCTGCGCGCCGTCGTGGGGGCGGACGTCCTCGCCGGTCGCGGCAGCGTGCACATCGCCCTGCCTGCCGGTGCCCGGGTCGATGTCGAGGAGGCGCTGGCCGCCCTGCATCGTGCCGAGTCGGGCGTCGTACAAGGCGACTGGGCCCGCGCCTGGAGCGCCGCGCTATGCGCGCGCTACGTGACCGCGCGCCCGCTGCTTCCCGACCATGACGACCTACCGTGGCTGGACTCGTGGCGGCGACGCCTCGACGACTCGCTCGACAGCGCGCTGGAAGCGTATGCCGCCGCCTGCCTCGGACTGGGCGGCACCGAGATCGCGGGCGCGGAGCGAGCGGCGCGACGCCTGCTCGAGCATAACCCTCTCCGCGAGACCGGCTACAGGCTGCTCATGCAGGCCCTCGCCGCGCGCGGCAACGTGGCCGAAGCCCTCCGCGTGTACGAGCGCGCCCGCACGGTGCTCCGCGACGAGCTCGGCATCCCGCCCGGCCCCGCCATCCAGGAGATCCACGCGACACTGCTCGGCCGCCAACGGGTGATCACCTGAAGCCGAGGGGACGACGTGGCGCGCTCGGGCTTGGAGCGCGCGGCTCTCCTCACTCCAGCAGCTCGCAGCCGTGTGCCTGGATCGCGGCCTGGAAGCGCTGGATGTCCTCGTCGGAGGGTGGTGTGTCGTCCCCTGCGGGCGGCAGGCTGCGGTTCTCGGCCGGGCGGCTGACCTCCCTGAGCACGCCCTCGAAGCCGCCAGGGGTGAAGATGAACAGCATCCGGGTCGTTCGCAGGATCCGCGGCCATCGCGTCAATGATCCCAGGGACGTGGTCGCTCGCTGGCATACTCGCCGGGGTGACCGCGGTGGTGACGGCTGGGAGCGGGTTCCTGCTCGCAGTGCTGTGGTTCGACCTGATGTTCGACGTGCAAGTACTTCGCCACCCGGCGCGGGGAGGTGAGCTGCCCGAGGAGGTGCTCGCGTCCATCGCCGGCTACTACCGGCGGGTGACGACGAGCGCGAGACCGATGAACCGGCTAATCGCCGTCGTGATGGTCGCGACGGTCGCGGCGATCGGCATTCAGCTGGCCAAGGGCGATTCGTCGCCGTGGCTGGGATGGACGTCGCTCGTGCTCGCCGTATCAGCGATCTCGCTCGCAGGCGCGCACACCGTGCCCAGCGCGGTGCGGTTGGGGGCCCGGACCGACCCGGTGGCCGTCCAGAGCCGTCTCGCGAGATCGATCTTTCGGGACCACGTGCTCTGCCTCGCGGCGATCGCCTCGCTGCTCGTGCTCCAGCTCTCGCGGGGCCTCTAGTGGACGACGCGGTACTTCACGTGAGTCACCGCCGGCGAGGAGACCACCTTCAGGGGTTCGAGGACGGGGTCGCCGACGTTCTCCAACAGCCGCTCGCCCGACCCGAGGATGACCGGGACGATGTGGAGGTAGAGCTCATCGAGCATTCCCGCCGCGAGATATTGCTGCACGGCGCTGGCGCCGCCGGCGATCGCGACGTCCTTGTCCCCGGCCGCCGTCCGGGCTTGCTCGAGCGCGGACTCGATTCCGTCGGTGACGAACGTGAACGTCGTGCCGCCCTGCATCGAGAGCGGCTCGCGCGGGTGGTGGGTGAGGACGAAGACCGGTGTGTGGAACGGCGGGTCCTCGTCCCACCAGCCCGTCCAGGACTCGTCCCACGGCCCGTCGCCGCCGCCGAACATCTTGCGGCCCATGATTTGCGCGCCGACGCCTTTGACGGCCTCGTCGACGACCTCGGAGTCGGCGCTGCGCTCGCCGCCGTCTCGTCCGTGTTGGCCGCGCCAGCTGTCGGTGGCAAACGCCCACTCGTGCAGGCGCATCCCGCCCTCTCCGAGCGGGTTGTCCATGCTCTGGTTGGGCCCGGCGACGAAGCCGTCGAGCGATATCGAGATCTGGCAGGTGACTGAGTTCATGCCCCTATGACCTTCGCTCCGGGCCGGAATCATCGCTCACCCCTTGACTTAGACTTGGCCAATGGCCGGCCGGCGGCCTCCTGGGCGTGAGAGGAGGCGATGCGCACGTGACTCGGCCTTCGGGAGGAGGAGCCACACAGGCCGCTGGATAGGATCAACGAATCGTGGTGCGGTCGGACGAGCTTACGCTCGAGATGAAGCGCGTTCTGCCAGCGGCTCCATCGACCGTGTTCGCGGCCGTCAGCGATCCCAATGAGTTAGCGAAGTGGTGGGGGCCGGAGGGCTTCAAGACCCCGATGTTGGAGTTCCAGCCTCGGGTCGGAGAGAGCTATCGGATCGAGATGCAGCCGCCGGACGGCGATCGTTTTTATCTGACTGGGCGGTTCCGGGAAGTCGACCCGCCTGCGCGCCTCGCCTACACCTTCGTCTGGGAGGATCCGGACGACGACGACGTCGAGACCGCGGTCGTCCTGTCATTTCGAGATCTCGGCGGATCGACCGAGGTCGTCTTCTCGCAGGGCCCGTTCAAGACCGAGGCGCGCCGTGCGCTTCACCGCGATGGTTGGACGGACAGCTTCGCCAAGCTCGAGCGGCTGATTTCCGGGCAGGCATAGCCAAGCGCGACAGGCGGGCCGGTCTGCCCACCCGGCACCCTGACCCGCCTCGCCTCGGACACCTAGAGCAGCCGGGGCTGGCGCGCGCGCGCGTAACGGGGATGATTCGTCGCGTGTGACGAACGTTGCGCTGACCTTCGACGACGGGCCCGACCCGCGCGGGACGCCCCTGATCCTCGACGCGCTCGAGCGTCACGCCGCCCGCGCCACGTTCTTCGTCCGCGGCGACCACCTCGCCGCCCATCCCGCCCTGGCGCGCGAGGCGCTCGCGCGCGGGCACGAACTCCAGCCGCACTGCTGGGAGCACCGCTCGCACCGCGAGATGTCGCACGACCACATCAGCCGCGACGTCGAGCGCGTGCTCGCCGCACTGAGCGAGCACGCCGGCGTCAACTCGCCGACGCTGTGGCGCCCGGCGTTCGGCCACATCAAGACGCCGGAGACCTCCGAGGTCGCCCACGCCCACGGTCTCGAGGTCGTCACCTGGACGCTTGAGACCTGCGACTGGGCCGGGCACAACGCGGAGCGCATGTGGCGCGACATCGCCGAGGAGTCGCGCCCCGCGTCGGCGCTGCGGCCTGACTCGGTGATCCTGATGCACGACCCCGTGGGCGCAGAGACCGCGAGTCTCGCGGAGCGCCTGATCACCGAGGTCCGCCGCCGCGGCTGGGCGGTCGGGCCCCTCGGGCGCGGCGTCGCCACCCCCGAGAAGCCGTGGGCCAAGTGCGCTCCGGCGTGAACTCGCTAAGCCAGGCCCGGCGCGCCGGACGCCACTTGACGCGAAGCGCCCGCTGTGGTCGGCTCGCATGCGACGTCGCGGACCGGAGGATCGCATGGCGAACATCCAGCGGGCCGATGAGCCTGCGCCCCAGGCTGGCAACGGGAGGCCGTCGGACCTGGCGTCCGCTTTCGGGGACGCGCTGGTCTCGGCCGTGCGCGATGAGGAGTCGGCCAAGGCCCAGGGAGAGGTCGCGGCGGCCGTGGCGCTCGGGTGGTACCTGGCGGCGCTGGCCCATCCGGGAGAGCCGCGCCTGACCGCGGCCGCGGCGCGCGGCGACCTGGGGGCAATCGACGAGATCACCGATGCGCAGGTGGTGGACTTCTGCGGAAGCCACGCGCAGGTCGCCTTCGCGAAGCTCAAGGAGCTGGTGACAAAGACCGCCTTGTCGCTGCCGACCGAGGAGCTGGAGAAGTGCCTCGCGGCGGCGGAGGCAGACGCGCGCAGGGACGCTGCGGCCGACGTGGACAGCAAGGCGCTGGCCGTGCTCAGCGCCACCGACGTCCGCCTTGGCAAGGCGTACTTTGTCGGACGAGCGTTGCTGAACCTCACGTCGCGCCCGACGCCGGAGGCCACGCTGAAGAGCCATCTCACGGGCCCGCGCGTCGCGCTGCTGGTGGCGGGCATCGACGACTTGAGCTCCGCGCTGGCCGCGCACGCCGGCCACAGCGTGCGGGCGTCTGTCGTTGAGTGGCGCAAGTCGATCGAGACGGGCAGCGAGGTGGCGCCCGAGAACGAGGAGACGTGGCTCCAGCTCTCGCGCCAGGGCGAGCTGTGGCGGACCCTGCTGTCCGGGGAGAAGTGGGGTCCCGACATGCTCGAGATCCCGGACTACCTGGACGCCGCGGAGCGCCTCTCCCGCCGGATGCGCGCGTTGGCGTGGACGGTGCTCCAGCGGTTCTGGTTGCTCGTCGTCCTGATCGTCGCGCTCTTCGGCGGTGGCGTGTTGCTCATCACGAGCACTCCCACGGACGCCGCCGTGGTGGCGGGCGCCGGGACCGTGCTCGCCAGTCTCGGCCTGAGCTGGCGCGGCCTCGGGCGTTCCCTCGGCGGCCTCGCCGGCAAGGTCGAACGCCCGCTTTGGGGCGCGGAGATCGACACCGCCATCACACAGGCGATCACCCTGCTGGCGCGGGAGAAGGCCCGCGACACCGCCAAGCAGCGACGCAAGGTGGCGGTCGCGCTCGGCGCTCGCGACTGACCCGGCGAGCCCTGCCCGCGATCAGGGTTCGACAGCGTCCAGGAGCTCGACGATCTTGGCCACGGCCTGAGCGACATCCTGCTCGGCCGTGTCGATCCGCAGCGCCGGGCTCTCCGGTGCCTCGTACGGCGCGTCGACCCCGGTGAAGTTCTTGATCTCTCCGGCCCTGGCCTTGGCGTACAGGCCCTTAGGGTCGCGGCGGGCGCACTCCTCCGCGGACGTATTCACGTGAACCTCCAGCAGCGTCAGCCCGGCGGCTTCATGCAGCTTGCGAGCCACCGCACGATCCGCGGCCAGAGGGGAGACCAGCGAGACCACGGCGACCATGCCCGCGTCGGCGAACAGCCGCGCCACCTGGCCGACTCGGCGGATGTTCTCGGCGCGGTCGCCCGGGGCGAACCCGAGATCGTCGGAGAGGCCGCGACGGATGTCGTCTCCATCCAGCAGGTAGGCGGTGCGCCCAGCATCGACCAGGGCCCGTTCCAGTGCCACGGCGATGGTCGACTTGCCGGATGCGGGCAGGCCGGTCAGCCAGACGGTGGCACCGCGCTGGCCTGTGGCTTGCCAGCGCTCGCCTCGGCCGAGCGCGGACGGGTGCCACGTCACGTCGCGCCTCTCCTGGGACCCGGTGCTGCGAGGCGACGGTCGCGGAACTCGATCACCTCCGGGAAGTTGTGCTCGGTATCCAAGTGCATCACCGGGCGTTCGAAGTCGGCGGCCACTTCCCGCAACACGTGGACTGCTTCGGCCTCCAGCGTTGCACAGGAGGAGTGCGCCGGCGCCCCCGCTCCAGTTGAGAGCGAGTACCGGTGGAAGCTCAGCGGGAAGACATTGCGGCTCACCGAGGTGAGCAACGGCTGCAAGGACAAGATCGCGCGCACCCTCCTCACGTCCGAACCCTGGCTCAAGCGCTCGAGGCGGGCGACGTAGAGTCCCCCTGATAGAGCTCAGCCGCGGGAGGCTTGATGAGTCACGATTTCGTCGACCAGATGCTGGAGAAAACTCAGGCGGGCGAGCTGCGCTCGCCGGTCTCAGAGACGCTCGAGATGCACCTCGTCGCGTTCAGCCGTGGTGAGGCCGTCTACGAGATGTCGGCGCGCGAGGAGTTGGGCAACCCCCTCGCCAGCTTCGATCCGCAGTCCTACATCGCCGAGCGAGGGAAGTCCGATGAGTGAGAACGGTCTTGAGGTGATGGCCCGCCTCGTGCGGGCTGAGAATGTCGAGCGGGAGGAGCGGCGGTCATGAGCTTCACCCTGGAGCTCACCGAGGAGCAGCAGGCGCTGTGCGAGAAGACGCACGGCTTCGCGCGCGACGTGATTCGCCCCGCGGCGGCGGAGTACGACCGCGCCCAGGAGTTCCCGTGGCCGGTGATCGAGGAGGCTGCCCAGCAGGGCCTGTACAAGTGGGAGCTCTACGCAGAGCTCTCGGCCGACCCGACGGGGCTGTCGCTGCCGATCCTCATGGAGGAGCTCTTCTGGGGTTGCGCAGGCATCGGGCTGTCGATCGTCATGCCCGCGCTGGCGCTTGCCGCGATCCGCCAGGCGGCGACCGACGAGCAACTCGTGCGCTGGGCGCCTGAGTGCTTCGGTACACCCGGGGATCTCAAGCTCGCGGCCCTGGCTGTGACCGAGCCCAGCGGCGGCAGCGACGTGCGCTCGATCCAGACGACCGCGCGCAAGGACGACGACGGATGGGTGATCGACGGCCAGAAGGTCTTCATCGGCAACGGTGGCATCGCCGACGTCCACGTCGTCGTGGCGACGGTGGATCCACAAGCCGGCCATCGCGGCCAGGGTGTGTTCATCGTGCCCAAGGGCACGCCCGGACTGACCCTGCTGCGCAAGCTCGACAAGCTCGGCTGCCGCGCGTCGCACACCGGGGAGATCCTGTTCGAAGACTGCCGCGTGCCCGCCGATCATCTGCTCGGTGGCGACGAGCGCCTGGCCGAACGGATCGCTAAAGGTAAGGAAGCGGAGAAGGGCACGCCGCCCCCGGCCCAGACCGCTGAGGAAGGGGGCGCCGCAGCGGCCGTACAGCGGCGCAGCTCGGCCGCGCTGGGCGCCTTTGAGCGCACGCGGCCGATGGTTGCCGCCCAGGCGATCGGGATCGCCCGCGCGGCGCTGGAGTTCGCGCGCGACTACGCCGTGTCGCGCGAGGCGTTCGGCCAGCCGATCATCGAGAACCAGGGGGTCTCCTTCCCGCTCGCCGACGTCGCCGCCGACATCGATGCGGCTCGCCTCCTGACCTGGCGCGCCGCGTGGATGGCGGCGCAGCGAAAGCCCTTCGAGCACGCCGAGGGCTCGATGTCCAAGCTCAATCCGAACCATCGTGACCCTCGGCAACTTCGGGCGGTACGAGCCCCCCGGCACTGCGCGACGGTGAGCCCCTCTCTACATCGCCTTCTTCAGGAGACCGAACACGCCGCGGGTGACCTGCTTCTGAAGCGCCTTGCCCTGCCGCGACTTCAAGAACGCCCCGACGCCGGCCATGCCTCCGCCGGCGGCCTTGGCCGCCTCGCGGTGCTCGGGCGCGGGCTCTGGCGCCGGCTTGTCCGGCTCCGCCGCCGCGGGCACCGGTGCGGGCTGCTCCAGGCGCGCCGCGAGGATCTCGCGGGCGCTCTGTGAGTCGGTGCGCGTCCCGTACTTGGCGAACAGCGGCGACGCCTTGGCTGCGGCGTCTACGTCGTCGGCGGGGCCCATGCGCGACAGGGGCGCGGTCACGCGCGTATCCCAGCTGGCCCAGCACCTCGGAAGGGACATCCTTCGGCGTCTGGGTCACGAAGTAGATCCCCACGCCCTTGGAGCGGATCAGTCGGACCGTCTGAGCGACCGAGTCGAGGAACGCGTCGGTGGCCCCGTCGAACAGCAGATGCGCCTCGTCGAAGAAGAACGCGAGCTTGGGCTTGTCGAGGTCGCCCGCCTCTGGAAGCTCCTCGAAGAGCTCGGCCAGCATCCACATCAGCGCGGTGGAGAACAGCGCGGGCTTGTCCTGGACTGCCGGTAGCTCCAGGCACGAGACGACTCCCCGCCCGTCGGGTGCTGTGCGCAAGAGGTCGCCGATGGCGAACTGCGGCTCGCCGAAGAACTCGTTTCCGCCACCGTCCTCGACGGCCACCAGCCCACGCAGGAGCACCCCCACCGTGGCCGGCGACAGCCCGCCGATGCCCTTCAGCTCTGCCTCGCCCTCATCAGAGGACAGATAGGTCAGCAGCGCCCGCAAGTCCGACAGGTCCAGCAGCGGGAGCCCCTTCGTGTCGGCGTAGTGGAAGACGAGCGAGAGGCTCTGCTCCTGGGTGTCGTTGGCCTTGAGGATCTTGGCCAGGAGCTGGGGGCCGAAATCCGAGACCGTGGCGCGCACCGGCACGCCGGGACCGATGCCTCCCAGGGACAGGAACTCGGTCGGGTAGGCGGTCGGCGCGAACGGCATGCCGAGCTCGTCCATTCGCTTCTTGGCGGCGCTGCCGTCCTCGCCGGCGGCGGCGATTCCCGACAGGTCCCCCTTGACGTCTGAGACGAACACCGGCACGCCCGCTGCCGAGAGCTGGCCCGCGAGCGCCTGGAGCGTCTTGGTCTTGCCGGTGCCGGTGGCGCCCGCGATCAGGCCGTGCCGGTTGACCATCTTCAGTGGCACCTGGACGACGGCCTCTCCGACCAGCTTCCCGTCGTGAACGCCGCGGCCGAGGTCCAGCGCGGCGCCCTCGGTGGCGTAGGCCTGCGCGATCGTCTGGGCGAAGTCAGTCATGGAAGCCGCGAAAAGCTATCTCACCCGCTCAGCGCAGGGATTCGCCCAGCCTCGACAACGCCTCAGGTCCGGAGTACGTTCCGTAGGGCCAGAGGAGGAAGGGGAAAGCGGACCATGGAGCACCTTGTCGATCTGCCGCTCGAGGACGGCGGTTCGATCCGGTTTGAGGTCGAGGAAGGGTCCGCCGGGCGACCGGGCGGTCCCGTCACCCGCTCAGGGCGCCCCGGAGAGATGGTCACCGCGGCGACGCAGACGTTCGAGGAGGCTCTCGGCGGCGTCGCCCCGGCATCGCGTGCGATCGTCGCGAAGCTGCGGGCGGCGGCCAATCCCAGCGAGATCGTCGTCGAGTTCGGCCTGAAGGTCAGCGCGGACACGGGTGTGATCGTCGCGCGTACGGGCGGCGAGGCCAACTTCCGGGTCATGCTCACCTGGGCCGACAAGTAGTGGGGCGAGGGCCGTGCCCGTCCAGGTCCACGACTACGACGAGCTGAAGCTCCGGCTAGAGCGCGCGCAGGGCGGCGCGTACCGGATCTTCTGCAGCGCCTCCAGCGGCGAGGCGTCGGGCAGTTTCGAGCTGCCGTTCAGCGACGTCGAGGTGGAGAACTTCGTCCTGCGCGCGAGCCGGTCTACCCGGGGGCGGCGGCGCATGGAGTCCTCGGAGATGCACGAGGCCAAGCGCTTCGGCGGGCGGCTGTTCGAGTCGCTCGTCCAGCGCGACGTGCGCGACGTCTACCACTCGGCCCTGACCAGCGCCGACAACGCCGGCCGCGGGCTGCGCATCACGCTCTATCTCACCGACGTGCCCGAGCTGATGCACCTGCCCTGGGAGTACCTGTACGACGACCCGAACTTCCTGGCCATCTCCGCGTGGACCCCGGTCGTGCGCTACCTCGATCTCCCGCGGCCCCGCCGTCCGCTCGAGGTTCAGCCTCCGCTGCGCATCCTGGCGATGGTCAGCAGCCCGAGCGACGCTGTGCCCCTCGATGTCTCCCGTGAGCGCGCGAACCTCGAGGGCGCGCTCGGCAAGCTGATCGAGGCCGGAGCGGTGGAGCTGAAGTGGCTGGAGGAGGCGACGCTCTCGGCCCTGCTGCGCGAGTTGCGCCACGAGGACTTCCACGTCTTCCACTACGTCGGCCACGGCCTCTACGACGCGCAGGCCGAGGATGGCCTGCTGCTGCTCGAGGACGACGAGGAGCGTGGACGGGCGGTGAGCGGAAGCCAGCTGGGGACGATCCTGCACGACTGCACCTCCTTGCGCCTCGCTGTGCTGAACGCCTGCGAGGGCGCGCGCACGGCGCGTGACGATCCCTTCGCAGGGGTCGCCGCGAGCCTCGTCCAGCGCAACCTTCCCGCGGTGATCGCGATGCAGTTCGAGATCACCGACCAGGCGGCGGTGATCTTCGCCGGCGGGTTCTATGAGGCGCTGGCGGCGGGCTATCCGGTCGATGCGGCGCTGGCCGAAGCGCGCAAGGCGATCTTCGCCGACCACAACGACATCGAGTGGGGCACCCCGGTGCTGTTCATGCGCGTCGCCGACGGACGCATCTTCGACGTCTCGTCGCCGCCCGCGCCGCCACCCGTGCCGAAGCTCGAGCTCTCGCTGTCGGCGCAGCCATCGCAGATCCCGCCCGGCGCACCGGTGACCTGGAGCGCGTCGGTTCGCAACGAGGGCGGCTCGCCGCTATCGGAGGTGAGCATGCTCGACGGCGAGGGCCGACTGCTGGAGGGCCCCTTCTCGCTGGACGCAGGACTCGAGCGCTCGATCACCTGGACCTCGGCGCCGTGGGCGGACCTCGACCAGACCGTCACCGCCGGCGGGCGCACCGAGAAGGGCGAGCTCGTCAACGCGCAGACGATGGCGCACGTGAGCGTCCGTGGCCCGGCGCCGGTCGCGGCGGAGTCCGCCGTGCCCGTCATGCCGCCTCCGGCCGCGCGCGTCGCGCCGCCTCCGGTCCAGCCCATCACGCCGCCCCCGTTGGCGCCCGCAACGCCGCCTCCGTCAGCCTCCGCCACGCCGCCTCCTTCAGCGCCCGTCACGCCGTCTCCGTCAGCCCCCGCCACGCGGCCGCCCCGCGAGACGCCGACCGAGCCGTCTGCGGCCGAGCCGTTCACGGACCGCACGCAGGCGCTTCCCTGGGCGCCACTACGAGCGGCGGACCAGCGTCCGCGCTTCGTGCTCGGAGAGGTCATCGCCGCACTGGGCGCCATCATGCTGATGGCCTCGCTGGCGCTGACCTGGGACAAGCTGACCGGCGCGAGCGGCTGGAACGTCGCGAACCACGCCGGGCTCATCCTCGTGCTGGCGACCGTGGCCGTCGGCCTGGCGACATGGCGCTCGCTGGGCAGTGTG
>JBBQNQ010000063.1:0-16870 GCA_038330095.1 Solirubrobacterales bacterium
AACGTCCTGCGGGGCTCGGGCGATCTCGTCGCGTTCACCAGCGACCTGCTGCAGAAGGTGGTCGAGGCGACGATCGCGCTCGTCCTGATCCTCGTCCTCTCGATCTACATGCTGCTCTACGGCGAGCGGATAGGGGCGCTCGTGCGCTCGATCATGCCGCCGGGGGACGGCAGCAGCGACGACGACTACCCGACGCGCGTGCAGCGCGCGGTGTTCGGCTACATGCGGGGCCAGCTGCTGTTCAGCTTCGCGATGGGGACCGGGGCAGGGGTCGCGCTGTGGATCTTCGGGGCGATCGGCATCTTCCCGGACGGCCAGACTTACGCCCTGTTCTTCGGAGCCTTCTTCGGGCTCATGGAGCTCGTCCCCTACGTGGGCCCGATCCTCGGCGCGCTGCCGCCGATCCTCGTCGCCCTCTTCCAGGACCCCCTGACCGCCGTGTGGGTCGGCATCCTGTTCGTCGGTCTGCAACAGCTCGAAGGCCACGTCGTGGCGCCGCTGGTGTTCGGTCAGGCGCTGCGCATCAACCCGCTGCTGGTCATCTTCGCCCTGACTCTGGGCGCGGAGCTCGCGGGGATCATCGGCGCCCTGCTCGCGCTGCCGATAGCGGCGATAGCCCGCGAGACCGTCTCCTACCTGCGCGGCCACCTCGTGCTCGAGCCGTGGGGCACCCCGAGCGCGGAGACGATCGCGGCAGCGCGCGACCGCGGGCGCGATCCACCAACCGCTCGCACTCCGGTCGCCGAGGTCGGAGCCGCCTCCGATCCGCCGACGGCGGAACCCGAACCCGAGGTTGACGAGCCGGAGGTCGAGCCGGAGGTCGCGCGCCGCCCGTAGCTGGGCAGGCGCCGGCGAACGGCAGCGACGAGGGAGGGGGAGTGGCCGCTCGCTCGCGAGACTGCAGTTCGCCCCCTATGACGGGCACAACGTCGGTCTCGCCGGCTCACGCCGCCGCCGGGAAGGCGGCGAGCCGGCGGTATCCTCGCTCGGGATGGCCTTTCCCCAGACCCGCCTGCGCAGGTTGCGCCGTACCGGCGCTCTGCGCGACCTAGTACGCGAGACCGAGCTCTCCGCACGGGACCTCGTTTACCCCATGTTCGTGGTCGCCGGGGTGGAGGGGCGCGAGCCGATCGCCTCGATGCCGGGGATCGACCGGCTGTCGATCTCGCAGGCCGTCGAGGAGGCCGGCGCCGCCGCGGCACTGGGCATTCCGGCGGTGCTGCTGTTCGGCATCCCGAGCGCGAAGGACGCGGAGGGCTCGGAGGCGTGGGACGACGAGGGGATCGTCCAGCTCGCCACGCGCGCGATCAAGGAAGCACATCCCCAACTGCTTGTCTTCGCCGACCTGTGCCTGTGCGAGTACACCGACCACGGCCACTGCGGTGTGCTGCGGGACGACGGGGAGGTCGACAACGACGTCACGCTCGAGCTGCTCGCCCGGACCGCGGTGAGCCAGGCCCGCGCCGGCGCGGACGCGATCGCCCCCAGCGACATGCTGGACGGCCGTGTCGCCGCCGTTCGCGCCGCGCTCGACGAGGAGGGCCTCGGCGACACGCCGATCATCGCCTACAGCGCGAAGTTCGCCTCGGCGTTCTACGGCCCGTTCCGCGACGCCGCCGACTCGGCTCCTGCCTACGGCGACCGCCGCGGCTACCAGATGGACCCCGCCAACGGCGACGAGGCGGTGCGCGAGGCGCTGCTCGACGTCCAGGAGGGCGCCGATGTCGTGATGGTCAAGCCGGCGCTTCCGTATCTGGACCTCGTGCGCCGCGTGAAGGAGGCCACGCGCGTTCCCGTCGCCGCCTACAACGTGAGCGGCGAGTACGCAATGATCAAAGCGGCGTCCCGCGCCGGATACCTGGATGAGCGCGCCGCCGTGCTCGAGGCCCTCACCTCGATCCGGCGGGCGGGCGCGGACATCGTCATCACCTACCACGCCAAGGACGTCGCCGCATGGCTCCGAGAGCAATAGCCGTTCCCAAGACCCGCAGCCGCAAGGGCGGGGCCGCCATACCCCTGGACGACCTCGACCGGCGCCTGCTCAACCTGATGCAGGGCAGCTTCCCGATCGAGGCACGTCCCTTCGCCGCCGTCGCGCGCGAGGCGCAGGTCGACGAGGAGCTCGTGCTGCGCCGCCTCCAGCGCCTGCTCGACGAGCGCATCATCCGCGAGATCACCCCGATCTTCGACACGCGCGCGCTGGGCTACCGCTCCATGCTCGTGGCGGCGAAGGTCCCGGCCGACAACCCCCATCGCGCCGCGCGGATCATCAACGCGCATCCGGGCGTCTCCCACAACTACCTGCGCAACCACGACTTCAACCTGTGGTTCACGATCGCCGTGGAGCCCGACTCCGAGCTCGGCCTGCAGAGGACGCTCGACGCGCTGGCGCTGGAGATCGGAGCGGAGTCCATCCGCCAGCTGCCCACGCTCAAGCTCTTCAAGATCCGCATGGACCTGGAGATGGAGGGCGACACCTCGGCGCTGACCTCCGCCGCGCAGGCGGTCGCGCCGGCCGAAGTCGACCCGCAGCCCTACGACGCCTTCGACGTCGCCGTGATCCGCGCGACCCAGGGGCACTGGGCAGTCGTGCCCGAGCCCTACGAGGCACCGGCGCGCGAGCTCGGCATCCCGGTCGAGCGCCTGCTCGAGCACCTGCGCGCGATGCGCGAGCGCCGCCTCCTGCGCCGGGTAGCGGCGATCCTCTTTCACCGCCGCGCGGGCTTCTCGGCCAACGGCATGGGCGTGTGGGGGGTCCCCGACGAGCGGATCATGGAGGTCGGCGGGCGCATGGCCGCGTTCCGCGGGATCTCGCACTGCTACCAGCGCCCCACCTACCCCGACTGGCCCTACTCGGTGTTCACCATGGCCCACGGGCGCTCCAAGGAGGAATGCGACGCGATCCTCGACGCCATCGCCGCGGACACGGGGATCGAGGAGCGCGCGACGCTGTATTCATCGACCGAGTTCAAGAAGATCCGCCTCCTGTACTTCACCGACGAGTTCAAGGAGTGGGAGCGGGCGCACTCGTGAGCGTCGCCTCGCGCGCGAGCGCCGGCGCTCCGTGACCGTCTCGCTCCGCGACACGCGCTCGGCGGAGCTCTACGGCCGCGCCATCCGGGTCCTTCCGGGTGGGGTGAACTCGCCCGTGCGGGCGATGCGGTCGATCGGACGCTCGCACCCGGTGTTCGTCGACCACGGCAGCGGCGCCGAGCTGGTGGACGTCGACGGCAACCGCTACGTGGACTGGGTGTGCTCGTGGGGCCCTCTGATCCACGGGCACGCGCACCCTGAGATCGTCGCGGCGGTGACCGGCGCCGCCCGGCTCGGCACCACCTTCGGCGCCCCCACCGCCGGCGAGGTCGCGCTGGCAGAAGAGGTCTGCCGGCGCATGGAGGCCGTCGAGATGCTGCGCATGACCTCCTCGGGAACCGAGGCGGCGATGAGCGCGATCCGCCTCGCCCGGGCGGCTACCGGCCGCGAGCGGCTGCTCAAGTTCGCCGGCGCCTATCACGGACACGTCGACGGGCTGCTCGCCCAGGCGGGATCGGGACTGGCCACGCAGGGGATCCCGTCGAGCCCGGGGGTGCCGGAGGCGGCGGTGACCACGACGCGGATCGTTGCCTGGAACGACCTGGACGCAGTGAAGGCGGCGGTCGCCGCCGAGCCGTTCGCGGCCATCCTCGCCGAGCCGTGGCCGGCCAACATGGGCCTCGTCCCGCCCGCGCCCGAGTTCCTCGCCTCGCTGCGGCAGCTCGCCGACGAGAGCGGCGCGCTGCTGGTCTTCGACGAGGTGATCACCGGCTTTCGCCTCTCGCCGGGCGGCGCCCAGGAGCTCGCCGGCGTGACCCCCGACCTCACGATCATGGGCAAGGTGATCGGCGGCGGCCTGCCCGCGGCCGCCTATGGAGGCTCAGTCGAGCTGATGGAGCGGGTCGCGCCCGCCGGCGACGTCTACCAGGCAGGCACGCTCTCCGGAAACCCGCTTGCCGTAGCCGCGGGGCTGGCCACGCTGGAGCTGCTCGACGACGCCGCGTACGCCCGGCTCTCCACCATCACCGCCGAGCTCGCCTCCGCGCTGCGCGATGCTGCCGCCGATCGAGTCCCGGTCCAGGTCGCGTGCGCGCCCGGCCTGCTCACCGTCTTCTTCTCTGCCACCCCTGTCACGGACTATGCGGGCGCCGCGGCGTGCGACCTCGAGTCTCATGCGCAATGGTGCCGGGCGCTGCTCGCTCGCGGCGTCTACTCGCCACCCTCGCAGTTCGAGGCCTGGTTTCCGAGCCTCGCCCACGGCGAGGAGCACATCGCCCGCACGGCCGAGGCCGCGGTGGCCGCGTTCGCGGAGGTGGCGGGATGAAGCGGGCGGCGACATGAGCGCCTTGCGCCGTCTCGCCGCCCTCCTGCGCGAGGAGGGCGGACCGCTCGCCGCCGCGGTAGTGGCCCCCGATCCACGCGCGGACGGCGCTGGTCGTCTCGGCCCGCTGGCGGCGGCCGGACCGCGGGCCGAGGGCCGCGAGCACGACTACGAGCTGCTCGTCGAGGCCATCCGCGAGGGTTATCTCCTTCACTACGCGGGACCGGAGCATGCGCGGGTGGTGGCTACCGAAGACCCCGATCTCGCGCTGCTGGCAGGCGATCGGCTGTTCGCACTCGGCCTGGCGCGGCTCGCGGAGCTTGGCGACCTGGACGCGGTGGGCGAGCTCGCCGACGTGATCTCGCTCAGTGCACGCGCGCACGCCGCCGGCGACGCCCCGCTCGCCGACGCGGTGTGGGAGGCGGGCGCGGTCGCCGTGGGATGGGGCTCGACCGACGGCCACGACGCCGCCAAGGGCGCCGCGCGGGCCGGGGACCCCGGTGCGGCGCAGGCCCTGCTCGCCACCACGCGCCAACGTGGGTCGAAGCTGGCGCCCGAGCGCTGAGCCTCTGAGCCGCGGCCGGCGCTCCGCCCGTAGGCTTTCCGAGGGTATTATTCAATCCCCTTCCGCCCGTGCCCGATCGCAGAAAGAACGCCAAGTCCCGCTACACGGCCGACCGGAACATTCCGGGCGCCTATGAGGGCGAGACCGTCACCCGCCGCCGCTTCATGGTCGGTAGCGCAAACGCGCTCGGCGGCATCGCTGCGGCGGCGTTCGCGCTCCCTGCGCTGGGCTTCGCGCTGGGCCCGGTGTTCGAGCGCCAGGAGTTCCGCTGGCAGGACATCGGGTCGCTCGACGACTTCACGGACATCACGTACACCCCCAAGGCGATTCAGATCGTCGCGGGGATCGGCGAGGCGGGCAAGTCGACCGTATACGTGCGCAAGCGCAATGCCAAGGTGGACACCGACCCCGCAGACCAGTTCAACCGGATCGTCGCGATCTCTACGCGCTGCATGCACCTCGGCTGCCCGGTGCGCTACATCGAGGCTTCCGAGCGCTTCATCTGCCCCTGCCACGGCGGGGTCTACAACTTCAGGGGCGAGCGCACCGGCGGGCCTCCCGTGCGCCCGCTGGACCGCTTCTTCACCCGCATCCGCGGCAACCGCGTCCAGCTCGGTCCCCGTTACAGCGTCAACTCCCAGCTCGAGCGCTTCTCGCCGCGCGACCCGGGCGAGCCGCTCGACGGCATCGGCCAGTACGCCTATCCCGCCCGCTTCTCGACCCCGGCCCTCCCGGACAGGTAGCCATGAAGCTGAAGCTCCCAGCGCCGCCCATTCCCGACGGCCTCCGGCCACGCCCGCCCCAGCCGGGCGAGGACCTCAACGGCGACTCGAAGCTCAAGCCGCGCGAGCGCATCGCGAAGGGTGCGCAGGAGGCCGGGATCTCCGCGGCCGACTGGGTGGACGAGCGCACCTCGCTGTCGGGCGGCCTGCGCTGGGCGATGTTCCGCCACGTCCCCAGGGGGACGAACTGGTTCTACACCCTGGGCTCGGCGACGATGTTCGCGTTCCTCTCACAGGCGGTGACCGGGGTCTTCCTGGCGATGTTCTACGACCCGTCGCCGACCCGCGCCTACGAGTCGATCCGCTACGTGACCAACGAGGCTTTCCTCGGCGAGTTCGTGCGCGGCATGCACAAGTGGGGCTCGACGGTGATGGTGATCCTCGTCTTCCTGCACATGGCCCGCACCTTCTTCTTCGGCGCCTACAAGTACCCGCGCGAGCTCAACTGGATCATCGGCGTCGTACTGCTGATCCTCACCATGACGATGTCGTTCACCGGCTACCTGCTCCCGTTCGACCAGCGCTCCTACTGGGCGACGATCGTCGGCGTGAACATCAACGGCACGGGTCCGATCGTCGGCCCCTACCTGTCGGACTTCCTGCGCGCGGGCCCTGAGTTCGGGGCGACCACGCTGTCGCGCTTCTACGCGATCCACATGCTGCTCGTCCCCGGCGCGCTGTTCGCCATGATCGGCGCGCACCTGTACCTCGTGGCCAAGCTTGGCACAACCGCTCCGCCGTGGCTCAAGCCCGAGCAGGACGCCAAGCTGCGCGAGTCCGAGGTCTAGGGATTTCCGCATGAACCAGGGCGAGAAGGAGCAGTACCTCCGCGAGTACTCGGTCATGAAGGCCCAGGGGAAGCCGTTCTTCCCCTACGCGGTGGCCAAGGACGGCGCGATGGCCTGCGTCGTCATGCTGGTGATCATCCTCCTGTCGCTCGTCCTGGGGGCCGAGCTCGGGCCCAAGGTCGACGCGAGCACGACTACCTACGTGCCGCGCCCCGAGTGGTACTTCTTCTTCCTCTTCGAGCTCCTGCGGGTCATCAAGCCGGACTACCTGACGCCGCTCGCGGCGATCGGGGTCCCGACGATCGCGATGATCCTGCTCTTCCTGCTGCCCTTCTACGACCGCAGCCCGGAGCGCCGCCCCGAGCGCCGGCCGATCGCGACCACGGCCGCCATCCTCACGATCTTCGCGATGGGCTACCTCACCTACCTGGGGGCCAACGCCGGCTCGCCGACGGAGATCACGATGAAAGCCCCGGCGGGGCTCTCGGCCCAGCAGGTCACGCAGTACAACGCCGGCAAGCTCGTCGCGGCCCAGTCGGGCTGCCTGGCCTGCCACAAGATCGGCGAGAACGGAAACGATGGCCCGGGCCCAGAGCTCGCGCAGATCGGCGACCGGCTACCCAGGCAAGCGATCATGAGGACCCTGCAGAACCCGACCGCGCCCATGCCCTCCTTCCGCGACCTGCCGCCTCAGAAGCTCAACGCGCTGGTCGACTTCCTGTCCCAGCTTCGCTGAGGGACCTTTGTTGAGCGCCGCCGCCGGAGCGGACGGGCGCGCCGGGACTCTCGAGGAGGGCCAGGTGCGGGCGATGTTCGACCGCATCGCGGGTGTCTATGACCGCATGAACGGGGTCATGACCGCCGGCCTGCACCACCGCTGGCGGGGCCGGGCGGTCGACCTCGCGAAGATCGGACCGGGTGACCGTGCGCTGGACGTCGCGACGGGCACCGGCGACCTCGCGATCGAGCTCGCCCGCCGCGTCGGTCCGGCGGGCGAAGTGGTCGGCGCCGACTTCTCGCAGCGGATGCTCGAGCTCGCGCGGGCCAAGGCCCCGGAGATCCGCTTCGAGCAGGCCAACGCCCTCGAGCTGCCCTACCCCGACGACCGCTTCGATGCGGCGACGGTCGGCTTCGGCGCCCGCAACCTCGCTGATCTCGGCCGCGGGCTGGCCGAGATGGCCCGTGTCGTGCGCCCCGGTGGGCGCGTCGTTGTGCTCGAGATCACCACGCCGCGCCGGGCGCCGCTCTCGTTCTTTCATCGCATCTGGTTCGACCGCCTGGTGCCCGCGCTGGGGCGGCTGGCCGGCGACGAGGCGGCCTACAGCTACCTGCCCGACTCCGTGCGGCGCTTCCCGCCGCCCGAGGAGCTGGCCGCCGCGATGGAGGCCGCGGGTCTGACCGGCATCGGCTGGCTGCTCACCGCCGGCGGCATCATCGCGATCCATCACGGGGAGGTGGCGGGGTGAGCGCGGCTCCGGGCGTCGACGCGGTCCTCCACGCCGGGGGCGGCCATCTTCCTGCGTTGATGGCGCGCTTGGAAGAGCGCCTGCTGGTGGTTGCAAGCGGCCACGGCGCGGTGCTCGCCGCCGAGGCGGGAGCGACGATCGCCGCCGGCGGCAAGCGGCTGCGCCCGCTGCTCGTGTTCCTGGCGGCGGGCCGCTGTGACTCCGCCGGGGTGCTGCGGTCGGCGGTCGCCGTCGAGCTCGTCCACAGCGCGACGCTCGTACACGACGACGTCCTCGACGGCGCGGTCGTGCGGCGGGGGCTGCCCACCGTGGTCGCGCGGTCGGGGCGCGGCATGGCCACCGCGACGGGCGACCTGCTGTTCTCGCGCGCCTTCGCCGAGCTGGCCCTGAACGGGCGCGCCGACGAGCTGCGCGTGCTCTCGCGGGCGAGCTCGGCGTTGGCGCTGGGCGAGCTCGCCCAGCGCAACGACGCCTGGGATGCCGGCATCTCCGTCGAGCGCTACCTATACCGCTGCGAGCTGAAGACCGCCCGCCTGTTCGAGGCCGCCGCCGAGCTCGGCGCGCTGGAGGCCGGTGGTCCCGCCGTCGAGCTGGCCGCCTTCGGGCGCTCCATCGGGCTGGCCTTCCAGCTGCTCGACGACGTGCTCGACGTCTCGGGTCCCGAGGAGCGAACGGGCAAGCGGCGAGGCACCGACCTGCTCGACGGCACGGTCACCCTACCGCTCATCCTCGCGCGTGAACGGGACCCCGAGCTCGCGGGCGTGGACTTGCGCGAGGTGCGCGACGCCGAAGAAGCTGAGCGCATGTGCGAGCGGATCGAAGCGACGGGGGCGCTTGCGCAGGCAAGGGCGCGGGCCCTGGAGATGGTCGCCGCGGCCAAGGCCGGACTGCCCGACCTGCCGGGCGAGCAGCGCGCGGCGCTCGAGCTCGTAGCCGACGGCGTCGTGGAGAGGTATGCGTAGCTCCGCGGCGGCGCTCAGCTCGGCGCCGGGTGGAGCTGCGGCGCGTGGTCTGGGGCGACGAGGGAGAGGGAGGGGCCGGTGTCCCGCGCTGCGGCCAGACTTGACCCTCCCTCTCCCTCGTCGATGCCGTTCGTAGGGGGCTGGGCGCGCTCAGCGCGCCCGCCCTAGAAGTCCTCGGGCAGGATGACGTCGGCCTTCAGCGCGGCGGAGAACCGATCGACCTCTTCCTCCATGTTCGCGCGGGCCAGATGCCGAAGGTCGCCCATCAGGGTGCGGGTGCCTTGATCGAGCACCTCGTCCAGGGCCTCGACGGGGTCGTGGTCCCACACTCCCGCGGCGGCCCATTGGCAGTTGGGGCAGCGCAGGTGGATTTCCCAGCGGCGGCCATCGACCTCGCGCCACTCGGTCGGGTAGACGAGCTCCGAGGTGCACGCGGGACAGACGTGAAGCAACGTGTGGGGCGCCCGCGGCGAGTACGGCGCGTTGTCGTAGTAGACGACCTGGATCGTCTTGCCGCTGGGAAGACGCACGCTACGCAACTCGTGGGGATGCTTGGAGCGGGGGGTCATCAGGGCCACTATCGGTCCACGCCAAACGAAACTTGACCCGATCGATGCTTGCGGACGAATAACCCTGTGCACCGATCGTGACCCGGCCCGGCTGGCGCGCGCGAACGGGTACCGTTAAGCCATCACCGATCGGAGGAAGCCATGCCCGGCGGCATAGGGATCACCGAGCTCATCGTCGTCCTAGTCATCGTCCTTGTCATCTTCGGCCCGAAGCGCCTGCCCTCGATGGGCCGCTCGCTCGGCTCCGGGATGCGGGAGTTCAGGGACTCGATCAGCGGCAAGTCGCATGACGACGACGAGGACGACGCCAAGCCCGAGCTGACGGCTGCCGAGTCGGCGCCCGTCGCCGACGAGAAGCGCGAGCGCGCGCACGTCGAGCCCCGCGCCTGAAGCGGCGCTGACCCATTCCCATGGCGACGAAGCTTCGGCCCGTCGGCCACGAGGACCGGCTGAGCCTCGTCGACCACCTCGACGAGCTTCGCTCGCGCCTGATCGTCTGCGCCCTGACACTCGTGGTCGCCTTCGGTCTGTGCCTGTGGCAGCAGAGCTCGCTGCTGAACGTCCTCAACCGGCCGCTCGAGCAGACCACCAAGAAGACCGGCGTTGGGCCGATCCAGGAGAACGCCGTGTTCCAGGCGCGGTTGCGAACGGCGCTGCAGTCCACCAGCAACTCGCTCGACAGCCTCGCCGTCAATCCCCGCATCGGTGACGCGCCGGACCGCGCGCTGCTCGCGCGGTCGGCCGATCAGCTGCGCGCGGCGGTCGCCTCGCTGCCCAAGGAGGTGCCTAAGCGAAAGCCGGTGACCATCGGGGTCAGCGAGCCCTTCACGGCCTCGCTGACGATCGTCTTCGCGTTCTCGCTCTTGCTCGCGCTGCCGGTCATCCTCTACCAGCTCTACGCCTTCGTGCTGCCTGCCTTCACCCCGCGCGAACGCGGGGTAGCCACGCCGCTGATGCTGATGGTGCCCGTGCTGTTCATCGCGGGCGCCGTGTTCGCGTACTTCGCCGTCCTGCCCCCGGCCATCAAGTTCCTGCAGAACTACAACAGCTCGTCGTTCGACATCCTCGTGCAGGCGAAGGACTACTACCGCTTCGAGCTGATGACAATGCTGTCGCTCGGGGTCCTGTTCCAGATGCCCGTGGGGATCCTCGCGCTCACCAAGCTCGGGGTCATCACGCCGCGCCAGCTTCGCAAGAACCGTCGCTACGCGATCGTGGTGATCGCGGTGATCGCCATGCTGCTGCCCGGCACCGACCCGGTCACCATGCTGATCGCGATGCTTCCGCTGCTGCTGCTCTACGAGGGCAGCGTCCTGCTCGCCTCGTGGGTCGACCGCCGCGCGGCGAGAGCCAGGCCGATCGAGGAGGGGGAGCCCGAGCCTGGCGCCGGATAGGCGTCCTCTAGCATCCCGCCGTGCTCTTCGACCTCCGAAGCCCCGCCCGCCGACGGGCGATCAAGGTCATCTACAGCCTCCTGGCACTGCTCATGTTCGTCGGCCTCGTGGGCTTCGGGATCGGTGGCGCGACGTCCGGCGGCCTGTTCGACGTGTCGGGAGGCTGCGGGGGAAGCAGCCAGTCCAGCGGCTTCGAGAAGGAGGTCAAGAGCGCCGAGAAGCGCACGACGACCCAGCCTTCCAACCCGCAGGCATGGGCGGCGCTCGCCCGCGCGCGCTACCAGGACGCCGCGGCGGGCAGCGACCCCAACACCGGCGCGTTCAGCGCCGACGGGCGCAAGAAGCTCGCCGGGGTCGAGCAGGCCTGGAACCGCTACCTGGCGCTGAAGACCGAGGGACGCGACCCGGGGCTCGCCTCGCTCATGGTCCAGGCCTTCGTGCAGCTCAACAAGCCGGCCCAGGCGGCCAAGGCCCAGGAGATCGTCACCGAGAAGAAGCCCAGCGCCGACGCCTTCTTCCAGCTCGCCGTGTACTCCTACGCAGCGGGCGACACCCGCACCGGTGATCTCGCCTCCCAGCGCGCGCTCGATCTCACCCCAAAGGACCTGCGCGCCTCGCTCCAGGATCGCCTCAAGTCGGCCAAGGAGAGTGCAAAGGGAGCGACCGGCGGGGGCACCAACGCCCCTCCAGGGGCGACGACGACCTCCGGCGGCTGAGCGCGGCTACCATGATCGCCCGCGTCCCGGGCCGTTAGCTCAACTGGCAGAGCAGGGGACTCTTAATCCCAAGGTTGCAGGTTCGATTCCTGCACGGCCCACTCGAGCCCGAGCCGCGTCTGCGACCCCGAGGGTCTAGTCTCTGGGTATTCGGGCAACTCCGGTGCGAGAGCTGGCGGCTAGGGGCGGTGGGAGATGAGAAGGATCCTGATTGTGGCGGCTGCTATGGCGGCGACGCTCTTCTGTACGACCAGCGCGAGCGCCAGCGTGACCATCACGTCCTTCAACGCGGTGCCGTCGACGACAGTGGCGGCCGCGCACCCGAACTTCACGACGAGCTTTCAGTTCAGCTACTCGAGCGCGAGCGACGACGTCAAGAGCACGGTCGTCGCTCTCCCGCCCGGGCTAGTCGGCAATCCCAGCGCCCCGGCGAAGTGCACGACCGCCCAGCTCAACGCCGACAGCTGTCCGGGGGGCTCGATCATCGGCAGCGTCAGCTCGACGGCCACGCAGGACGCCCTCCCCCTGCTGCCCCCGGTCACTGCGACCGGTGACGTCTACAACGTCGCCCCCACGGGCAGCGAGCCGGCGCGGGTCGGGATGGTCATCCGTCCGCTCGGCGGCGTGCTCGGCAAGCTCATCACCTCCGGCCCGGCGAGCGTTCGGATACCCGGCGACTTCGGCCTCACGACGACCTTCGACAACCTGCCGCGCACGCTCCCGCTTCTGGGCGGAGGCCTCCCCGTCGGAATTCAGATCCAGGGCATCAGCCTGACCCTCAACGGCCTGGCGCCGGGCGGCACGCGGGCCTTCCTCACCAACCCGACGAGCTGCATCGCCGCGACGACGACGGCGACGGGCACCTCGTATGAGTCCTCGACGCCGTCCGTCCGCACGTCCGCGTTCACGCCCACCGATTGCGCGCACGTGCCGTTCAACCCATCGCCGTTCTTCGGCCCGTTGGCTGTCCGGGCGGGCAAGCCGGAGGGCGTCGCCGCCGGGGTCTCTCAGCCGAGCACCGAGTTCCCGCGCAGCCAGGCGCACATCCGTACGAGCACCGTCTTGCTGCCGCAGGGGACGGCGGTCAACGGGGCGCGGCTCGCGGGGATCGCCCCGTGCACCGACGCCCAGCTCAACGTCAACAGCGCGGCGCCGGCGACCTGCCCGGCGAACTCCCAGGTCGGCTTCGCCTACATCGACTCGCCGCTGGTCGGCCCCAAGATCGGGCCCGTCTACTTCGGGGCGGGGACGCCGACGGCGCCCCTGCGCCAGTTCGTCACCGTGCCGATCACGGCTACGCAGACCGCCAAGTTCATCGCCATCAACACGTTTGCGGCCGGCGGCGTGATCCAGACGACCCTGACCGACCTGCCCCAGACGCCGGCGAGCACATTCATGCTCATATTCCCGGGCGGTCCGACTCCCCCGTCGTTGCTGATCTCGCCGCCGACCTGCGGCAACCACTTCGGTGCCGCGGTGTTCAATCCGTGGAGCGGCCAGTCCTCGGCAGGGGCGTTCTTCAACCAGAAGGTCGTGAAGACCACGACCGGCGCCGACTGCCCGGCCGCCGCCGCGGCCCGGACCTTCGCGGCCCCGAGCAGCGCCGTGCCCAACGACGCCAAGCTGACGGCGCCGGCGTCGAAGTCGGTGCCCAAGCGCCTGCGGCCGCTGCTTCGCCAGCTGAAGGTGAAACTGGGGGGCTGAGCGAGCTGCTCGCCTGAGCTCAGGCCGCCGCGTAGCGCCAGAAGCTCGTCTTCGCGCGCGCGCCGAGACGGTTGAGGGCGAGGTGGATGTGGTTGCGGTGGGCGATGGTCCGGTCGACACCCCGCCCTGCGCACGGTCCGTACGGGCGCAGGCGGGTTCGCGACGGGGTCCAGATCCGGCAGTTCCAGATGACCTCCTGCAGGCCCATGCGGCGAGCGAGCGCGTTGCGGTTGCCCCGAGCGTCGCGTCGCAACAGCAGCGAGACGAGCCGGTCGGCCGCTCGCCTCTCGGCCGGCACGTCGACGTCCAGCCGCCAGTCGATCGCTCGCCCCTCCGCGTGCAGGCTCCACGGTTGCCCGCCGCGGACCCGGCGGCATTCCTGGATACCCCAGCTCTCGCCAATGGGCACCCTGGTCTGCAGCCAGGCCGCCAGGTACCAGGCGCCGGGACGCACCACGTCCGTGCATCCCGTTGCGCGGTCCGCGCGATAGGGGTCGATCGGGTAACGGAGCAGGCCGTCGGCAGGGTTGGCCTGCCGTGCGCCGGCGTCGCCCGCCGGCAGGAACGCGGCGAAGAGGATGAGGCCGAAGAGAAGCGATCGCACCACGGTGACATCGTCGCAGCGCAGGGCGCTCTCGACCGCTTCGCTGTGGCAGGATGGACAAATGGCCCTCCTCGCCTGGCTCGACGGCGCGGTCATGCCCGCCGAGCAGGCGCGCATCCCCGCCACGGACGACGGCCTGCTTCGCGGCGACGGGATCTTCGAGGTCATCCGCTGCTACGAGGGCCGGCCGTTCGCCCTGCGCGATCATTTCGAGCGCATGGCTGGGTCTGCGCGCAACCTGCGCCTGGAGGTCGATCTCGACGCCGTGCGCGCCGGCGTCGACGACCTGCTCGCCGCGCAGCCCGGGCACGACGGCGTGGTGCGCGTGCTCGTCACTCGAGGCGGTCACCGCCTGGCGCTGCTCGAGCCGCTGCCCCCGACGCCGCCCGTCGTGCGGCTGGGGACGGTCACCTACGCGCCCACGCGCATCCTCGACGGCGTCAAGTCGCTCTCCTACGCCGCCAACATGCTCGCGGGGCGGCTCGCTCGCGAGCGCGGCTTCGACGAGGCGCTGCTCGTCACCCCTCACGGCCGCGTGCTCGAGGCGCCGACGTCGTCGTTCTTCTGGGTGCGCGACGGCGAGCTGCTCACGCCGCCGCTCGACGACCACATCCTGGCCTCGATCACCAGGGCGCGGGTCATCGAGGTCGCGGGCGCGCGCGAGCTTGAGTGTGCGCTGGACGACCTGCTCGAGGCCGAGGAGGCGTTCCTCAGCTCGACCGTGCGCGAGGTCCAGCCCGTCGGCGGGATAGACGAGCGCGAGCTGGCGACCGTCGGGCCGCGAACGCAGGAGACCGCGCGACTGCTGCGCGAGCGCATCGCGGGCGAGCTCGACTCCGCCTAGCACGCGATGCGCATCCTGACCGTCGTGGGCAACCGGCCCCAGTTCGTGAAGGCCGCCGCGGTCTCGGGTCCCCTGCGGGAAGTCCACGAGGAGGTGCTGCTGCACACCGGCCAGCATCACGACGACGAGCTCTCGGCAATCTTCGTACGCGAGCTCGGGCTGCCGCGCCCCGACCGCGAGCTCGGGATCGCCGGCGGCACCAACACCTCGCAGACCGCGCGCATGCTCGCCGCGCTGGAGGCCGAGCTCGAGGTGCTCGCGCCCGACGCGGTGCTGGTCTACGGCGATACCAACTCGACGCTCGCCGGCGCGCTGGCCGGCGCCCAGCGGCGGGTGGCGGTCGTCCACGTGGAGGCGGGGATGCGCTCCTACGACCGGGCGATGCCCGAGGAGCTCAACCGCGTGGTGACCGACCACGTCGCAGCGCTCCTGCTGGTCTCTTCCCCCGCCGCCGCGGACACCCTCTCACGCGAGGCCGTGGCTGGTGCGGTCGAGGTGGTCGGCGACGTGATGGTCGACGTGGCGCGCCTGTTCGCGCCGGCCGCGCGAGAGCGAAGCGACGCACTGCGCCGCTTCGGCGTGGAGGCAGGGGGCTACCTGCTGGTCACCGCGCACCGGGCCGGCACCGTCGATGACCCGGCGCGGTTGCGAGCGCTCGCCGCGCTGCTGCGGTCGCTGCCCGCGCCCGCGGTGTTTCCGGTCCACCCCCGAACGCTGGCGCGGCTGGAAGCGGCCGGGCTGCTCGACGAGCTCGAAGGCGAAGCGCAGATGCGCCTGGCTCGGCCCCTGGGCTACCTGGACTTCACGGCACTGCTGCTGGGCGCGCGCGCGGTGCTGACCGACTCCGGCGGGGTGCAGAAGGAGGCCTATCTCGCGGGCGTCCCGTGCCTGACCCTTCGCGATAGAACCGAGTGGACGGAGACCGTGCAGACGGGCTGGAACACGCTGGTCGACCTCGATGCCGATGCGGCGGTGCAAGCGCTCGGGAAGCCCCGACCGACCGACCGTCCGTCCCTCTACGGGGACGGCCATGCGGCCGAGCGGGTCGTCGCGGCGGTCGGCCGGCACCTCTCAGGCGCCTGAGCCGCCGGGGCGGCTGCTTAGAATCGCCCGATGGCTGACCGAGGCTACGGCGCGTGACCTCCTCGACCGTAAGGGTCGGCGTGGTCGGCCTGGGCTACTGGGGCCCCAACCTCGCTCGCAACCTCGCCTCCCTGCCGGGGTGCGAGCTCACGTGGGCGTGCGACGCTGACCCCGCGGCGCGCGAGCGCGCGAGCGCGCGGCTCCCCGGCACCCGGCTGACCGACGACATCGAGGAACTGCTCGCCGACCCGACGCTCGACGCGGTGGTGGTGGCAACTCCCGTGCCCACGCACTCCGGCCTGGCGACGCGCGCGCTGGAGGCGGGCAAGCACTGCCTCGTCGAGAAGCCTCTCGCGCAGTCGGTGGAGGAGGCGCAGCGCACCGTCGAGGCGGCGCGCCAAGCCGGTCGGGTCCTCATGGTCGGTCACCTGCTCGAGTACCACCCCGGTGTGCAGAAGCTCAAGGACATCGCCGGCTCGGGCGATCTCGGAGAGCTCCACTATCTGTACTCCAACCGCCTCAATCTCGGCCAGCTGCGGGCCGACGAGAACGCGCTGTGGAGCCTGGGCGCCCACGACGTGTCGGTCGCGCTGCTGCTGGCCGGCGAGGAGCCCGACGAGGCGATCGCCCACGGTGAGTCCTACATGCGCTCGGGCGTCGAGGACGTGGTGTTCTGCTTCCTGCGCTTTCCGTCGGGTCTCGCGGCGCACCTGCACCTCTCGTGGCTGGACCCCCACAAGGAGCGGCGCTTCACGGTCGTCGGGTCGCGCCGCATGGCGACCTTCGACGACATGGACATCGAGCGCAAGGTCACCGTCTATGACAAGGGCTTCGATGAGGACGCGCGCAACTGGGGCGAGTACGTCATGCGCTCGGGCGACATCTGGAGCCCGCGCATCCCCAACGTCGAGCCGCTGCGGCTGGAGTGCGAGCACTTCGTCGCGTGCGTGCGCGAGGGCCGGCCGCCGCTCTCCGACGGCGCGAGCGGCGTGCGCGTCGTGCGCGTGCTGGAGCGCCTGCAGGAGTCCCTGGACGCGAG
>JBBQNQ010000064.1:0-16260 GCA_038330095.1 Solirubrobacterales bacterium
TTCACCAAGCCGTCGAGCGCCAACAGCGAGGCCTTCGAGCATGCGGTCGACGCCGTAGCCGAGATCTCGCTGGAACTGCTCGGCGAGCTCGTGACCTCCGCGCCGCCGAAGGACCGCGACGTCGAGGCCGCAAAGGCCCGCGCCCGCTCAGCGCAGCGCTACGCAGCCTGAGCAGGATCCAGCAAACCAACAAGGAGGCCGCAATGGCGGGGCCGTACACGCTCAAGAGGCTCACCGAGGTCAAGGACTCCGCTCCCGGGTTCGGCTACGGCGAACTCCAGGAGGCGCGCTTTGCCAATGACGATCTCGACGCGAAGGACACCGGCGTCAGCCACCACCGCGTCCGGGCCGGCAAGCGCCAGGGCTTCGCGCACAAGCACGAGAACGCCGAGGAGGTCTACGTCGTCCTGTCGGGCTCCGGCCGCGTCAAGCTCGACGACGAGATCGTCGAGATCGAGACGCTCGACGCGATCCGCGTTGCGCCCGGGGTGATCCGCGCCTTCGAGGCGGGCCCCGAGGGGCTCGAGCTGCTCGCCGTCGGCCCGCACCACCAGGGCGACGGAGAGCTTCTCCCTGACTGGTGGACCGACTGACCGGAGCGATCAGAGGGCGTACTGCACACCGGTGAGCCCTTCCGAGGCCTCCCATAGGCGCCGGCCCAACTCGGCGTCGTAGGCGTCCGGCTTCGCTTGGACCTTCTTGGGGAAGCCGCGGAACTCCCCGGGGCCGTCCGGACCGTAGTACTCGCCACCCCTGACCCCTGGGGCCGTCGCCGCGTAGAGCGTCGGCAGAGCGCCGCGCTCGGCACGTTGTGCCACCAGCCGGTTGCTGATCGCCATCACCGCCTTGGCGATCCCTGTCGGCCCGCTTGATTGCAGGTTGGTAGCGGAATAGCCGGGGTGGGCGAACACGCTCATCACCGGCGACCCGGCCGCTCGCAGTCGGCGATCGAGCTCGATGGCGAAGACCGCGTTGGCCAGCTTGGAGCGCTGATAGGACCCGCGTGGGCTGTAGTTGCGCTCCTGCTGCAGGTCGTCGAGGTCGATCTGGCCGCCCTTGTGCTCGTTGCTGCTCAGGGTCACGACCCGCGCCGCGTCGGACCGCTGGAGGGACTCCAGCAGCAGCCCCGTCAACGCGAAGTGCCCGAGGTGATTGGTGCCCAGCTGAAGCTCGAACCCGTCGCTCGTCGTCCGGCGCGGGGTCATCATCACCCCGGCGTTGTTGACCAGCAGGTCCACCTGCCGGCCCGAGAACGCGTCGGCGAAGCGGCGAACCGACTCGAGGCTGCCGAGGTCGAGCTCCTCGACGCGCAGCTTTGACCCGTCGGCCACGGCAGCGATCTCCGCGGCGGCGGCGTCACCCTTCTCGACGCTCCTGCACGCCACCACGATCTCCGCTCCGTGGCGCGCGAGCTCGAGCGCGGTGACGAGGCCGAGGCCGCTGTTGGCCCCGGTCACGATCGCGAGCCTCGAGTCCTGGTCGGGGATCTCGTCGGCAGTCCATTTGTGGCTCATCGCAGACCTCCGTTCATGATTGCTCCGCGGGCTGGGCGACGTCGAGGCGGGGATCGTCGGACCAGAAGTCGCGAGCCAGCCTACGGCGCCGCTCCCACAGACCGCCCTTGTCCGTGAACGCGACCACTCCGTCGCCCTTGTCCGCGTCAGGCACCTGCCACGAGCCGTTGACGGCTGCGGTGAGCCCGGCCGACAGCGCCTCGAAGCCCTGCGCCGTGTACAGGTCGGCTTCGACGCCGCGGTTGATGATGAATTTGAGCTGGCGCACAGCCTGGTGGTTCTTGGAGAGCAGGACCTCCACGAGCGCATCGACCTCGGCCTCGAGCTGCCCGTCTTCAACTACCCGGTTCCAGAGCCCGAGCTGCACCGCCCGGGTCGCCGGGTGAAGGGCTGCGAGGAGATTGACCTCCTTGGTCATCCGGCGGCCGATCAGCCGTGCCATGCGGGTGGTGCCCCCCCAACCCGGGGTGATGCCGACGTCGACTTCGGGCATTCCCCAGCGCGCGCGTCGCGTGGCCACGACGAAGTCGCAGGCCATCGTGATCTCGAGCCCCCCGCCGACCGCGAAGCCGTCGACCGCAGCCACGGTGACCTTGTCGAGCTCCTCGAGCGCGTTGGCCATCGTCTGGTAGCGACGCGCTCGGCGCATGACGTCGCTCGCGTCGCCCCAGGCGTTCATCTCGGTGATGTCGTCGCCGGCGCAGAACGTCTCGCCCGCCCCCTGGACGACGAGCACCTTGACGGCGGTGGAGCTCTGCACGCGGTCGATCGCCCTGATGAGCTCGTCGCTGAGCGCGATCGAGAGCGCGTTTCGCTTCTCGGGTCGATCGAGCGTGATCCGCGCGACCGGACCATCCTCGGCGTAGCGCAGCAGGGTGAAATCCGGTGGCGTGCCGTTCGTTTCGTTCATGGCCACAGTGGTAGCGTTGCGCAACTAGTTACGCAATGTTTCCATGCAGAGGAGAAAACTAGTTGCCGGCGGAGAACCACGTTCCGCGCCGGCCGGATGGAATCGAGCGAGCGGTCGACGTGATCGGTGACCGCTGGACGCTGCTGGTCCTGCGCGAAGCGTTCTACGGCGTGCGCCGCTACGGGGAGATGGCCCGCAACCTCGGCATCGCTCGCAACGTGCTGGCGGCGCGGCTCAAGGCACTGGTGGCCGCCGGCCTGCTCGAGCGGCGCCGCTACCGGACCGATCCCGATTGGTACGAGTACGTGCTCAGCGACGCCGGCCGTGACCTCTACGGGTCGGTCGCCGCGATCCTGCACTGGGGAGACGTCCACCTGCCGCCCGCTGGTGACCAGCAGCTGCGCCTCCGTCACCGACCCTGCGGGCAGCAGACCCACGCCAAGGTCGTCTGCGCCGCGTGCGGAGACGAGCTCGACGCGCGCGAGGTCGACGTGGAGGTCGCCGCGTTGCCCTCCTCCGGATAGGTTGCGCACATGCCTTCTGTCCTGGTGACCGGTGCGGCGCGCGGCATCGGCAAAGCGACCGCGCTGCGTTTGGCCTCCGGCGGGTGGGACGTCGTCGCCGGGGTGCGGCGGCGCGAGGACGGCGAGGCGCTGGCAGCGGGCGGAGGGGGTCGAATCGTCCCCGTCCTGCTCGACATCGCCGACGCCGATCTCCTGGCTGCGCTGCCCGATGCGCTTCCGGCGCGGCTGGACGCGGTGGTCAACAACGCTGGAATGGTCGTCTCAGGCCCGATCGAGGGCGTGCCCCTGGAGGATCTGCGCCGCCAGCTCGAGATCAACGTGATCGGGCAGGTTGCGGTCACCCAGGCCGTGCTGCCGCGGCTGCGCGCCTCGCGCGGTCGCGTGGTCTTCATGTCGTCGCTGAGCGGACGGGTGGCGACGCCTATGACCGGGCCCTACAACGCGTCGAAGTTCGCGCTCGAAGGGCTGGCAGACGCCTTGCGCATGGAGCTTCGGCCGTGGGGGATAAGGGTCGTGCTGATCGAGCCCGCGCAGACCGACACCGACATGTGGCGCGAGGCCGAGGGCGCGCTGGAGGCCTCGGTGGCGGCGCTGTCGCCTGTCCACCGGGAGCTGTACGCCAAGCACATCGAGGGATCGCGGAAGATGATCCCGAGGTCCCAGCGCATGGCCTCGCCCGTCGAGGGCGTCGCGGCGACGATCGAGCATGCGCTCACCACACGCCGTCCCCGAGCCAGGTATGTGGTGGGCGCCGGGCCGCGCGTGCAGGGCGTCCTGGCCCAGCTCACACCGACGGCCGCGCGCGACGCCGCGCTGCGTGCCGCGACCGGCGTGCCTCGTCGCGCATAGCCGTCGCGCTCGGGACGGTTGTCGCGAGACGAATCGCTTGACGAACGCGAGCGCCTTGTCCGCCACCTCGCGCCAGCCGCTGTCGATCGTGAGCGAGTGCCCGCCGTTCGGGATCTGCTCGATCTCGGTCACGGCCTCGCTGCGCTTCTGCCTCTTGTAGGCGGCGTTGGCGATCGCCCAGGGCACCGTGTGGTCCTTCTCGCGGTCGATGATCAGGAGCAGCCCCCGGTCAGGGTTCTTCGGGTCCACCTTGGCCTCGGTGGAATGCCCATCACCGCCGGCTTCTTGTCCAGCTTTCCGATCACCTCCGAGGTGTGGTCGGCGATCTGCCCGAGCGTCTTCTTGGCAAAGACATCGGGGCTGCTGGGCAGCAGCCAGAGGCCATGGATGAAGACGACCGGTTGACGTCCCGAGCTACTCCCGCAGCCCGGCGGCTTGGAGGGCCTGCGCCCGGTCGGCGTATCCATCCATCCGCAGCGCCCTCCGGTCTCTGACGGTCCACACATATGACCAGGTGCGCTCGACCGCCGCGCCGCTGCTCTTGCCTCGCCCCACGAGGCGAGCGACCACCACCACCTGATCCCCGGCATCGATGTATTCCTGGGGCTCGAAGCGGATCTCCTCCCAGTACTTGGCGAAGCTCTCGATGTACCTGCGGACCGCCTGGATGCCGTAGGCCTCCACCGCACCCGGCAGGGAGTTGGACTCCACCATTGCGATCTCCGGGTCAAGTCGCTCGTAGCCCGGGTCGCCGGCCAGCCAGCCGTCGTACACGGCCCGGATCAGCTCGACGTTCTCCTGCGACATCCGCCGCGAGTATCTCGCAGGTGATGCGTGCCGGCGGTCGCTGTCGCGCGCAACCGGCGTGCGAGGATGAAGCGGGCGGACAATCGCGACGTCGTGAGAGGAGCTATATGACCTTCGTCGAGACGGTTTCTCCGGATCAGGCCGAGGGGGCGGTCGCAGACCTCTATGAGTCTGATCGGGCGGCGTTCGGGCATCTTCCGAACTTCACGCGCGCGTTCTCGCTGCGCCCCGAGGTGTACGCCGCGTGGCGCCAGCTCAACGGCACGATCAAGGAGGGCATGGACCTGCGTCGCTACGAGCTGGCGACCGTCGCCGCAGCGCGGAGCCTGCGGTCCAGCTACTGCACGCTCTCCCACGGGTCCGTGCTCGCCGAGCAGTTCCTTGGGCCAGACATCGTGCGCGCGATCATCGCCGACCATCGGGCGGCCGGCCTGGACCCGATCGACGTCGCGGTGATGGACCTTGCCGAGAAGGTCGCCGAGGACGCGACCGCCGTGACCGAGGGTGACCTGGACCGCCTTCGGTCGCTCGGTGTCTCCGAGACCGAGATCCTGGGCGTCGTGCTGGCGGCCGCGGCGCGCTGCTTCTTCAGCAAGGCGCTCGACGGACTCGGTGCTCAGCCGGACAGTGAGTACGCGGCGCTTGACCCGGGCCTCCGAGATGCGCTCACCGTCGGCCGCCCGATCGCCGAGCGCTGAGGGCGACATGTCCGCCGTCCGTCCGCGCCGTTTTCCCGTATCCGTGGGGGCGCCGCGCATAGCTTCGGACCGACTCAGTTCTTCACCCGCGAGCTCGGCTCCGGGGGACCGCGTTCGAGCGGATGCTGAACTTCGCCGAGAAGGCGCTTCGCCGGTAGTCCCGGCGGGCGTCACCGGCGGGAGTTCTCTCCGGGACGTCGCCCCCGCAGCGAGCGCTCACTGAGCGTCCCAGTAGACAGCTCTCTCCGCGGGCGGGACGCTCGTAGTGGTCGGCGGCTGGTGTCACTGGCGTCGGGAGCCGGCCACACGGGCGAGCGTGTCGAGCTCGTCGAGCGACCGCCCGGAGCCAAGCGCCACGCAGGTGAGGGGTAAGTCGGTGAGATCAACGCGAAGCTGGGTCTCGGCCGCCACGCGATCGGGAAAGGCGCGAAGCAGCGAGCCGCCACCGGCCAGGAGGAGGCCGTCCTGGGCAATGTCGCTGCCCAGCTCGGGCGGCGTGTCCTCGAGCGTGGCGTGGATGGCTGCGAGGATCTCGGTCAGTGGCCCGTTGATGGCGTCGCGCACCTCCTCGCTTCCGAGCTCGAGCTGCCTGGGCATTCCGGTCCGTATGTCGCGGCCGCGGACCTCCGCCGTCAACTCAGACTCGAGCGGCGCGGCGGAGCCGACGGCGATCTTGATCCCCTCGGCGCTCTGGGACCCGATGACAATGCGGTGATGGGCGCGGATGTGGGAAGCGATGGCCTCGTCGAGGTCGTAGCCGCCGACGCGCACCGAGCGGGACACGACGATGCCGCCCAGCGAGATCACCGCCACGTCGGTAGTCCCGCCGCCGACGTCGACGACCATCCGCCCCACTGGCTCGGCGATCGCCAGCCCTGAACCGATGGCCGCCGCGATCGGCTCCTCGATCAGATAGACGCGCCGCGCACCGGCCGACAGCGACGCCTCCTCGATCGCGCGCCGCTCGACGTCGGTGATCCCCGACGGAGCGCACATCACCAGTCGCGGATGCACCCATCGGCTCTGGAGCACCTTGGAGATGAAGTGACGAAGCATCTGCTCGGTCACCTCGAAGTCGGCGATCACGCCATGCCGCAACGGCCGCGTGGCGGAGATCGACGCCGGCGTCCGCCCGATCATGCGTTGCGCCTCGATCCCGACGGCGTGCACCTGGCCCGTCGCCTCGTCGAGGGCAACGACCGACGGTTCGGACAGCACGATTCCACGGTCGCGCACGTACACGACCGTGTTCGCGGTCCCGAGATCGATCGCCATGTCCCGCACCGGACCCGGCCACCACCGCCCGGCACCACGGGAGACAGAGCCCCGGCTCACTCTGGATGCCACCCCGACAGGGTCGCAGAGCCCGGCACGCGCCACCGCTGAGCAAGGCCCGCGCCCAGCTACCACCGCCAGGTGCGCGTACAGCGGCGCGTGCTACCTGCGCGCTCGGTTCCGGGTACGCTCGCCTAGACGATCCTCTGATGTTCGACCGACCGGGCTCACCGGGCCCGGGGCGATGGAGCGAGCACGTGGCTGACGCGGCGTCGCGGTATGCGTTTCCCCACACCGACGCGCACGAGCGCCGGCGTCTGCAGCTCTTCCAGGAGCGACTGGACCCCCTGACGATCCGACGGATCGAGAGGCTGGAACTGGCTCCAGGCGCCCGCTGCTTGGAGGTGGGAGGCGGGCGCGGCTCGATCGCTCGGTGGCTCTGCGAGCGAGTCGGCCAGACGGGCCACGTCACGGCGACGGATCTGCAGACCGACTTCCTGGAAGAGCTCTCGCCGGCGAATCTCGAGGTGCTCCGCCACGACGTGACTGCAGACACGTTTCCGAAGGGGGCATTCGACCTGGTTCACGCGCGCGCGGTGCTGATGCACATCGGGGAGCGCATGGGGACGCTCAGACGCATGGTCTCCTGGCTGGCGCCGGGTGGCTGGTTGTTGGTGGAGGAGCCCGACTTCGGCATGTGGATGGCAGACCACGACCCGATATGGGCCGCGCATCCTCGTGCCTGGCATGAGGCGTTCCCGAACGGATCGCTTTCCGAGGGGCGGGCCCTGCTCAGGCAGCTCCACCAGCTGGGCCTACAGGACATCGGCGCCGACGCGGAGCTGGACGTCGTGCAGCGGGAACTCCGCTCAGCGAGTTCTATCGCTTGAGCATGGCGGCGACGGCGAAGCCGCTCGTCGCTGCTGGAGCGCTGCGGGCCGACGAGGCCGCCGAGCTCATCGCACGCCCCGACAGGCCCGACTTCCTCGGGTGCGGCTTCGCGTTCATAGGCGCCTGGGGACGCCGCCCCCGGCCTTTGAGGTAGTGAGCCTCACGAGAAAGGCCCGCAAACGCCGCTCTTGCTTGCTTCGTGGGAAGGGTGGTGGGTACGACGGTTGCATGGGCGAGCAATCCGCCGCGGGGAGAGGCAGGCCGTCGAGGTGAGAGCAGCCGCTGCGTGCGCAGTGACGGTGCTCGTGCTCGTGCTGGCTCCGGCCACAGCGACCGCGGGCCTTCCGCGCCTGCGCGCGGTGCCCGATCCCGACGGCCGCGGGAGGATCGTGGACGGTGCGGGGCGCGAGGTTGTCCTGCGCGGTGTGAACGTCAACGCGCTGGCGGAGTACTGGAAGGGGACTCGCTTTCGCACCGTGTTCCCCCTCGAGGCGCACGACCCGCTGCAGATGCGCAGGCTCGGGTTCGACGCGGTCCGGCTGCTCGTGTCGTGGTCACGGGTCGAGCCCGCCCCAGGGCGCTACGACGCCGGCTATCTCGCCCGCCTGCGGCGCACCGCCGCCCGCCTGACCGCGGCCGGGCTGTACGTGTTCGTCGACTTTCACCAGGACGCCTGGAGTGCGTCGCTCGCGGCCAGGCCGAACGAGGCCTGCGCCGCCGGCTCAGAGCCGGCGCTGGGCTGGGACGGGGCGCCGGCGTGGGCCACCCTCGTGCCTGCGAGCGTCGCGCGCTGCGCGCCCGGGGGCGTCCGGGAGGTGAGCCCAGCGGTCCGGCGCGCGTGGACCGCGTTCTGGGACGACGAACCGGGGCCCGGCGGTGTCGGCATCCAGCGACGCTACGTTCGCATGGTCTCCCACATCGCGCGTGCGATGGCGCGCGAGCCGGGGATTGCGGGCTACGACGTGATGAACGAGCCCAACGCGTTTGGGGGCGCGGAGCAGGTCGCGCTGTCGCGCATGTACGCCCGCGCGGTGAGGGCGATTCGGGCCGGCGAGCGCCGCGGGCACGGGCCGCGGCGCCTGATCCTGTTCGAGCCATCCATCCTGTGGTCGGACGCAGGAGGCGGGGCCCCTCCGCCGTTCAAGGCGGACCGCGACGTCGTCTACGCGCCTCACATCTACACCGGCGCATTCGACAACGGCCCGATCACCGCCCAGCCCTTCACCATCGCGCTCGACGAGGCCCGCGACCTGGGCGGAGTTCCGGTGCTCAGCGGCGAGTGGGGAGCGGCGCGGGGGCGCGCCGACTACATGGGCGCTCACCTCGACCTCCAGGACCGCTACTTGCTCTCGAGCACGCAGTGGACATGGCGTGAGTCCTGTGGCGATCCCCACCAGCGCGCCACAGCCCTGGCAGGCGCGGTCTCCACCGGGACGTTCGCGCTGTGGGGAATCGACTGCGCGACGAACCGGAGCCTCCCAATCGGTGGCGCGCTGCGGGCCACAGTCAGCCGCGGCTACATCCGTGCCGCCCCCGGGCGCCTGGCTGCTATGCGCTGGGATGCGGCGCAGGGAACGCTCGAGGCGAGCGGAAGGGCGGCCCGCGCCAGGACGGTGCTCGAGGCCTTCTACCCGCGCTCGCGAGCGGTTGTGAGCGGGAGCGGGCTGAAGCGCGCGCTCGCCGAGCGCGTGCCCGGAGGCACGCGCATCACCGCACGCGCCAAGGGCGGAAAGTGGAGCCTCTCGGTGGCGCGCTGAGAGGTTTGACTCGCCGCTAGCCGCCTGAGAGGGTCGTCGCGTGCTTCGCTGCGTCCGAGCAGCCGTCGTCGCGGCGGCGCTGGTGATGGTCACTGTCCCCGCGGGAGCGTCGGCTGCCCCGGCGCTGAACGGCGAGTTCGACGTCAATGGCACCCCTGGCCCACTCGCGCTCGGGCCCGACGGAAACGTCTACGTCGCGGTCAGCGGCAATTCTGACAACAAGGAGTTCGCCCGTGTCAAGCCGGACGGGTCGATCACCTACTTCGACACGCCAAACGATGTAGCGGTGGCAGGGCTGACCGCCGGCCCGAGCACGGCGAACGGGCCCAACAACCGCGTGTGGATGTCCCAGAACGGCGGAGTCGTGGCCTGGGATCCGGGCACGGACACCGGCACGGCGTTCCCGATCGCGACCATCGGGGGGCGCGCGGCATCGCGCGCGATCCCGAAGGGGACCTGTGGGTGGTGGACAGCGCCGACGGCCTCGTAGAGGTCGACCCGACCGGGGTCAAGAAGCAGGACGTGGGCGTCGCAGGGTCCAGCGGCCGCGACATCGCGCTGGGAAGCGATGGCCGGGTGTGGTGGGCGGACTTCGGCGGTGCGTCGATCCGCGCGACGCCCACGACGGGACTCATGCCGACGACCGAGGCCTTCGCGGTCGGCGGCGGCCCGCAGGCCGTGGGCGCGGGTCCTGCGGGCCAACTCGCGTACGGCAATCCAGGCACGGACCCGCAGACGGTCGGCCGAATCACCACAAGTGGCAATTTCACTACGACGAAGACTCCTGCGTCCGATCCCTTCGGCGTCGCCTTCGGCGCCGATGGCGCGTATTGGCTGCCGCTGTTCGCGATGAACAAGCTCGGCCGCCTGACGACCGGCGGGGGTTACACGACGCCGATTTCCTTCGCGGCCAACTCGGGGCCCCGCAAGATCGCCGCGGGGGTGGCCGGCACCACGCTATGGGTGAGTCTTGAGACCTCGAAGAAGATCGCTCGCATCACTGGGGTGCAACCGCCGTCTGGCGGTGGCGGTGGCGGTGGCGGTGGCGACACCACCGCGCCTGAGATCGCCTCTCCACGTTTCAGGAGCAATCACGTGACGGAGGGACGCCAGACGAAGCTCATCTACAAGCTCTCCGAGGGTGCTGGGATAACGGTCCGCATCGAACGTGTGATCCCGGGCCGGGTGAGGAAGGGCTCGTGCGTCAAGCCGACCCCCAAGCTGGCGAAGGCGAAGAAGTGCAAGCGCTACGCGCGCGTGCAAACGGTCGTACGCAAGGCCGATGCCGGCACCAACTCCATCACGTTCGATGGCGGACTGGCCGTGGCTCTGTACCGCTACGCCATCACCGCGCGAGATGCTGCCGGCAACGTCTCAACCGAACGTCACGCAAAGCTGCGCGTCGTGCGCAAGCCGTCGGGTCGCTGAGTCCGGGAGCCGACCGGCTCGACAAGCGGTGCGGGCCGGAAAGCGGCGTCGCAGGGCGTGCTCCGGTGATCGCGCCTACAAAGCCAAGACTTGGCCCGCTGAGCGGAGGGGGAGGGATTCGAACCCTCGGACCCGGTGGACCCGGGTCTCCGGTTTTCAAGACCGGTGCATTCGACCGCTCTGCCACCCCTCCGAGGCGCAGCCGATGCTAGCCGTGACCGCAGCGACCCTGCCGCGGGCACGCTCTAGACTGGCCCCCGTCTCGCCCGGAGAGGTGGCCGAGTGGCTGAAGGCACTCGCCTGCTAAGCGAGTATGGGGTTCACGCTCCATCGCGGGTTCGAATCCCGCCCTCTCCGCTCCGATAGTGAGTCGGGTTGGGGAGGAGAGCGATGTGGCTGCGGCGGACAGGCGGGCGCATGCGTGGCGCGGCATGCGCCGCCGCTGCCCTCGCCGTCGTCGGGGTGGCGGCCATCGACGGCCGGTCGCCGGCCGACGCCGCCGGCGCGGTGCGGGGCTGTCCCACGCGAGTCAGCCCGGACGCGTTCGCCTCGACCGCGGCACTGCGCCGAGCCAACGTCACCGAATGGAGCTTCGGTCACCCCCGGCCCACCGGGGGAGTGGCCCAGCGACGTCTGATCGCGTGGATCAGGCACCAGCTGCGCGCCATCCCCGGCGTAAAGCTCGGCTCGCTGCGCTTTCCGATCCGGCGCTGGGACGAGCGCTCGCTCGCGCTGCGCGTCGTCATCGGCGGGCGCTCGGTCGCGCTGCCGGCCGCCGGTCCGATCCCGTACGCCCATCCGACCGGCCCCCACGGGTCGAAGGCCCCAGTCGCCTTCGTGCCCGGCGGCCAGGCGCTGACTGCCGCGAACTCCGCCGGCAGGATCGTGCTCCGCGACGCGCCCGCCGGAGGCGTGCCGTACTCCGTCTTCTTCCCGGGCGCGCTCGGTTGGTCGGTCTTCGATCCCGGCCACACCCTCGACCCAGGCGCCAGCTATCGGGGCGATTTCATCAACTACGACGCGAGGGTGAAGGACCTGCGCGACGCGGCGGCTGCGGGAGCGGTCGGCCTGCTGTTCGTCAAGGACCTTCCGCGCGCGCAGATCCGCGACCATTACGAGCCCTACGAAGGCATCCAGTGGGGCGTGCCAGGTGCGTTCCTCGGCGCGGACGAGGGCAAGCGCATCCGTGACGCGCTGGCGTCGGGGCAGGTGCCACGGGCCACCCTCGTGCTGCGCGCCAGCCGGCGCCGCGTGGTGACGCCGAGCGTGCTCGCGACCATCCCGGGACGCAGCCGCGCCCGGATCGTGATCGACAGCCATACCGACGGGACCAACGCCGTCGAGGACAACGGCCCGGTGGCGATGATCGCCATGGCCCGGTACCTGGCCCGGCTGCCGCGCAGCTGCCGGCCCAGGACGGTCGAGTTCGCCTTCAGCACCGCGCACTTCTACCAGCGCGTGGCCTCGTCACAGGAACGCAACGGCGGCGCCGGCCAGCTCGCCAAGCTCCTGGACCGCGACTACGACCGCGGAACGGTCGCCGGTGTGGTGGTGCTCGAGCACCTCGGCGCGCGCGAGTACGTCGAGCGTCCGCGCGCCGACGGCGTGGGCCAGAAGCTCACCCCAACCGGCCGTTCGGAGCTCGACCTCGTCGCGGTGTCCGAGAGCCCGGCCCTGGTCGCCGCCGTGCAGCGGGTGGTCGTCCGCCGCGGCCTGCGCCGCACGGCGCTGCTCCAGGGCGCAGACGGTGCGGGCGATCACGTGCCGCCGCACTGCAGCTTCGGCGGCGAAGGCACTCCGTTCAACGAGCGCCTACTGCCCACGGTCGCCGACATCGCCGCGCCGCAGACCCTGTACGACCCGCCGTTCGGTCCTGCGAGCATCGACTTCGGCCTCATGCGCCGCCAGACACTCGCGTTCACCGACCTCGTACTCAGGATGGGTCGCATGTCGCGCTCGGCCATCGCCGGCCGGGTGCTCGAGTACCGCGCCCAGCGCCGCGCCGGAGCTCCGGTATGCATGGGTCCGTAGCGCGCCTCGCCCCGCGGCTTCTCGCGGCGGCGGCCCTCGCCGCCCCGGTGCTCGCCGCGGCCGCGCCAGCCGCCGTTGCGGCCGCGGGCCCCCCGACACCGCTCTCGTCCGAGCGCGGGCGCGCCGACATCACCTCGAGCTTCGGCAGCGGCTCGTTCGGCCGCTGGACGGTGGACGGCTTCGGCCTGCCGGCCTACCGCTACTCGGTCGACGAGGAGACCGTGCCCTGGGCGCGGCAGCCCGAGCTGAACGGCGACACCGCAGCTCAGCACGAGCTGGGCAACGACCACATCGTGGCCAACGCTTACAACCACGGCTACACGCAGCTGTGGAGCCAGGACCGCCTCGCGCAGTGGGCCAACCGGTACGAGCCCGTGCAGCGTCACTTTGCCGGCGGCTACGGCTACCTGAACGTCGGCGGCAAGGTGGTGAGCAGTCTGTACCTCGACCGCCCCACGGGCGCGGCGACCGAGCGCCGCTTCGGCGTCGGCTACTACGAGCGGCGCCTGCGAGCGCAGGGCATCGACCTGCACGAGAACGTCTACGCGCCGTTCGGCGACGACCCACTGGTGCTGCACGACGTCACGATTCGCAACACGACGCGGCGCACCAGGCGCGTGTCGTGGTTCGAATACTGGGACGTCAATCCCTACGACCAGACCAATCGCCAGCGCCGTGGCCTGGCGGCACCGAGCTGGAGCGCGAGCCGCCGGACGCTGAGCGTCGCCCAGCAGGCTGGCGACCACGGCGATACGCGGCCCCTGAGCATCTTCGCCGCCGCGCTGCGGGCCCCGGTCGCCGGCTACGAGACCTCCGTCGCGCGGTTCTTCGGCAAGGGCGGGCGGGCGGCGCCGAGCGAGGTGGCTTCCGACCGGCTCAGCGGCACGATCGCGCCGCCGGCGGCGACGGGGCCGGGCGGAGCGACGCTGTTCGCCTTCCGGGCGCCGCTGCTTCTGCGCCCAGGGCAGGTGGTCACGCTTCGCTACGCCTACGGCATGGCGCATCCGGCGCAGATCCGCGGGCTGGTCAGCAAGTACCGGCGGGCTCGCGGCCCGCTCGGCACGAGCGAGCGCCGCTGGTCGGCGTCGCTGCCCAAGGCCGACTTCGGTCCCGGCCGAGCGTGGGTCGCGCGCGAGCTGCAGTGGGACGCCTACCTGCTGCGCGCGGCCACTGTGTACGAGGAGGCCTGCGGCCACGAGACGATCACCCAAGGCGGCTACTACCAGTACTCCAGCGGCGCCAACCTGGGCTCGCGGAGCTGGCTGCACTACCTGTTCCCGATGGTCTACAACGACCCGGCCATCGCACGGGAGATCCTGCGCTACTCGACTGCCCTGCAGTCGCGCGCCAATGGCGAAATTCCGTACGGGACGGTCCCGCTGTGCAAGCCCTACAACGCGCTCGGCAACTCCGACGACCTCGACTTCTGGCTGCTCATGGCCGCCGCCGAATACGGGCTGGGCTCGCGCGACGTCTCCTTCTTCTCCGAACGGCTGCCGTTCGAGGACAGCGGCAGGCGGGTGAGCGTGTGGGAGCACCTCAAGATCGCGTTCCGCCACCAGGAGTCGCTGCGCGGTCCACTCGGCGGCTATGAGGCGGGCACCAACGGCGACTGGTCGGACTTCTCCGCCCCCTTCCTCAAGATGCGCGAGTCGATGCTGGTCACCGACCAGCTCGCCTACGCCTACCCGCGTCTCGCGCAACTTGCGGACCTGCGCGGCGACCGCGGCTTCGCGTCGAAGCTGCGCGAGCGCGCCTCGGAGCTGCGCGCAGTCGTGCGGCGCGAGTGGACGGGCCGCGGCTGGTACTCGCGGGGCTACTCAACCTCCGGCGCCCAGATCGGGCGTGGCGTGATCTTCGGCGAGCCCCAGCCGTGGGCGATCCTGGACCGCGTGCCGACCAAGCGGCAGGCGACGAAGTTGGTGGCCAACATCCGGCGCTTCCTGACCGGGGTCGGCGCACCGCGGTCGCTCAACGGGCCGGCCCGGATCGGCTCGGCGCAGTCTCCCGCCCTGCGCGACCCCGACGTGACCGAGCCCCCCACCAACGCCGCGGCCCTCGACGGCGCCTCCCAGTACGTGGGCGGGGTCTGGTACGACATCAACGGTTGGCTGACGTGGGCGCTGGCGCAGCTCGACGGGACCGTCCCGAACGCGGCGCGCTACGCCTGGAGCGAGTACACCCGCAACACGCTGGCCGCGCACGCGACTGCCTTCCCGCGGCACTGGGGCGGGACGATCTCGGTCGACGACACCTGCCACGCCTTCTACGGGAGCACGCCGGCCAACTGCGGCATTCCCCTCTACAACGACTACGACGGACAGATCACCGAGCAGCCGACCTGGATGGCGATGGGCGCGATCAACCTCGCCGGCGTCACCGCCACCGAGCAGGGCTACCGCATCATTCCCCACCTGCGGCGCTTCTCGCTGCGGATGCCGCGCGTCGGAGTGGCGCGCGAGCCGCGGCGGCTGCGGGGCTACTTCCGCACACAGGCGCGCGGCCGCCTGGTGCTGCGCGTGGGCGACGTCCCGCGCGGCGCGCGCAGCGTGACCGCCTGGGCCAACGGGCGCGCGGTCGCCCACCGCAGGTCGAAGGGCCTAGTTGTCTTCTCGCTCGCCACACGCCCCGGCCGGCCGGCGGACTGGGCGATCACGTGGCGCTAGCCGAGCGGCGCGCCGCGGCACGAGCGCGGAGAGGTCAACCTAGACCGCGGGCTCGCGAACGAACGAGCGGCGAGCTGCTGCCGCCGCTTGATCGTCCCGCGGCGTGGCGCGGACGCGCGTTCGGTGCCGCGGCGAGAGCGTCACGTTGCGGCGCGTCGCGTGCTCGGGCCGCGCGCCGACCGGCCGCAGGACGCGGCCGCGCAGCATCGTGCTCAGAACCACGCGCATCTCGAGCTCGGCGAACGCGGCGCCCAGGCACCGGCGCACGCCGCCCCCGAAGGGAATCCATCCGTAGGTCGTCGGCGGCTGCTCGAGGAAGCGCTCGGGCCGGAACGCGAACGGCTCGGGGTAGAGGTCGGCGCGCGTGTGGGTCAGCCAGATCGCCGGCGTGACGTCGGTGCCGGCCGGCAACGCGAGCCCGTCGACCTGCAGATCGGAGCCCAGGCGGCGGCCGGCCAGCGGCACCACCGGGCGCAGCCGCAGCGACTCCTGGATCACCGCGCGCAGGTAGGTGTCCTCCTCGTCCGCGTCGACCTCGGCGACCAGGCGCTCGAGAGTCCCCGGTGTGCGCAGCAGCAGGTCGACGGTCCACGCGATCGCGGTGGCGGTCGTCTCGTGGCCGGCGAGCAGCAGGGTGACTAGCTGGTCGCGCACCTCCTCGTCGTCCATCGCCGTGCCGTCCTCGAAGCGTGCGACGGTGAGCATCGAGAGGATGTCCTCGCGCTCACCGGCGCCGGGATCGGCGCGGCGCTCGGCGATCTCGGCCAGAAGCGATTCGTCGATCTCGCGCGTGAGCGCGGCCAGCCGGGCGAGCGGACCGGCTCGCCCGACGCGCCGCGCGAGCAGCACGCGGAACTGCAGGCTCGTGGAGGCGCTGTCCTCGAGCAGCCGCGGGAGCAGCTCGCCCAGG
>JBBQNQ010000065.1:0-16162 GCA_038330095.1 Solirubrobacterales bacterium
TTGCGGCCGAGCGGGCCCGACCAGCGATAGGTGTCGCTCATGTAGCCGTCGTCGTGGATGTTGCTCGCGCCGTTGGGAGCCATGAACGGCTGGCGCGGGATGCGCGGCGCGCTTATGGGCTCGAGCTTCGCCGGCGCGCCCCGGAAGGCATCGAGTCCGGCACGGTCGGCGGCGTTCTCGGGGATCGGCGTGGCGCCGTGCGCCGGCGCGGCGGCGACGGCGAGCGCCACGGCGGCGAGCATCGCGACGAGCGACCCCTTTCTCCTCATCCCTGCGCAACCCTACCGGTTACGGCAGGCGCCGCTACCGTCAGGGCGATGAGCCGCTTCCAGCGCCGGCGCGACACCGGCCAGGAGCAGCGGGCGACCACCCTCGAGCTCTTCTACGACCTCGTGTTCGTGTTCGCGATCACCCAGGTCTCCCACCTGCTGCTGGATCACCTGACGTGGGAGGGCGCAGGGCAGGCCGCGCTCGTGCTGCTCGTCGTGTGGTGGGCGTGGAACTACACGACCTGGGTCACGAACGAGCTCGACCCCGAGTCGGTCGTGGTCCGGCTGATGCTGATCGCCGTGATGCTCGCCACCCTGCTCATGGCGGTGGCCATCCCCGAGGCGTTCGGCGAGCGGGCGCTGCTCTTCGCAGGCTCCTACGTCGCCATCCAGGTGGGGCGGCACACCTTCCTGGCCTTCGGCTCTGCCGGGACCGGGACTATCGAGCGCGAGCGCGCGGAGCGCATCCTCACGTGGTTCGTGGCTTCGGGTGCGCTGTGGATCGCCGGCGCGCTCGCCGACGGCCCGGTCCGCACGGCGCTCTGGCTGGCCGCGCTGGCGATCGACTACAGCGCCCCGCTGGCCGTCTACTGGGTGCCGGGCCGCACCCACCTGAGGGCCAGCGCCTGGAACGTCGAGACCTCTCACTTCGCCGAGCGCTTCCAGCTCTTCGTGATCATCGCGCTCGGCGAATCGATCGTCATCACCGGGGCGACGACCTCTGAGCTCAACCTGAACGGCGCGCGGTTGGCCGCCTTCGCGCTGGCCTTCCTGGCGACCGCGGCCCTGTGGTGGCTGTACTTCAACTACGTCGCACGGGTCGCCCAGCGCCGGCTCGAGGTAGCGCCGGACCGGACGAACCTGGCCCGCGATGCCTACACCTACCTGCACGTGGTGATGATCGCGGGGGTGATCGTCTCGGCGGTGGGGGACGAGCTGGTGATCGCCCACCCGACCGAGGAGCTCGCGGGCGCGGAGATCGCGGCCGTCGTCGCCGGTCCCGCGATCTACCTCCTCGCCCACGCCCTGTTCCGGCTGCGGATGGCGGGATCGCTGAGCTGGAAGCGCCTCGGCGGCGCGCTTGCGTGCGTGGCGGTCGGCGCGGTCGCCGGGCTCGTGCCGGCCCTGGTGGTCGGGGCGCTTCTGGTCGCCGTCCTGTTCGCGGTGATCGGCTCCGAGGAGGTAGCGGGCCGCCGGCGCGCGGCGCGCGGAGAGCCGTCTCCGCTCGAGCGCCTCGAGACCGCCTAGCGCGCCGTCCAGCCGAGGTCCATGGTCACGGCCGAGCCCGTGAAGCCGCGGCCGCCGGGACCAAGCAGGAAAGCGACGACATCGGCGACCTTCTCGGGCTCGAGCAGGCCTCGATGAGCGGCGTACGGACGAAGCCCGGGCACACCGCAGTGGTGAGCACGCCGTCCGGCGCGCCCTCGAGGGCGAGCGTGCGCACCAGCCGATCACGCCGTGCTTGGCGGCGACGTAAGCGGCCTTGAACGGCGAGGCGACGAGCCCGTGCTCCGAGGCGATGGCGACGAAGCGCCCGTCGCCGCTCCCCACCCAGGCGCCCGAAGCGGGCGAGCGCCGTGTCGACCGCCGAGCGGTTTCCCTCGCGCGTGGTGAGGTCGGCGGCGTGCGGCTCACCCGGGCCGCCGGCGTCGGGCTCGAGCTCGACCGATCCCGCCTGCGGCGCCGGTCACGACGACACTGCGGCCGGCCTTCGTCATCGGTTTGGTGGGGGCGCAGGCGCCACGGTCGCGTTGTACCCGCGCCGGGGCGGGATAGCCTGGGCACACATGGTCCCTGCGATCCGCTGCGCTGCACCCGAGGAGGCGGGCGCCCTGGTGAGCACCTACGAGTGGCTCTTCTCAGCTCCCGGAGCGCAGCCGCCCGGCTGGGATCCCGACCGTGCCTGCGCCACGCTGCGCGAGCTCACCGAGTCCCCTGACTCAGAGGTCCTCGTCGCCGAGCTCGACGGCGAGGTGATCGGCCTCTGCACCGTGTACCTCGACATCCGGTCGGTGCGCTTCGGCCAGCGCGCGTGGGTCGAGGACCTGTCCGTGGCACCCGAGCGACGATCGCTCGGTGTCGGGAAGCGCCTGCTCGACGCGGCCAAGGACTGGGCGCGCGCCCGGGGAGCGACCCATCTCGAGCTCGACTCCTCCACGGCCCGAGTCGAAGCCCACCGCTTCTATGAGCGAGAGCGACCCGGCGGGCGATCGCTGCACTTCGCCTGGGCGCTCTAGAGCCGCCCGCGCTGCGGCCTGCGAGTGGACGACGCGGTAGAGCAGGCTGCGCGTTATGCCGCGCGCTGCGCTCAGTTCGGCGCCGGGTTGGAGGTGCGGTGAGTGGTCTGGGGCGACGAGGGAGAGGGAAGGGGGTGCTGTCCGGGCCTGCGCGGGTTCTGCGGCGGGTTGTGTACATCGGAGGTGCATAAGTCGCCTGAGAGCCCGAGCGGAGGGGTCGAGCTCGGAGGGGTTGCCGGCGATCGCGCCGCGGCGGTCGCCTACGCCTACCGCAACGACCTCGCCGGCCCCGAGTAGCCGCGTCAGGGCTGAGCGCCTGGTGGCGGCAGCTCGCCGACGTTCACCCGGCAGCCCTTGCCCTTGCACGTCTTCAGCTTCGCGAGCGCGCCGGCGAGCGTCGCCTTGATGCGCGCGTAGCGGGGGTCCGCGTGCCGGCTCTGCAGCTCCCAGGGATCGCGCTTGAGATCGTAGAGCCCCTCCTCGCCGCTCGTCCACAGCTCGTAGCGGTAGCGCTGGGTTCGGATCGCGGCGTATGGTGGCGCCGCCCGCGGGTTCTCGTAGGTCTCGAGCAGGATGCCGCGGCCGTTGAGCCGCGATGGCTTGCGCGCCGGGGGCAGCAGCGAGATGCCGTCCTGGGGCAGTGTGGCGCGCACGCCCGTGATGTCCTCGATCGTCGGGGCGAGGTCAGCGTTGACCACGGGGCCGGAAACCTTCCTGCGCACCGGGAAGTCGGGGCCGGCGGCCATCAGCGGCACGCGCGAGGACCCCTCGTACGGGAAGAACTTCACGCCGGTCGCGCTGCCGTCCTGGCTGCCGGGGTCGATCAGCCGGTGCTCTCCGAGGATCCAGCCGTTGTCCGAGGTGAAGATGATGTCGGTGTTCCGGTAGACGCCGTTGCGCTTGAGCGTCTCGACGACGCGCTGGACGAGGTCGTCGACACCGAGCAGCGCGCCCATCCGGCCCCGGTACTGAGCCGTGAGCGACTCGATCTGCGCGCCGGTCAGCAGCGGGAAGACCTGGCCCAGCAGCTTCGGCTTGTCGGAGAGGTCGGCCTCGTCGAAGTTCGGGTAGGCGGGCAGGGGCGTCGACGCGAAGCGACGGGCGTAGCGAGGCGGCGGCAGGGCCGGGGTGCCCTCCTGCTCGGCCCGCGAGGCCACCGAGACGGTGTGCGGGGCGTTGGGGGCGAGGCTCATGTAGAACGGCTTGCCCGCCCTGCGGGCCTTGCCGATCGCCTGCTCAGCCAGGCCCGTGTAGACGTCGGTCGAGTAGTACTTCGGCAGCCGCGGATAGGTCTTCAGCTTCCCGTTGTGGTTGATCGTGAAGCCGTAGTAGTCATAGGTAGTGGGGTCGACGCCGCCGTAGTAGTCCGACCAGCCCTTGGGGACCTGCCGCGGGTCGCGCTCATCCGTCTCGTTGAGGTACTTGCCGATGTGGATCGTCTGATAGCCGGCGCGGCGCAGCCACACCGGCAGCGTCTCGGCCTGCCTGAAGCGGTAGAAGCCGCCGAGCGGGAAGTTGTTCCACACGACGCCGTGGTTGTGCGCGTACTGGCCGCTGTAGTAGGTCGCCCGCGAAGGGCAGCAGAGCGGGTAACTCACGCTGGAGGTCGAGAACACGGTGCCGCGCCGCGCGATCAGCCGCCTGGTCTTGGGCATGACGCCCATCGACCGGAAGTCTTGGTCGTCGGTCATGATCACGACCACGTTGCGCCCCGTCGCGGCCGAGCGACTTTCCTGCCCCTGCGCACGTACCGCCCCGAGTGCGAGCGCCGTGAGAGCGACCACCGTGGTCGCCGCGATCACCCTGGTCTGTCTCATCGATCCGCCTCTCAGTACCTGGCGTGGCCACTCACGAAGAGCCGGCCGGACTGGCCGTCGAGCGTGTTGGTGTCACGGGTCCGGAGCGGGCCGCTCGTGATCCCCCGATAGGCGCCGGTCCCGCCCGTCAGACGGGACGTGCCACGGAAGCTGATCTGGTCCCCGGTGATCCTGAACGGCATCTCCACGCTGCCGGTGACCGACCCACGGCGAAAGCGCAGCCGGAACGTACCCCGGAGACGCCCGCCCGTCAGGGTTCCGACGAGCACGACCGACCCGCTGCCGAACGGCGTGCCGGTGACCGTGCCGTGATCCTCGACGGTGCCCGGGGTGGTCGGCGGGATGATGGTGCGCGTGGCGCCCGTGAGACTGACCGCGCGTCGTGTCGGCTTGCCGGGAAGCCGGGGGGTCGTCGCAAGCTGGTAGGTGTTCTGCAGGTCGTCCTGGACGATCGTGGCGCTGCCGCTCGCACGCAGGACGAGCTCGTGACGCAGCCGCCGGGCGCGGTAGCGCCAGCCGGCGGGAAGGCGCAGGCGCGCGCCCAGCGTGCGCAGCTTGCCGATCGTCAACCGGGGATCGACGATCTGGGCATAGCTCTGCATCACATAGGTGTCGCCGCCCGGGGCGACGAGCTCGAACACCGTCCGGCCACGCTTCCAGCGCCAGGTGTTGGAGCGCGCGATCGTTCGGTCGGTGTAGGGCGACCGGACCAGGTCGGCCGCGGTCCGGATCGGGATCGTGGCGACCTTGGTCAACCGCATGCCGTGGAAGGCCCGCACGCCACCGGTGTCGGCCGTCGCGGAGTCCATGAGGAAGTAGCGCGGTCCGTTGAGGACGACGCCGGTCGCGCCGAGCTCCTTGGCCAGAGCGCCGGCGTCGAAGGCGTTCCACCACGCGGCGGGACAGCGGTTCTGTCCGATCGTGTTCCAGACCGTGGCGGTCGCGTCGGGCGGGTTGCCGCGCAGCGCGATGATCTCGCAGTAGCGCGCGTTGTGAAGCCCGGACACGCTCGCGGCGGGCGCCGTCCCGGTCGCGGCGGGGGCGACCGCGGCGGCTGCGAGGACGGCGGCGGATGCACCCCGCAGCAGCCAGGCGTTGGTGCTCATGGCCGCACCTCCCTGCACGATCGCCCGCGGCAGTCCGCGAGCCTGACCAGCTCGGCCGCCAGCTTCTTCCTGACCCGCGCGTAGCTCGGCTTCGCGGCAACGTTGCGCAGCTCGTAGGGATCGCGGAGGCGGTCGTAGAGCTCCGCCTCGCGCGTCTCCGTGTACACGACGTAGGTGTAGCGGTCGGTGCGCACGCCCTGATAGGGGCGGTCCCACGGCATGACCCCGGGGAAGGCGCCCACGAACAGCCGCCTCAGCGCCTCGATGGCCAGCGCGCGTCTCGGGCGCTTAGAGGGGTGGCGCACCGTCGGCAGCAGCGAGACCCCGTCCATGCGGCGACCGGACTTCGCCTGCGCGAAGTCGAGCAGCGTCGGCGCGAAGTCGACGTTCGAGACCTGCCCGCGGATCGTCCGGCCGGCCGGCACGCCCGGCCCGCGAAGGATGAACGGGACGCGCAGCGACTCCTCGTAGGGCAGGAACTTGTCCCCCGGGATTCGGTGCTCGCCCTGCAGCCAGCCATTGTCCGAGACGAAGACGATCAGCGTGTTGCGGAGCTGGTCGGTCTTGCGCAGGGTGCCGATGAGCCGCTTGACCCGGTCGTCGACCGCCAGCAGCGCGCCCGTCCGGCCCTCGTAGTCGAGCTGCAGCTGGGCGATCTGGCCGTTGCTGAGCGGGGGTGCGGAGTCGCGTACGTTCGACGGCTTGTCGGCGAGATCCGCTTCGTTGAAGCTCGGCGGCCGCGGCAGCGTGTAGCCCTTGCTCTTCGCGGCGTAGCGCGGAGCCGGGCGAGGGTCCGGCCCCGGGCGGCCCATGAGCGTCGTGGCGACGTCCTCCCGGTGCGGAGCGATCGGCGCCCACCAGATGAAGAAGGGCTTGCGTGACTTGCGCTGGCCGGCGACGAGGCTCTCGGTGATCTGGCCGGTCACGTCGGGTGAATAGTCCTCGCGCCGGGAGGTTCCCCAGTAGGTGTAGGGGCGGGGGCCCATGACCTTTGTCAGCTGCGCGAGGACGCCCGCGAGGCCGGGGTCGCGTTGCTTTGTGACCTCGATGCGCGCGAACTCGACCAGCTTGCGTGCAAAGTCAGCGTCGCCCCAGGTCCTCAGGCGGCCGTTCCTGTTCATCTCGAAGTTGAAGTAGTCATAGGCGGAGACGTCGAGCAGGCCGCGCCAGATGTCGAATCCCTTCGGGACCTCGCCACGCGCGTCGCGGGCGCCGTAGCCGTTCAGCCACTTGCCGATCAACGCCGTCGTGTATCCCGACCGCTGTAGCCAGGCCGGCAGGATGTTCCCCCGGTCCTTCATCCCGTACCAGCCGTAGGGGTAGAAGTTGCCGCGCACGCCGTGGTTGTGGGCGTACTGACCGGTGATGAACGTCGCCCGGGCGGGACAGCAGAGCGGGAAGGAGTCGACGGCGTCGGCGAACGTGGTGCCGCGCGCCGCGAGCAGGCGCCTGACGTTCGGCATCTGCGCGACGTCCTTCGCCGCCATGTCGTCGGTCATGACGACGAGGATGTTCGGGCGACCGTCCCCCGCCGCCGCCGCAGGCCGCGCCTGCGCGACGGCCGCCGTCGAGCACGCGATCAGCACCGCGAGGGCGACTGCCAGTGCCCGGATGGTGCCCCGGGCTTGACGGCCAGCGGAACTTGTCGGCGGAGTCGCGGGCGTAAGTGCGCTTGCGGCTGGGGTAGCGGCGCGGGTGGACCGGCCGCGGCCGAGTCTACGCCGATGGCCGAGCGGCCAGGGAAATCGGGTTTCGGTAAAGGACGGCGTGATCGCGGTCGAGGTAAGCGACATGGAAGATCTCAGCTTCAACGCGACGCTGGATGCGCTGGCAGAATGGGAAGGCGAGAAGGTGGCCGTCGGAGTGTGGGCGGTTGCCACTCCGGGGGCGCCGACGCTCGTCACTCGGGGCATTCTCGGACGGCTCACAATGACCAGCGACGAGGGCGGCGGCGTTGCCCTGCTGCCGCTGGAAGAGCAGAACGGCGAGCGTACCGTTCCCGGGGAGAGTGGCCTCTATCTGCGAGCCGCCGACTTTCAGTTCGCCAATCTCGACGCCGGCGAGCTGCGCGTGGCGACCGACCTGGCCGGATGGGTGATCTCGCTCGACCGTCGGACACGCGGCAGAGCCCCGGCGATCCCAGGCGCCGGCGCCGCGACTGACGGCGTCTGACTAAGGCGACCGGGCCGCGCCGAGGGAGTCGGCGCCCATGGTCTTGGGGGCGCCCTTCTCATAGAAGACGTCGAGTTCGGTGATCGTGAAGCCGGCGGTCGTCAGCAGGTCGGCGACCGGCCGGGTGAGGTGGCAGCCGCCGAACAGCCGTTTCTGCACCGGCTCGAGGCGATGCTGCCAGCGACGCACCCCGTCGTCGGGAGCGAGCCCGTGCTCGACGAAGCGCAGGGTCCCGCCGGGCTTGAGGACGCGCCGCACCTCGGACAGGGCGGTGGCGACGTCCGGGATCGTGCACATCGTCCACGTGGACAACGCGGCGTCATAGCTGTTGTCCGCGAACGGCAGCGACTGGCCATCCAGACCAGCCCTGTCGACCGGGACGCTCGTCGCCCGCAGACGCTTGTCGGCCAGCTCCCAGCCCACGTCCGCCGGCTCGACCGCGGCAACCCGCGTGACCGCCGCCGGGTAGAACGGGATGTTGAGTCCCGAGCCGAAGCCGATCTCGACGACGTCCCCTTCGAGCCCCTCGCAGACACGCCGCCGCAGCGGTTCGACCCCCTTCAGCCCGCACGCGACGTTGATGATCCGCGGGAGAACCTGCTCGCCATAAAGTCCCATGACTGCCTCCTTGGCGCAAGCTTACGCCGCCCCGCACCGGCGCTGCGACGTTTCGCAGAAACATCTGACACGGCGCGCGGGCACCGGCATATGATCGTCGCGCGCTAAGGCTGAGACGCCGCGCGGCTTGCATCGGGCGCGAAAGGAGCGGCTATGTCGTACGTGCGCTTCCAGTTCCGCAGCACCGTCTTCGCCGAGCGGGTTCGCGACCAGCTCGCCCGGTCGGACGTCGGGTGCATTCCCCCGACCGGGAGCGGCCTGGTGGTCGACGCGATCGAGTACCCGCCGGCCGGCCCCATGCCGATGAGCGGCGCGCAGGGGCTCGTGCTCGAGCAGGTTGAGACCCTGGCCGCCCAGACCCGGGCGCTGGTTCGGCCCAGGATCTTCGACGACATCCTCGACACGGGCTACGACGACGTGGTCATCCCCGTCGTCGGTGGGCAGCCGATCACCCTCTCCAAGCAGCGGCTGCTGCTCACGCTGCCCATCACGATGACCGTCCGCAGCCTCGCCGACCTCATCAATGCGTCGGGGCAGCCGCTGGTCTTCACCGTCGACGTGCGCCTCGCGGTGGACCTCGTCCACCGCGACGGCAAGGAGTTCCTGAAGGTCGGCTACGACGGCCTCGGCCACCACGAGGGCACCGATCCCGGCCTCGAGGCGCTGGTCGCCGCCGAGCTGGGGAGCGGAACGATCCGCCCGCGCGAGGTCGAGTTCGACTACGCAGATCAGGTGCTGGACTGGCTCAACGGTCTGGGGGCAGCGAACCAGCCCCCGAAGGTCTGCTGGAGCGGGATGACGCTCTCGCCGGATCGCAACACCGTCGAGTTCCGCCTCGAGCTGACCTTCGAGGAGGACGCCGGCGGGACGTACGACCCCGACGGGTGGCGGCGCTTCCACAGCCGCAACATCGACGACCTGACCGGCGGGCGGGACTGGGCCGTGGGCCTCGGAGAGGACCTCATGCGCAGAACCGTGCACGACGGCGCCCAGGAGGAGCTGAGCGGCAAGGACGACTTCGACCTCGACAGCGACCCTAACGTCGAGTGGCAGCCCGACGTCCCCGGGTTCCGCACGACCTTCAGCGGCGAGGCGGTGGACGCGTGCTTCTGCCTGTTCGTCCAGCTCGACCTCAACGTCGACGTGACCGTGGGCACGCAGCTCTCTCTGGTGGAAGCGGGTCCGACGCCCACCCTCCAGCTCGACACCTTCGTGCACGCGGACCCCACCAGCGCGGCGGAGCAGGGCTGCTGCTGGCTCACCGCCGGTGCGTTCTGGCCGATCGTCGGGCCGATCTACGCCAGCCGGGACCAGATCGGCTGGGGGCTGTTCCTGGTCGGCTTGATCTACTGGCCGATCGGAGGCGGGCTCTTCGTCTCCCCGCTGCTCGGCGGTCGCCCGCAACAACTCGAGGACAACTGCTTCAAGGACCCAGACAACGACGAGCACCAGGTCTGCACGATCAAGGTCGACCTCAACCCCCCCGCCGCCAAACCCTGCGACCCCGCGGCCACGACGGTCAACCTCGACGCGGTCACCGGGCGCAGCGACGCGATGGTGCTCTCCGGCGCGGTCGCGCAGAGGCGGCTGGCGGCGCCCCAGGCGGCCGTCACCGAGCCGACGGGCTTCGAGTGGATAGGCCCGCGGCCGACCTGCGAGGGCACCGAGGGCGACTGGTCGGCCGTGAGCACGTTCACGGTCAGCCAGGCGGGCGGCGAGTTCCCGCTCGAGGTCTGCGATGTGATCCCCGTCGGTCCGCTCAAGGGTCTGTACCAGGCTCGGATCACGGCCCGCACGGAATGCCCGACCACCGCCGCGGTGGAGGTCAGCACGCTGGCCTTCACTCCAGGCAACCCCAACCCGGACTGGGTGCTCGTGCTCACCAATGTCGGGGCGGTCCTCGTCCGGATCCCGGTGGTGCCGCCGCTCTCCCAGGAGCAGCGCGACGCCCACGAGGCGTTCATGCGCAAGTGGCGGATCCGCCACTGCCTGCGCCCGGACAACTGGTGGGGGGAGGGTGAGCTGCTCGCCACCGCCTGGTCACTCGACGCGCCGCCCCGCGGGGTGCCCACCCGGCGCCTGTGGATCGTCCGGGCGGGCGGCCTGGAGTGCGGGGAGCTGCTGGTCGCGCACGGCGGCTCCAAGGCGGAGCACGTGCTTGGCACCGGGGCGGTGGCGCACGAGCGCAAGGGACTCCGCGTGGAGTTCGAGTACGAGGGCGACGAGATACGGACCGAGCGCCGCCGTGGCACGAGCGGACGCAAGGGCAACGGCGAGCGCTACGGGCTGGCCGTCACCCAGGCGCTGCTCGAGGAGGTCGCGGTACGCGAGCTCGACCAGCCGGCGACCGGGCTGCGCCGGCTGGGCAACCCGCGCCGGCCGGAGGTCGAGGTCGTGTTCGCCGATCTCGAGCAGACGCTGGTGGTCGATCCGGATCGCTTCCTCGAGACGCGGGGCGGATCGCGGCCGCGGGTGCGGCGGGAAGGGAGGGCGATGGGCCTGACGCGGATAGTCGGCGCGGCGAGCGCACGCGACGGAACGCCCGCGGCGCTCGAGGAGCTGCGCGCGCTGGGGCTGGAGAGCGCCCGAAGGTTGGGCCTCGCGCCCGATGCCCACGCGGTCCGGGAGGTCGCCGAGACCGCGCGACGGGGTCGGTGGGTGGTCGATCTGGGCGCGGCTGGGTTCGTCGAGCTCGACACCCGCCTGCGCCGCGCCACAGCGAGCTACCCGGCGCGGCCGTGGAGCTACGGCCTGGTGCGCATCCCCGAGGGCTTCGTCCGCCTGGAGGACGGCGGGATGACCGTGCGACTGCTCTCCATCCGGGACTCGCTCACCCTGTAACGGGCGTATCCGTGCCAGGTGCTGAGACGTTCCGTGCCTCCGCCGACGCTTACGACCGTCACGTCGGCCGCTATGGAGCGTCGCTGTCCGCGGAGCTGATCGCCTTGGCGCGCCCCGAGCCGGGTATGCGGGCCCTCGACGTCGGTGCCGCGAGGGTGAGCTTGCCCAGTTGTTGCGCGCTGCGGGACTGCACGACGTGCAGTCCCGCACGCTCATGGCGCGCGCGAGCTACGCGAACTTCGAGGACCTGTGGGCGCCTCTACCGACCGGCGTTGCCCCGTCTGGCGCGTTCTGCAAGTCGCTGGACGACGAGCGTCGCGCGGCCCTCCACGACGCCTACCGCCGCCGTCTCGGGGTCGGCGACGGCCCGTTTGAGCTCACAGCGCGCGCATGGGGAGTAGCGGGAACGTCGTTCTGCGCTCGGCATAGGTCCCAAGTCCTTTCGGACCCTCTCTAGGGGGAGGCGCGCGCAGGTAGAGAGAAGACAGAGCCCTAGCGAGCGATGGGACGGCTCTTAGTCTACTCCGATCGAGGTCACCCGACGCTCGGCGAGCCGCGCGGGCGCGTCGGGGTCGTGGGTGGGCAGTACGACCGTGGGCGCCTGGGCGCACAAGTCGCGCACACGGGCCACCGTCCGCCGCGCGGCGCGCTCGCTGGCCGAGACGCCGTCGATCCCGCCGCGCAGGAGCTGTGCCTCGCTGTACACGGCATCGCCGGTCACCAGCAGCCGCGAAGTGTCCCCGTCGGTGACCAGGACAGAGAGGTGGCCGGCCGTGTGCCCGGGCGTGGGCAGCAAGCGGATCGCTCCGTCGGCGGTCAGCCGGTGAGACGCCGGGAACGGCCCGACCGCCTCGTCGTCGAACTCGATCGCTGTGACCCGGTCCATGGCTTTGGGAACGACGAGCCCGCGCAACCTCGCCCCCGGCCGCCGGGCAGCTCGCCACTCGACCGCGCTGCACACCGTCGCCGCGTGGGGCAGCGTGCCGGCCGCGCCGACGTGATCGACGTGCGTGTGCGTGATGACGTGGTGGCGAACGTCGACCGGATCGAGGCCGATCTCGGTGAGCCGCCGGCTGAGCGTGTCCTTCTCGCTGACGTCGAAGCGGACGGCGTAGCGTCCGTAGAGGTCGCCGCGAGCCGGGCGCCAGGCGGGATCCTGCCCGGCGTCCACGACCACCAGTCCCTGCGGGTGCTCTATCGCCCAGCTGAGCACGGGCAGCCATGGACTCCATTGTCGATCCACCAGGGTCGCCGCCAGCCGGAGCGGCCCGCGGCCCCGCGGCGCGACCTGCCGGCGGTGGATCTGCACCCGGCCGGTGGCCAGTGCGTGCACCCGCATGCTCACGCCCTCGCCGCCACGGCCGAAAACTTATCGTACGTTCCAACGAGGCGGAGCGGATCGGGCTGGTCAACGAGGTCGTCCCCCGAGGAGAGGCGCTCGCGCGAGCGCTCGAGCTGGCGCACGAGATCGCCGCCCTGCCGCAGGGAGCGATCCGCTCTGACAAGGAGACGGTGCTGCGTGGCGTCGGGCACACGCTCCAGGAGCGCGTTTGGGTCCTTGACGACCGCCCGGGCACTTCGGTCATTCCACGTGTGGTCAACCGCCATCTCGACGCTCTGCGGGCAACGAGTGGTCGAGTGACCACACTGCACCGAGGGCACCCCTCCTCTCCCTCGCCCGACGCCGTTCGCCGGCGCGCCATCCGGCGGCCGGGTGATGGGCGTCCTTGCCAGCCACGACGATGCACCGGCTGGCCGGGAACGTGCTTACGGTCGGAAGTACTAAACGGCTCCCGGCACAACTACCCTGCATGCCCTCCGGGGCGTTATCTTCGACCGCGATCGGGCTCGCCGCCGCGCTGCGTATCGCGATCTGGCCCGTGACGCGACTCCTCTGCGCCGTCCCCGTCTGACGCCTCTCCGGACCTGGACCGGGGCCCTGTCGCTGACGGGACGTCCGCTCGGGCCGCCCCGCGTGGCGCTCCCAGCTGGAGGCGATGGCCGTGACGGCAGGACCAGCAGCAGCCCGAGGACGCCGAGCGCCACGATGCCGAGGCTCGAGCCGAGCTCGACGACGAACGGGCGAGCGCCGCGCCAGCCACCGCCGCGGGCCAACGCCAGCGGCCCGACGATGAACAGCGCAGCGGTCACCACGACGACGACGCGAGAGAAGCGGTGGCGGGCGCGGCTGGTCATCACGGATGGGAGCAGCCGGCCCTGAGATGAGGGAAGGAGCATGCGGCAGGGGTCGTCGGGGAACAGGCTGGCGCGCAGCCCGTTCCCCCGCCGATTTGGGTGTGGCTACGGGCGACCGCCCATGGTGTTGACAGCGCTCACGGTGAAATCGCTACCCACCTGCACCTCGACCTCGGTGCCATCCGACTTGCGGATGTGCGCCTCGTAGGGAGCGCTTGAGTCGACGTTGGTCTCCACGCGCTCCACGGTGCCCGGGACCTTGGCCAGCGCCGCGGCGCGCACCTTGGACTCGGTGTCGCCCTTGAGCAGCGTCTCCGTTTTGCCGTTGCGCGTATGCCCGCCCTGGCGGGGGTCACGCGCCGGCGCCTGCTGTCCGGTCGCACCGGATCCCGCCGACGACGACGAGCCGGACGACGAGCCTGAGTTTGCAGCGCTTGCGATTGCCGCACCGCTCACGGCGGCTGCGCCGACCGCCGCAGCGGTCACCAGCTTGGAACGAAGATTGGACATGAATCGTCTCCTGACGTTGGGGAACGGGGAACTGCGCTTGCGGCGTTCACGATTCCGCCCCCGACTGGCGGTTCAGCGAGAAACGGCTGAGAATCCGATGAGCGCAGGCAAACCCGCGACCAACGGGGGGCTTCTAGCGCCCGCAGGGCGTGGTGACGGGTCCCGGCGGCGAGCCGGGAACCACGGCGATGCCCTCAGGCCGCACGAAGCTGCCGTTGTAGGAGAGCACGGTTTGCGCGCCGGTCGCGTTGTCGACCTTGTAGACCACGGGGGTGTCGGTTCCCGCAGGCGACTTCCCGTCGTGGTCGGTGACGAACACGCTGCCGCTGGGGGCGATCGCGACGTCGGCCGGCTCGCTGAAGTTTCGCTTCTTGGAGATCACATACTGGGTCCCAGTGGACGGGTTGACGCAGATCACGCCTCCCGGAATACCGAAGGCCGTGAGGTCGGCGACGTAGAGGCCGCCGTTGGGCGCGAGCTCAGCACCGTCGGCATCGCAGAACTTGCCGTTCGCCGACACCACCATCTGCGCCCCCGTCGTAGGGTTGACCCTGATGATGCCCCCGCGGCCGTTGGTCGTCTTGCGGGCACCGCAGATGGCGGTGCCGTCCGGGAATGCGTCCTGGTCGGCGACCAGGATGTCGCCGTTGGGCTCCACCGCGATCCCGTAGGGATCGACGAAGTAGCCGCCCCGGGAGACGACGGTCTGCGCGCCGGTGATCGGGTTCACGCGGATCACCGCACCGTGGTTATCGCCGAAGGTGGAGTCGTCGTCCGCCACCAGGATGTTGCCGTCGGCTTCCACGGCGATGGCCACCGGCGTCTTGAAGTAGCCGCCCCTGGAGACAACTGTCTGGGCCCCGGTCCGCGGGTCGACGCGCACCACGCCACCGGGGCCGCCGGCGTTCGTCTGGAACCCGAAGGCGTCACGGTCGACAACGAGGATCTGTCCGTTCGCGTCGAAGGTCACCCCGTGCGGGGTGACGAAGTTGTTGCCCTCGGTGATGGTCGTCTGCGCGCCGGTGGCAGGGTCGACGCGGATGACCCCGCCCGAGTTGCGGGTCGCGCTGAACGCCGCCGAGTCGGCGACCACCAGCTGGCCCGGCTGCGCGACGGTGGCCGTCCGGAACGAGCGGACAGCCCCGCACGCGACGCCCTTGGCGTCCTGAGCGCAGTCCCGGAAGTAGTAGGTGGTGTCAGGGGTCAGGCCCTTGACGAGCTGACTCGGGTTGGCGTACCGGTCCGGCGGGCCGCAGCGCTTGCTCGCCGACGGCGGCTCACGGCAGATCTGCGTGCCCGAGCCCGCCTGAACCGCGAACTGCGACGTGGAGTACTCCCACCACCACGCGGTGGGAATGGCCGTCGTCTTGCCGTCCACGTGCAGCACCGCCTGTGAGGCGCGAACGTCGGTGGCCGGGCCACAGTCGCTCGGCGGGGTTGACAGCGTCAACCGCCTGCCCGCGTAGCGGATCGTGGTCCGGCGAAACACGTACTGCCCAGCCGCGTCGCAATACTTCGGGCTGCCGAGACTGACCGACGCCGGGACGAAGCGGACCCGTCCCTGAGCGCAGTTGGGCACACAGTTGTCGAGAGGAATGGAGCCGCGTCCGGAGACCGTCTTCTCCGTGCCCCAGCCTTTCGTCCAGCCGCGCCACTTCAAGCTCTTGACGTAGCCGGTGGGACCGAAGTAGAGCGTCCGCGGCCTTAGCCTCGGCTTGAGGCCGGGACCCCAGTAATAGACCGGGGGGCAGTGGAGGGTCAAGGATCGCCCGGAGGAACTCAGCCACCACGGCTTGTCCCCCGGGAAGCTGAAGGCCAGGCGTGCGTACAACCGTTGCCCGAGGCAGCTACGCACCGTGGACAGGCGAACATCGGCCGGCCACCTTGTCGGCACGGACGCCTGGAAGACGAAGCTGCCCTTGCCGGTGGCCGTCGAGCCGCCCCAGTCATCCCACCCCACGCCGTCGAGCCAACTGTCCGGGGAGGCGGGCAGTCCCACGAAGGATGGCTTGACCTTGCCTTTCTCGATCGACGGATTCGCGCTGTACCCGACCGAAGCATGGGCCGGACCAGCCATGCCCACAGCCATCCCGATGGCCAAAGCCACCACCCTCTTCATGCGTGCCGCGTTCTCGTCATCCGGATCCCTAAAGTATCCGGATTGTGGAGCGACGTGGAGTCGATGCCAAGCTCCGCGGCGAGGCACGGTGTCGAATGTCGCCACGAAGCCTCCGCCTTAGCAGGGGCTTTGTGACATAGCGGGGGCCCGATTCGTCCCGCAGAGCGACGCACGGATCAGCCAGCGATACCGGCTCGCGGCGTAGCTGCCGGCGTTCTCGACAGCAGCCTGAGCGGAGCTAGCGCTTGTCGCGCAAAGCAGCGGCGCCCAGCGAACG
>JBBQNQ010000066.1:0-15933 GCA_038330095.1 Solirubrobacterales bacterium
CCCGGCTGTGGCCCGCCGCGCTGCGCAGCGCGCCCCAGGCCGGCGCGCCGGCGCAGCGCGCGGCCGCCGCGGTCGGCGAGCACTGCCGGCTGCTGATCACGGCCGCCGGCGCGGAGTGCGTGGCGGTCAAGCTGCAGCTCGCGTGCTTCGAGCGCCTCGGCGCGCCGGGGTGGACCGCGCTCGAGCGTGCGGTCGCGGCCGCCCGGGAGGCCGGCCTGCTGGTCATCGCCGACGCCAAGCGCGGCGACGTCCCGGTCACCGCGAGCGCCTACGCCCAGGCGCTCGTCGGCACGACCGCCACGCCCTTCGGCGACGTCTCCGGCCTGGGAGCCGACGCGTTCACCGTCAACCCGCTGCTCGGCGCCGACTCGCTCCAGCCTCTGATCGAGGCCGCGAGGCAGGCCGGAGCCGGGGTGTTCGCTCTCGTTCGGACCTCAAACTCCGGCGCGGCCGACGTGCAGGACTCGGCTCTTGCGCAGGGCGGTGCGCTGTGGGAGCGGCTCGCCCGCCTGGTCGACGAGCTCGGCTCGGCCGGCGGCACGGCGAGAGAGGGGCTTGCCGACGTCGGCGCGGTGGTGGGCGCCACCGCCCCCGAACACCTTCACCGCGCCCGCGAGCTCATGCCCCGCGCCGTCCTGCTGCTCCCGGGCGTGGGAGCACAGGGCGGGCGCGTGGAGGACCTCGCGCCCGCATTCGCCCCGGGGCCGGCCGCCGGCCTCGTTACGGCCTCGCGCGCCATCGCCGGTGCGGGCGACGGGGCGCGCGGCGATCCGGCCACGCCGGCGGCCCGTGAGGCCGAGCGGCTCCGCGCCGCCGCGTGGGCCATAGCCGCCCGCTGAGCGCGATCGCACGCTCTGCGACCCGGCTGATCGAGCGCGATCCGGCAGTATCATCGCCGCGCGATGGAGATGCGCATCCTCGGGCGGTACCTGGCCCCGCTCGCCCTGGTCGGGGTCGTAGTCGCCACGATCGCGGTGGTCAGCTCGACCGCCGGCGGCGGGGGCGGGAGCGATTCCAAGAGCGCGAAAGGGGCCAACTCCCAGCTCTCCCAGCAAGAGAAGCGCCGCCGGCGCGCGCGCCGCACCGCACGCACCCAGCGAACCTCCTACACGGTCAAGTCAGGCGACTCGATCGAGCAGATCGCGGTGACGACCAGGGTGTCCCGCGAGCAGATCATCCGCCTCAATCCCGACGTTGACCCGCAGGCGCTCCAGCCCGGCCAGCGAATCAAGCTGAGATGACCTGGGCCCGCTCCGCGACGGCCGCCGTCGCGGCCGCCTTCGCGCTGCTCGCGGCGTCCCCGCCCGCTCCCGGCGTGGCGCGCGTCGACGTCCCACCGCCGCCCATCTCCGCGCCCGAGGCGATCGTCCTCGAGGCCTCCACGGGCGACGTCGCCTACGCGCTGGATGCCGATCGCTCGCGTCCTATCGCCAGCACCACGAAGCTGATGACCGCGCTGCTGACCCTCCGCCGGGCGAGGCTGGACGAGACCTTCACCGCCGCGCCCTACGACCCGACACCGGCCGAATCGCGCATCAACCTCGGCGCCGGCGAGCAGCTCACCGTCCGCGACCTGCTCCGCGGGCTGCTGCTCGCCTCGGCCAACGATGCCGCTGCGACGCTTGCCCAGGGGGTGGCGGGCAGCGAGTCGGCATTCGTCCGCGCGATGAACCGGGAAGCGCGGCGGCTCGGACTGCGAGGCACGCGCTTCGCCAACCCGATCGGACTCGACGACCCCGGCAACTACTCCACCGCCCGCGATCTCGCCACGCTCGCGATCGCCGTGCGCCGCAGCGCTTTCGCCCGCGCCACCATGGACCTTCCGCGCGCCACCCTGCGCACCGGCGCCCGCGTGCGCAGGATCGTGAACCGCAATGTCCTGGTGCGGCGCGTTCCGTGGGTCGACGGGGTGAAGACGGGCCATACGAGCGGCGCGGGCTACGTCCTCGTGGGCTCGGCGCGGAGGCGCGGGGTCAACGTCGTGAGCGTGGTGCTCGGGGAGCCCAGCGAGAACGCGCGCTTCGGCGACTCGCTCGCGCTCCTGCGCTGGGGCCTGAGGCGCTACCGCCGCGTGGAGCCGGTGGTCCGTGGGCGGGCGCTCGGGCGGGCCGACGTGCGCTACAGCGGCGGGACGACGGTCGCGCTCGCGGCCGCACGCTCCTCGGCCCGCGTGGTGCGCCGCGGCCGGCGGGTGACCATCGCCCGGCGCCTACCGCGCGAGCTCGAGGGCCCGCTGCCCGCCGGACGGCGGGTGGGGACGGTGCTCGTCCGCGTCGGGAGGCGGGTCGTCGATCGCGTGCCGGTGGTGACGGTTGAACCCGTGCCGGCCCCATCGCGCGTCGAGCGGATCAAGGAGGTCGTCGTCCGGCCGTGGGCGATCGCGGCGATCGCAGGCTTCACGCTGGTAGCCGCTAGCCTCCTTGTGGCCCTGTCGCGGCGGCGCCGCAGGACACCGGCATGATCATCACCGTCACCCTCAACGCGGCCCTCGACCGTACGCTCGAGGTTCCGAACTTCCGTCAGGGGCGCCGGCATCGCAGCGTCGAGCAGGCCACGATGCCCGGCGGCAAGGGGGTCAACGTCGCCCGCGCGCTCAAGTGCCTGGACCAGCCCGTGATCGCCACCGGCTTCGCAGGCGGAGCCACGGGGACCCGCATCGTCGAGGGACTGACCGCCGAGTCGGTGCTCAACGACTTCGTGCGCATCGGCGAGGAGTCGCGGACCAACTCGGCGATCGTCGACCCCACGACCGGGGAGCAGACCGAGGTCAACGAGCAGGGCCCGCACGTCTCCCCGCACGAGGCGGAGCTGTTCATCGAGAAGCTCGTCTACCTCGCCCAGGGTGCGCAGGTGGTCGTGTTCGCCGGCTCGTTGCCGCGCGGCGTGGACACAGAGATCTACGGGCGGCTGGTGCGCGAGCTGCGCAGGATGGGCGTGACGACGGTGGTCGACTGCGACGGCGAGCCGCTGCGCCAGGCGGTCCGGGCCGAGCCCTCGGTGGTCTCGCCGAACGTGGTCGAGGCCGAGGAGCTCGTCGGCCACGAGTTCAACGACGACGAGGACCGGGTCATCGCGGTGCGCGAGATGGTCCAGCTCGGCGCGACCGAGGCGATCATGACCGTGGACGACGGCTGCTTCGCGCACGTCACCCTCGACGGAACCTCCCATCTCTACCGGGTCCGGGTCGACCCGCGACCCGCCCGCTCCACGGTCGGCGCGGGCGACGCGTTCCTCGCAGGCTTCGTGGCCGCCCGCTACACGGGCAGCGCGGCCGAGGAGTGCCTGCGCTTCGCGGTCGCGTGCGGCACCGAGTCCACCGAGCACTTCAGCGCCGGGGTGGTCGATCCCGCCAAAGTCGAGAGGCTTCTCGGCGAGGTGACCATCGAGGGCGTCGAGTCTCCGGCCGAGGTCTCCTGAGGCGGGTCGCGCTCAGGCGGGCATCCCCTTATGCTTCCGGCGTCCGCGGGGCCCGGGGCGCCGGGGCATACGGCAGATCGAGGGGGGTGGTCTGGATGTGGAGCAGACAACGGCGGCTCGCGGGATGGCTTACCGCGGTGGCACTGGCGATGGTCACGCTGGCCGGGTGCGGGAGCAGCGACGGCAGCAAGTCGTCGAGCACCTCGAGCACGGGAAGCGTCGCCAAGGACAGCGCGGTCGCCGCTCAGGTTCCCGCGGCGATCAAATCCAAGGGCACGCTCACCGTGGCGGCCGACGCCACCTACGCGCCGATGGAGTTCATCAAGCCCGGCTCCAAGGACGTCGTTGGCATGGACCGGGACTTGGCCACGGCTCTCGGCCAGGTGATGGGCCTCAAGCTGAACGTGGTCAACGCGACCTTCGACGGCATCATCCCCGGCCTGGCGTCCAAGAAGTACGACCTCGGGATGTCATCGTTCACCGACACCAAGGAGCGCGAGAAGACCGTCGACTTCGTCACGTACTTCTCGGCGGGGACCTCCTTCTTCACCAAGGCGCAGGGCGGGACGACGGTCACGGGCCTGGCCGGCTTGTGCGGCAAGAAGGTGGCCGCGGAGAAGGGCACGACGCAGGCCGATGATGCGGCGGCGCAGGGCAAGAAGTGCACCGCCCAGGGCAAGCCCGGCGTCCAGGTGCTCGTGTTCCCTGACCAGAACGGGGCCAACCTCGCGCTGTCGAGCGGCCGCGCTCAGATCGGGATGGCCGACTCGCCGGTCGCCGACTATCAGGTCAAGCAGTCCAGTGGCCAGTTCAAGATCGTGGGCCAGCGCTACGGCACAGCGCCCTACGGCATCGCCATCCCCAAGGGCAACGGTATGACGAAGCCCCTGCTCGCGGCGCTGAAGAAGCTGATGGCCGGCGGCCAGTACACGAAGATCCTGAAGACCTGGGGCATCCAGGACGGCGCCATCTCCAACCCGACCATCAACGGGGCGACGAGCTAGCCGCGACGTAGAGAGCGGCGGTGTCCTCCGCCGACACCACGAGCACGCCTCCGGCGGCCGGCGGGGCAGAGGAGATCAAGGCCGTTCCCGTCCGCCACCCCGGGCGTTGGATAGGGGCGGCCATCGTCCTGGTCCTCGCGGTCTCGATCGGGCGCTCGATCGTCACCAACCCGCGCTTCGAGTGGGGGATCGTCCGGAAGTACTTCCTGTCCCACGAGGTCATCAGCGGCCTGGTGGTGACGCTCGAGCTGACGGCGCTCGCCATGGCGATCGGGATCGTGCTCGGCGTGGTGCTCGCGGTCATGCGGCTGTCGCCCAACCCGCTGGTCGCCGGCGCCGCCTGGTGCTACGTCTGGCTGTTTCGCGGCACGCCCGTGCTCGTCCAGCTGCTGTTCTGGAACTTCGTCGCGGCGCTGTACCCGACCATCGACCTGGGGATCCCGTTCGGGCCGTCGTTCATCCACGGCGACGCCAACAAGCTGATCACGCCGTTCGTGGCGGCGATCCTCGGCCTGGGGCTGAACGAGGGCGCCTACATGTCCGAGATCGTCCGCGCCGGGATGATCTCGGTCGACGAGGGCCAGACCGAGGCCGCTTCGGCGCTGGGAATGACCCGCCTGAAGACGCTGCGCCGCATCGTGCTGCCGCAGGCGATGCGGGTGATCATCCCGCCCACGGGCAACGAGACGATCTCGATGCTCAAGACCAGCTCGCTGGTCAGCGTGATCGCCTATTCCGAGCTGCTGTACTCGGTGCAGCTCATCTACGCGGTGAACTACAAGCAGATCCCGCTGCTGCTGGTCGCCAGCATCTGGTACCTCATCGTCACCACCGTGCTCTCCATCGCGCAGTTCTACATCGAGCGCCGCTTCGGGCGGGGTACGAGCCGCGGCCTGCGCGACACGCCGCTGCAGCGGCTGCGACGCAACCTGTTCTCCTTCCGGCACGCGACGGTTGACCCGCCCGCCGCCTCGGGGGACGGTCGGTGAGCGGGCCGATGGTCCAGGCCGAGGCCGTCCACAAGCGCTTTGGGCGCCTCGAGGTGCTCAAGGGCATCACGCTCGAGATCGCGCCGAAGGAGGTGCTCTGCCTGCTCGGGCCGTCGGGCTCGGGCAAGTCGACGCTGCTGCGGTGCATCAACCACCTCGAGAAGATCGACGCCGGCCGGCTGTGGGTCGACGGTGAGCTGGTCGGCTACCGCCAGTCCGAGGACAAGATCTACGAGCTGCGCGACGCCGAGGTGTGCCGCAAGCGTGCGGAGATCGGGATGGTCTTCCAGCGCTTCAACCTCTTCCCGCACATGACCGCGCTGGAGAACGTGGTCGAGGCGCCGGTGCAGGTCAAGAACCTCGGCCGGCGCGACGCGGCCGACCGTGGCCGCGCGCTGCTGGAGCGCGTCGGCCTCGCGGACAAGGTCGACAGCTACCCCTCCCAGCTCTCGGGGGGCCAGCAGCAGCGCGTGGCGATCGCCCGGGCGCTGGCCATGGAGCCCAAGCTCATGCTCTTCGACGAGCCGACCTCCGCGCTCGACCCCGAGCTCGTGGGCGAGGTGCTCGAGGTCATGCGCAAGCTCGCCGAGGAGGGCATGACCATGGTGGTCGTCACCCACGAGGTCGGCTTCGCGCGCGAGGTGGGCGACACGGTCGCCTTCATGGACGAGGGCGTCGTGGTCGAGACCGGCCGCCCCCGAGAGGTGTTCGACCAGCCGCGCCACGAGCGCACGCGCAGCTTCCTGGCGAAGGTTCTCTGAGGAGCCCCGGCCTCGGGGCCGCCGGCGGGGGCGTTGCTACCCTGGACCCGCGTGGTCGTCCTCCCCGCAAACTGCGCGAATCACCTTTCGGCCCCGTCCCTGAGCGGGGTCTTTTCGTCCGCCTTCAGCCCTAGGATCGCCCCATGGAAGTAGAGATCGGCCGTGGCAAGAAGGCGCGCCGTGCATACGGCTTCGACGACATCGCAATCGTCCCCTCCAGGCGTACGCGCGATCCCGACGACGTGGACATCTCGTGGACGCTCGGGCCCTACCGCTTCGAGCTCCCGCTGCTGGCCTCGGCGATGGACGGCGTGGTCTCGCCCGATACCGCGGGGGTGATCGGCCGGCTCGGCGGCCTGGCCGTACTGAACCTCGAAGGGATCTGGACGCGCTTCGAGGACGCAGACGAGCAGCTCGAGCGCATCGCCGGCTTCCCCACGGAGCTCGCCACGCGCGAGATGCAGGCCATCTACCGCGAGCCGCTCAAGCCCGAGCTCATCGGCCGGCGGATCGAGGAGATCAAGGCCCAGGGCGTCGTCGTCGCTGCCTCGCTGACCCCCCAGCGCGTGCGCGACTACTACGAGATCGCGCTCGAGGCAGGGCTGGACATCCTGGTCATCCAGGGCACGGTGATCTCGGCCGAGCACGTCTCGACGGTCGTCGAGCCGCTCAACCTCAAGGAGTTCACCCGCGAGGTGCCGGTGCCCGTCGTGGTCGGCGGGTGCGCGAGCTACAGCACCGGTCTTCACCTCATGCGCACGGGGGCGGCCGGAGTGCTGGTGGGGGTGGGCCCCGGAGCCGCGTGCACGACGCGAGGAGTGCTGGGCATCGGGGTGCCGCAGGCGACGGCGATCGCCGACGTGGCTGCCGCCCGCTCCCAGCACATGCTCGAGACCGGCGAGTACGTGAAGGTCATCGCCGACGGTGGCATGCGCAACGGCGGCGACGTCGCCAAGGCCGTCGCCTGCGGGGCCGACGCGGTGATGATCGGCTCGCCGCTGGCTCGCGGTCACGAGGCTCCCGGCCACGGCTATCACTGGGGGATGGCGACCTTCCATCCCACGCTGCCGCGCGGAGCGCGGGTGTCGACGGTCCAGAACGGGACGCTCGAGGAGATCCTCGTCGGGCCCGCGCGCGAGAACGACGGCACGTTCAACCTCATGGGCGGGCTGCGGACCTCGATGGCGACCTGCGGCTACCGCGACCTCGCAGAGTTCAACCGCGCCGAGCTGATGGTCGCTCCGGCGCTGCAGACCGAGGGCAAGCAGCTCCAGCGCGACCAGCACGTCGGGATGGGCTCGAACGGAAGGGCAACGGCCCTCGTCAATGACTAGCGGCGGGCTCGCGGCGCAGGGCGTGCGCCAAGCGACCGTCGAGCGCGCTCCCGAGCCCGAGGGCGCACCGGTTCCCGCAGAGGATCGCCCCGCCCGCACCGACGAGGTCGTGGTCCTCGACTACGGCGGCCAGTACTCCCAGCTCATCGCGCGCCGGGTGCGCGAGTGCGGAGTGTTCTCGGAGCTCCTGCCCCACCACGTCGGCGCCGAGGAGGTCGCGCGGCGCGCGCCGCGCGGGCTGATCCTCTCGGGCGGCCCCGCTTCGGTGTACGCCGACGGTGCGCCGCGGCTGGACCCGCGGCTGCTCGAGCTCGGCATCCCCGTGCTGGGCATCTGCTACGGGATGCAGCTGCTCGCGCTGGAGCTCGGCGGCCGCGTGGAGGGCGCCGAGGTGGGCGAGTTCGGCCGCTCGCGCCTGCAGGTCGCCGAGCCCGGACGGCTGCTCGCCGGCACCCCGAGTGAGCAGACCTGCTGGATGTCTCACCGCGACACCGTCTACGCCCCGCCGGAGGGCGCCCGCGCGCTGGCCGCCTCGAGCGTCTCGCCCGTGGCGGCCTTCGAGGACGTCGAGCACGACCGGTACGGGATCCAGTTCCATCCCGAGGTCGTCCATACGCCCTACGGCCAGCACATCCTCACCACCTTCCTCGAGGAGATCTGCGGCTGCGACCCGTCCTGGAGCCCGGAGTCGATCGTGGCCGAGCAGGTCCGGCGCATCCGCGAGCAGGTCGGCGACGGCGCGGTGATCTGCGGGCTGTCGGGCGGGGTGGACTCAAGCGTGGCGGCGCTTCTCGTCCACCGGGCGGTGGGCGACCAGCTGACCTGCGTCTTCGTCGACCACGGCCTCATGCGCAAGAACGAGGGTGAGCAGGTGATCTCGGCATTCCGCGACCGCTTCGGGATCCCGCTGGTGGCCGTGGATGCCGAGCAGCGCTTCCTGGACGCGCTGCACGGGGTCACCGAGCCCGAGGCCAAGCGCAAGGTGATCGGGCGCGAGTTCATCGAGGTGTTCGAGGAGCAGGCCGCCAAGCTGTCGGGGGCGAGCTACCTCGTTCAGGGAACTCTGTACTCCGACGTGATCGAGTCGGGCGGCGGGACGGGGGCGGCGACGATCAAGTCCCACCACAACGTCGGGGGGCTCCCCGAGGGCCTGCGCTTCGAGCTCGTCGAGCCGCTGCGCACGCTGTTCAAGGACGAGGTGCGGGCCGTGGGCGCCGAGCTGGGGCTGCCCGAGCGCTTGGTGTGGCGCCAGCCGTTCCCGGGTCCCGGACTCGCGATCCGCGTGGTCGGCGGCGAGGCCACCAAGCAGCGCCTGGACGTCCTGCGCGACGCCGACGCGATCCTCCAGGACGAGATCCGCAAGGCCGGCCTGTACCGCGAGCTCTGGCAGTCCTTCTGCGTCCTGCCCGACGTGCGCACGGTCGGCGTGCAGGGCGACGAGCGCACCTACGGCTACGTCGTCGTCATCCGAGCGGTCACCTCCGACGACGCGATGACCGCGGACTGGGCGCGGCTCCCCTACGACCTGCTCGAGCAGATCGCCTCGCGCATGATCAACGAGCTGCGCGAGGTCAACCGGGTGGTCCTGGACATCACCAGCAAGCCTCCAGGCACGATCGAGTGGGAGTGACTCTGGCGGGCGCCTCGCCGCGCCTGCTCTCGCAGGCCGCTGCGAGAGGCCGCCGGTAGGGCTCAGCCGGCGACCGTCGCCATGCGTGTCGGTCGTGCGCGGCCGCGGAGGATGACCGGGTCGCCTATGCGCCAGTGGGCCGCCTCGGCGGGGCCCGCGCGCTCCACCGCGGCGTCTGAGGCCAGCACGCGCTGAGGCTCCTGCTTGGCCAGCTCGCACAGGCGGGCCGCCTCGTTGACCGGGTCGCCGATCACCGTGTACTCGAAGCGCTGCTCGGCGCCGATGTTGCCGGCGACCGCGCGGCCTGCTGAGACCCCGATTCCGGCGTCGATCTCTCCAAGCTCCCGGGCCAGGCGCTCGGCGAGCTCGCGCGCGGCTCCAAGCGCGGCGTCGGCGGCGTCGGCCCTGGCCACGGGCGCGCCGAAGACGCACAGCGCCGCGTCGCCCTCGAACTTGTTCACCAGGCCGCCGTGGGTGTCGGTCACCTCCACGACGATGGCGAAGAACCGGTTGAGCAGGTCGACGACTTCGCGGGGCGGGCGTCGCGCGGCGAGCGAGGTGGAGCCCGTGACGTCGACGAACAGCGCGGCGATCTCGCGCTCCTCTCCGCCCAGTGCGACCTCCTGCTCCAGCGCCGCGCGGGCGACCTCGATGCCGACGTGGCGGCCGAACAGGTCTCGGAGGCGTTCACGCTCGCGCAGCCCCGCTGCCATCCGGTTGAACCCGGACTGCAGCAGTCCGATCTCGCTGCCGTCGTCGACGGTCACCTCGGTGTCGAGGTCGCCGGCCTGGACGCGCCCGAGCGCGCCGCGGAGGGCGGCGAGTGGATCGGCCACCGAGCGGGCCGCGATAACGATCGCGAGCAGGCCAACGGCCGCGCCCACGCAGGCCAGGAACACGATGGCGCCCGCGGTAGTGCCCGAACTCGCGTCGTTGCCCGCGAGCTCTGCGGTGGCCAGGGCGAGGATGCCGAGCACGGGTACCCCGGTGGCCAGGGTCCAGGCCATCGTGAGCCGCGCCCGCACCCCCGGGCTGACGGGCAGCTCCGGCGGATCGCCCGCGAGCGCGCGGGCGATGACCGGCCTGGCGATGCGCTCGGCCAGGAGGTAGCCCAGGGCGGTCGTGGTCAGGCCCCCGAGCGCGATGGTCGCCGCGATGACCGCCGCGGTCGCGCCGGCGTCCAGGTTGAGCAGCCCGAAGGTCACCGCTGCCAGCGCCCACAACGTCCCCGAGACCCGCGCGAAGTCCAGTGGTTGGCGCAGGGCGAAGCGCCGCTCGTCGGCTCGCGGCTCGCGCTCGCTCTGCAGCCACTCGTTGAGCGGTTGCGCGCGCCGGCGTCCCCACCTGACGCCGAACCACAGGGCGAGGGGACCGAAGATCACGGTGGCGATCGCGTTGCGCACGATCAGCCCCCGGGCGTCGCCCGAGCCGACCGAGACGGGGACCAGGAACGCGAGGAACGAGAACACCACTACGCCGCCCGCGCCGTTGGCGCCTATCGCCGCCCACACCAGCCGGTGCAGCTGCGTGCGCTCGAGCTGCGCACCGGAGGTCACCTGGCCAGATTAGGGCGCGGGCGCCCGCCGCGCCGGGCACGGCATTCCGCCCGCGCGGGTTCCATTGCCTACAATGGGCGGCCGCCGCGCGGTCTCGCGTGGCCTTTTTCACGCCATGAAGAGCACCGTCGCCTCAAAGACCTACGTAGCGAACGCCGAGCGGCGCGATCGCGCCTGGCTGCTGGTCGACGCCGAGGGCAAGACCCTCGGCCGCCTGGCCACCCAGATCGCCGACGCGCTGCGCGGCAAGCGCAAGCCCGAGTACACCCCGCACGTGGACACCGGCGACTTCGTGATCGTCGTCAACGCCGAGAAGATCGTCGTCACCGGCAACAAGCGCGCGGACAAGCGCTACTACCGCCACTCGGGCTACCCGGGCGGCCTGCGCTCACGCACGTTCGAGGAGATGCTGGAGCGCCGCCCCGAGGAGATCATCCGCCGCGCCGTGAAGGGGATGCTGCCCCGCAATCGCCTCGCCCGCAAGCAGCTCACCAAGCTCAAGGTCTACGCCGGCCCGGAGCATCCCCACGTGGCCCAGCAGCCAAAGCCCGTCGAGATGGAGACTTGATGACAGAGGACCCCCAGCAGCCCGACGAGCCGCGCGAGGACGCGCCGCAGCCCGAGGAGCCGGCCGTCCCACCGGCCGGCGTCTCCGCCGAGTCGGGCACGGACGACCCCGACGCGCCCGACGGCGGCGCGGCCGAGCAGGGCACCGACGAGCCGCCGCCGGTCGAGGAGCCTGCTGCGGAGGAGCCCGCTGCGGAGGAGCCCGCTGCCGAGGAGCCTGCTGCTGAGGAGCCGCCGGTCGAGGAGGAGCCTGTCGCGGAGGAGGCCGCCGCGGAGGAGCCTGCGGTCGAGGAGCCGCCGGTCGACGAGCCCACTGCTGAGGAGCCGCCGGTCGAAGAGCCCACTGCTGAGGAGCCCGCTGCGGAGGAGGCCGCCGCGGAGGAGCCTGCGGTCGAGGCGCCCGCTGCGGCGGCCGAGCCTGCCGCCGAGGGCGCCGCTCCGGGCGCCGAGGGCGCCGCCGTCGATGACGAGGCGGCGGGGGTCGATGCCGGCGAGGAAGAGGTCGCTCCTCGTGCCCGACCCGAGATTCCGGGCGCCGACCTGGAGCCCGACATCGTGCTCGAGGGCGACGACGTCCTCCCCGAGCGCGAGAGGTCCGAGATCCCGGGGGCCGACCTGGAGCCCGACCTCCTGGCGGAGGGCGAGGATGCCCTGGCGGGCATCGACGCCGGCGACGAGGAAGCCGCCGGGCCTTCCGAGGACGAGGAGCCGCGGGCGATCGCCCAGGCGGCCATCGATCTCGCCGCGGGTGCCCGCTACCACGCCACGGGCAAGCGCAAGACCTCGATCGCCCGCGTGATCCTCCGCCCGGGAACCGGCGCGTACACGATCAACCGCCGGCCGCTGGACGCCCACTTCCCGCGCCCGACGCTGCAGCGCACGATCCGCCAGCCGCTCGAGACCGTCGGCTACGAGAGCCGCATGGACGTGGTGGCGACGATCCAGGGCGGCGGCGTCTCCGGCCAGGCAGGTGCGCTTCGCCACGGCATCGCCCGGGCGCTGATCGAGGCCGACCCGAACCTGCGTGCCGAGCTCAAGCGCCGCGGCTTCCTCACCCGCGACGCGCGGGTGAAGGAGCGCAAGAAGGCCGGTCTCAAGAAGGCGCGCAAGCGCCCGCAGTTCTCCAAGCGCTAGCGCATCTCGCCGAGCGTGGCGCGCGAGCTCTTCGGGACGGACGGGGTCCGGGGCGCCGTCGGCGAGGTCATCACGGCCGAGCTCGCGCTGGGACTTGCACGTGCGGCGGTCGAGGTGCAGCCCGCCTCGCACCCCCGGGTACTGGTCATCCGGGACACGCGTGAATCGGGTCCGATGCTCGAAGCCGCGGTCGCCGCCGGCATCGCGGCAGGAGGCGGAGAGGCGCTGCTGGGAGGCGTCCTTCCCACCCCCGCCGCCCCCGTGCTGCTCGGCCGCTACGGCCTGGACCTGGCCGCGGTGATCTCGGCCTCCCACAATCCCTTCGCCGACAACGGGATCAAGTTCTTCGGGCCGGACGGGAACAAGCTCTCAGACGACCAGGAGCACGAGATCGAGCGAGCGCTGCGCGAGCCGGTTGAGCGGTCGGAGGTAGGGCGGGTGCGCTCCCTGCACGGCGCGCTCGACGACTACCTGCGCGCGCTGCACGAGCGGTTCGCCGCCCTTGACCTCACCGGCATCGACGTCCTGCTCGACTGCGCCAATGGAGCCACCCACCGAGCCGCGCCAGAGATCTTCCGTCGCCTCGGTGCCCGCGTGACCGTCCTGGCGGACTCTCCCGACGGCCGCAACATCAACGCGGGCTGCGGTTCGACTCACGTCGACCGCCTGGCGGAGGCTGTGACGGCGGGCGGCCACGATGTCGGCTTCGCCTTCGACGGCGACGGCGACCGCGTGCTCGCCGTCGACCGGAACGGCGAGGTGGTGGACGGCGACGAGCTGATCGCCCTGGCCGCCCTGCACCTCCGCGCGGCGGGCCGCCTCCCCGGGAACGGGGTCGCGGTGACGGTGATGACCAACTACGGGTTCCACGCGGCGATGGAGCGGGCCGGGATCGAGGTCGCGACCACGCCGGTCGGTGACCGCTACGTCCTGGAGGAGCTGCGCCGGCGTGGCTGGGCCCTCGGAGGGGAGCAGTCCGGCCACGTCATCGAGCTGGGGTTCACCCCGTCCGGCGACGGGATCGGGGCCGCGCTGCTGGCGCTCGAGGCGCTCGCCGGTGGTGACCTCGCCGAGCGGGCGGCGATGGAGAAGCTGCCTCAGCGCCTGGTCAACGTACGCGTGGGCCAGGTGCGCAGCGTCAACGACGCGCCGCATGTCCGCGAGGCGATCGAGCGCGAGCAGGACGCCCTGGAGGGCCGGGGGCGCGTTCTGGTGCGCCCGAGCGGCACCGAGCCGCTCGTGCGAGTCATGGTCGAGGCTCCGACCCAAGACGAGGCGGAGGCGGTGTGCGGCCGGCTGGTCGCGGCAGTGGAGGCCCAGGCGGGCTAGCCCCGCGCCGCTAACATTGAGGGCTCCGCCTCCACCCGGAGGACGGGAGGGCCGCCGGCGCGGCTCTCACACTTTTCTCGGAGGTTTTGGTCCATGTGCGGGATCGTCGGCTATGTCGGGGACCGACCGGTGCAGGAGCTGCTGCTGGCCGGCCTCGAGAAGCTCGAGTACCGCGGCTACGACAGCGCCGGAATCTCCATGCTCGCCGACGGCCGGATCGACTCCGTTCGCGCGGTCGGCAACCTCAGCAAGCTCCAGGCGGCGGTCGCGGATCTGGCGCGGGCGTCCGAGAAGGCGGGCGTCGCTGTCGCGGAGCGCCCCGCGACCATCGGCATCGGGCACACGCGCTGGGCGACCCACGGACGGGTCAGCGAGGCGAACGCCCACCCGCACTTCGACGACGCCGGCCGCATCCACATCGTCCTCAACGGGATCGTCGAGAACTACGTCGCGCTCAAGCGCCGCCTGGTCGAGCAGGGCGCCCACTTCAGCTCGGAGACCGATGCCGAGGTCGTGGCCCACCTCGTCGCCTACCACCACGACGGTGACCTCGCCGCCGCGGTCCGCGCGGCCTACGCCGAGCTGCGCGGCCACTACGCGTTCGTCGCCATGTGCGTCGACGATCCCGACACGCTGGTCGGGGCCCGCAAGGAGTGCCCGCTGGTCATCGGCCGCGGCGAGGGCGAGCAGTTCGTCGCGTCGGCGATCCCCGCCTTCCTGAAGGAAACGCGCCGCGTGCAGTTGATCGAGAACGACGAGATCGTCGTCGTGCGCCGCGACGGAACCGAGTTCCAGCGCCCGGACGGCACGATCGTCGAGCGCGAGATCCAGGACGTCGACTGGGACGAGGAGACCGCGGAGAAGGGCGGCTACGAAACCTTCATGCTCAAGGAGATCCACGAGCAGGCCGACGCCGTGGCAGAGACGATCGGCGAGCGTGGGGCGCGCGGCGTCGGCGTCGACCTCGGCGACCTCGGGGCGATCGACGACGAGCTTCTGCGCAGCGTCCGCCGCGTCGTGGTGGTGGCGTGCGGCACGAGCTACCACGCCGGCCTGATCGGGCGCTACGCGATCGAGCAGTGGGCGCGCGCCCCGGTCGAGATGGACGTCGCCTCGGAGTACCGCTACCGCAACCCTGTGGTGGGGCCCGGGGACCTCGTGATCGGCATCACCCAATCGGGTGAGACGGCCGACACCCTCGCCGCGATGCGCCTGGCCCGCGAGCGCGGGGCGACCGTGCTCGCGGTCACCAACGTGATGGGCTCCCAGGCCACCCGCGACTCCGACGGCGTGCTCTTCACCCGCGCCGGCCTGGAGATCGGCGTCGCCGCGACGAAGACCTTCGTCTGCCAGGTCGCGGTCATGTACCTGCTCGGCCTGCGCATGGCCGAGCTGCGCGGGACCATGCCTCCGGACGAGCTCACGCGGATCGTCGGCCAGCTCAAGCGCCTGCCGCACTGCATCGACGAGCTGCTGGAGCGCATGGAGGAGCCGGTGGCGCGCGTCGCGGACGCCCATTGGGAGTCGGACTTCTTCCTCTACCTGGGCCGCCACATCGGGCTGCCGGTAGCGCTGGAGGGCGCGCTCAAGCTCAAGGAGATCTCCTACATAGCCACCGACGCCTACGCCGCCGGGGAGATGAAGCACGGACCGATCGCGCTGCTCGACCAGTCCACCCCCGTGGTGTGCGTGGCCACCGACTCACCGGTGATCGAGAAGATGATCTCCAACATCCAGGAGGTTCGCGCGCGCGGAGCGCACGTGATCGCGATCGCCACCGAGGGCAGCGTCGAGCTGGCCGAGCACGCCGAAGAGGTCATCTGGGTGCCGCGCACGGACTGGATGCTCGAGGCCATGCTGGCGGTGATCCCGCTGCAGCTGCTCGCCTACCACATCGCGCGTCACCGCGGGCTCAACGTGGACCAGCCGCGGAACCTCGCCAAGACCGTCACGGTCGAGTAGCGCGAACCCCGGAGCCGGTGCGGGCTAGGGTGAGACCGTGACCCTCCCGCCGTGGCTCGAACCTCTCCTCGACGCGCAGCGCATGCGCGCCACCGACGCGTGGGCGATTCAGGAGCGCGGGATCCCCTCGCTCGACCTCATGGAGCGGGCGGGAGAGGGGCTTGCGAGGCTCGTCGCCGAGCTGGCGCCGGACGGTCCGGTCGCCGTGGTCTGCGGCAAGGGCAACAACGGTGGCGACGGCCTCGTCGCA
>JBBQNQ010000067.1:0-15930 GCA_038330095.1 Solirubrobacterales bacterium
CCAGTCCTCGTGACGGCTCGCGCGCTCGTGCTGCACGGCCGCCTGCGCCTCGTCGCCGTCGAAGGCGAAGACGGTTCCGGCCAGATGCGGGAAGGACTTCAGGTAGCCCGCTGCCTCGAGCTGGCGGCGCGGCAGCACGGGTGGAAAGCGCAGCGACTCCGCCCCCTCGCCCGTGACCTCGCGCGAGACGAGGTCGTCGAAGCGCAGGCGAACCTCCTCGAACGCAGCGCCACGGCCGTAGACGCCCGGCACGCCGCTCGCGATGAGCATGCGCCCGTCGACGAGCTCCTCCAGGAACGCCGCCTGGTCGCTCGTCGCCGCGCGGAAGCCCGCCATCAGACTTCCTTCGCGATGAGCAGCAGGCTCGCGTTGGTCTGATGGATGCGCTCGTTGGCGACCATCAGCGACGCCGACATCGTGTCGCGCAGGTGACGCCCGATGCTGTACGGCGTGTCGTTCTTGAAGCCCATGATCCCGCACACCCCGAGAGCGCCCTGGCATACGCGCGGGGCCTGCTCGGAGGCCGCGATCTTCAGGTTGTTGAAGCGGATGGCGGCCGCCATCGTGGACAGCGACTCGGCCTCCGGCTCGGCCGAGGCCTCGACGAAGTCGCGCAGGCCCGAGCTGACCTCGGCGCGCAGCAGCGAGAGCTCGCTCATGAGGTGGGAGAGCCGCTGCGCAGCGGGCACGGGCGTGCCCGGGCTGCGCTTGGCCGCGACCCGCACGAAGGAGCGCGCGCGCTCGAAGGCGTCACCGGCGATGCCGAGCCACAGGTGCGACCACAGGATGTGCGAGATCGGCACCATCGACTCCGAGGCCACGCGCGGGAACGGCGTGGGCAGAACCTGCTCGGGGGAGAAGCCGGCGCTGACTATGAAGCCGGGTGAGCATGTCCCGCGCATCCCGAGGGGATCCCACGTGCCGGTCTGCTCGAGCGTCGCCTGGCCCGAGCGGGTCAGGACGACCACCTGATCGCCGGGCTCGGCGTCGGGCGAGCGGCGAAGGGTGGTGAACAGATCGTCCGCGTGCCGGCCGTAGCTGACCGTCGGCGCCTGCTTCTCGAACGTGCACGCGCCATCGTCGCCGGGGACGACGGCAGCGACCGAACGGCCCATGTCGCCGCCGGTGCCGACCTCGGAGGTCACGGAGGCGATGAGACGCTGCTCCGAGGCCACGTCGGCGAGGTAGCCCTCGAACCATGGGGCGCCGTCGAGATGGCGCACGATCGTCGCGACCTGGATCTGGTGCATGGCGAAGACCATCGCGCTCGCCCCGCAGTGGCGGCCGAGCTCGCCGCAGGCCGCTGCCAGTGCCTCGAACGAAACTCCGTCGCCCCCCAGCTCGGTCGGGACGAAGGCCGACAGCGCGCCCTCGGCGCGCAGCGCCTCGACCGTCTCGAAGGGAAACCGCGCGTCGCGGTCGACGTCGAGCGCGTGGACGGACGCGACCTCACGCCCGATCCGGCGCACGCCGTCGACGAAGGCCTGGTCGGTGTCAAGGACAGTGCTCACGCGACAGCCTCCTCGAGGCGCAACTGCTGAAGGGCGGCGGCGATCGCGTCGATCGACGCGAACACGCTGCGCTTGAGCATCTGGTCGGGGAACTCGATGTCGAAAGCGTCCTCGAGGGCCAGCATCACGTTGACGCTGGCGTGCGAGGTCATCCCCGCCCGGTAGAGGTCGTCGTCGTCGGACAGCCCCTGCTCGTCGATCGGCAGGCGGGCGTGGTCGCTGAGAACCTTGCGAATGTCGTCGGTCATGGGCAGTCCATCGTCGTCCTGCCTGGAACCTTGAGCGCCGGCCACCGCGCGCCGACGGATCGGCCCCCCGGCACCGTCAGTCCCCGTGGCGAAGCGCGTAGGCGAGCGTCCTGAGCAGGATCTTCACGTCGAGCCAGGGCGACCAGTTCTCGATATAGAAGTTGTCCCATTCCACGCGATCGGCCAGCGAGGTCTGGCCGCGCAGGCCGTGCACCTGCGCCCAGCCGGTGATCCCCGGCTTGATCCGCGCCCTGTCGCGATAGCGGTAGACGGCCTTCTCGAACTCGTTCGCGTAGCGCACGCGCTCCGGGCGCGGCCCGATCAGCGCCATCTCCCCGCGCACGACGTTGACGAGCTGGGGCAGCTCGTCCACAGACCAGCGGCGCATGAACGCTCCCAGCGGGGTCCGGCGGTCCACCTGAGGCGTGCCGCCCGGCTGAGCTCCGTTCCCGCCGGCATCCCCGTTCGTTCCCATCGCGCTCTCCGCCCAGCGAGCGTCGTGCTCCCCGCTCTGCGCCGCCCCGCCCCACATCGTGCGGAACTTGAGCATGTCGAAGCCGTGTCCGTCGCGGCCCATGCGCGACTGACGGAAGAAGATCGGACGGCCCATGGTGAGCAACACGGCCAGCGTGAAGGCGATGAGGAGCGGCGACAGGGCGAGTACCGCGAGCGAGGCGAGAACCCGGTCGACGGCGTAGCGCGCGCGCAGCTGCCACCCGCGCGGGTTGGCCGGGTTGAGGGTGAGCAGCGGCAGCCCGCCGATGTGCTCGCTGACGGTGCGTACGCCCTGCACCTCGAAGAGCCGAGGGATCAGGATGACCGGCACGGAGAGCTCCCAGCACCGCCGCACGATGGCCAGGGGGACGTGGTTGGGAGCGGAGGAGAAGGCCACAACCACCGTCTCGATGCTCTCGTCCTCGATCGTGCGCTCGAGGTCCCAGCTCGCCCCGAAGACGGGCAGCTCGGGGCTGTCCTCCTCGCCGGCCATCGGTTCCTTGTCCAGGAAGCCGATCGGCAGCAGGCCGAGGGTGGGCTCGGCGACCAGGCGGGCGGCGGTCAGGCGCCCGACGCGCCCCGCGCCGATGATCAGCGTCCGCCGGCTGGGGCCGTGGCGGCGGCGGGAGGCCGACTGGGTCCCCGCCAGCACGACGCGCGAGGCGGCGAGGAGGCCGGCGGCGATCAGGCCCTGCTCGATGACGTCCTGCACGCGCTCGGCGCCCGCCCCGGCGACGAGCGCGACCAGCGCCACCGCCATCGTGGCGACGGAGCAGACCTTGACGACCCGCTGGGCCTCGTCCCAGGCCAGCGCCCGCAGCCGCTGCGCGGAGAGGTCGACGAGGGCGAGCGTCGCGAAGACGAGGACCGGGACCGCGACCAGCCAGCCCAGCTGGCCGCCGGATCGGCCGATGCTGGTGGCGGCGACGACCGTGGCGAGAGCGAGCGCGGCGCCGTCGGTGCCCAACCGTGCGAGCGCCCACGCGTCGGCCCGGCGCGGAGGTCGAAGCGCGCCGGCCTCAAGAGCTCGCGCGACGTGCGCGTCCGACGCACCCGGATCCGAGCGCGTCGGCTTGAAGGGACGGGTGAGCGTGGACATCAAGGGCTACCAGAGATCGCTTCGGCACCTTGCGCCGCGTGACCCATCGTTAGCCGCCCGCCTGGACGGACGACCCAGGCCCGCCGCCTCAGCGCGCGCGAAGGCGCAGCACGTGCTCGTCGCCGATCCGGCGCAGCAGGCGCTGCCCGTCGAAGTGCTCGAGCAGGGCCTGGGCGAACTTGCGTGAGGTCCCGAGCTCGTCGCGCAGGCGCGCGATGGTGATCGAGCCCTCACGCTCGCACACGGCGACCACCCGGCGTTCGATGTCGGCCAGCGCATCGGGGTGGTAGTGCAGCGAGCGTCCGACGCGAACCGCGCGGCCGGCCGCGCGCAGGGCGGGCAGGTGGGCGGCCGCCTCGCCGAGCTGCGCCTCGATCGGCGGCTGCGCACCGGCCGCGCGCAGGCGCTGCTCGAGCGCGACGGCGGCCGGGGAAAGGGGCGGGGGCGGTGCTGGGAGAGCGGCGGGGATGCCTCCCTCCTCGCGCGCCCCTTCTCTCGGCGAGCGGTGCCGGCCGCGCGCCGGCCCAGGCCGCTCACCCGCGCCTCCCCCGCGCGGCTCGCGCTCCCCCCGCTCCAGCCGCGAAAGCCGTGCGAGAAGCTCGCGCGAGGCGCCGTGGCGCGCGGGCGCGGCGTCGAGGACGACGCCTCCTCCAAGGGTGTCGGGCGGCGCCACGCTGCGCAGCACGAGCCGGTCGCCCGGGGCGGGGATGAGCGGCTGCTCGAGGCGAAGCTGCCAGAAGCGCCCGCCCAGCTCGGCCAGCCGAGCGGGGGCCTCGCGCGTGCCGTGGTGGACCTGTACGCGCGTACCGTGCTCCGGCCGGGCACCGGTGTGCGGGAAGGCCAGCGCGGCGTCCACGCGGAAGCTAGGCGCGAGCTCTCCGTCGAGCGCGGCGAGGACGTCTCCGCGCCCGACCTCCTCGCGCCGCACACCGGCGAGGTTGACCGCGACCCGCTGCCCGGCCTGCGCGCGCGCAACCCCGGCGTCGTGGACCTGGACCCCGCGAACGCGCACCCGCCGGCCGGCGGGAAGCAGCGCCAGCTCGTCGCCGCGCGCAACCTCGCCCGACCACAGCGTTCCGGTGACCACCGTGCCCGCTCCCTTGACCGTGAACGAGCGATCGACGTGCAGGCGCACCCCGCCCGAGGCGCCGGCGCGGCCCGGGAGCCGGGCGGCGAGGCCCGCGAGCGCGTCGCGCAGCCCGTCGAGGCCCTCGCGCCTCGGTGCGCACACGGTCACCGCCGAGGCGCCGGGGAGCAGCGTTGCTGCCTCGGCCGTCGCACGCGACGGATCAGCCAGATCGGCCTTGGTGATCGCCACGACACCGTCGCTGACGCCGAGCGCGGCCAGGACCGCGGCGTGCTCGCGCGTCTGGGGCATCACCCCGTCGTCGGCCGCGACGACCATGAGGAAGAAGTCGATGCCCGTCGCCCCCGCGACCATCGTGCGCACGAAGCGCTCGTGGCCCGGCACGTCGACCACCGACACGCGCCGGTCCGCGGACAGCGCCAGGCTCGCATAGCCCAGGTCGATCGACATGCCCCGCGAGCGCTCTTCGGGCAGCCGGTCGGTGTTCACCCCGGTGAGCGCAGAGATTAGGGCGGTCTTGCCGTGATCGATGTGCCCGGCGGTTCCGAGGGTGACCGGGGGCCGGGACGTCGTGGCTAGGGCGCCGTGCATACGGCGGCCTAGCGGAGAGCCGCAACGACCCCGGCCCTCGCCCCCTCGGCGTCGTCGTCGGTCATCGTACGTGGGTCCAGCAGGACTCGCCCACGCTCGATGCGCGCGACCACCGGCGGGTCGCCCAGGCGCAGGCGGCGGGCGAGCTCCTCGGCGCCCATCGCAGCCGGGTCGAGCGCGACCGCCGGGCCGCGGAGCTCGAGCAGCGGGAGCGCGCCACCGCCCACGCGCGCCACCGCTTCATGCACCTCCGACGCCACGCCCGCCTCCGCCAGACCCCCGCGCAACCGCTCCGCGCGGCCCGCGAGCTCCTCCCCGGTCGCGTCGAGCATCGCGAGCACGGGCAGCTCGCGCCGGGCGCGGGCGGGGTCGCGGTAGAGCCGCAGCGTCGCCTCTAGAGCGGCGAGCGAGAGCTTGTCGATCCGCAGCGCCCGGGCGAGCGGGTGAGCCCGGGCGCGGGCGACGGACTCCGCCCGGCCGACCAGCAGTCCGGCCTGCGGCCCACCCAGCAGCTTGTCCCCGGAGAAGCAGACCAGCGCCGCGCCCGCGGCGACCGAGCGCCGGACCGAGGGCTCGTCCGCCAGCGCGGCGAGGTCGTCGTCGAGCCTCCCCGACCCCACGTCGTCGATCACCGGCACGCCGAGCGCGCACAGCTCCTCGATCGCCACCTCCTCGGTGAACCCGAGCGTGCGGAAGTTCGACGCGTGGACGCGCAGGATGACCCTCTGCTCGCCCGGCGCCAGCGCGGCCAGCGCGCGCTCGTAGTCGCTGCGACGCGTGCGGTTGGTGGTGCCGACCTCGACCAGCCGAGCGCCCGACTGCCCCACGACGTCGGGGATGCGGAAGGCGCCGCCGATCTCGACGAGCTGGCCGCGCGACACGACGAGCCCGCGGCCGGCGGCCAGCGCGGCCGCGGCGAGCAGCACGGCGCCGGCGCCGTTGTTGACCACGAGGGCCGCCTGCGCCCCGGTCAGCTCGCGCAGAAGCTCCTCGACATGGGCCTGGCGCGAGCCCCGCTCCCCCGACGCCAGATCGAGCTCGAGGTTCGAGTAGCCCTCGGCCGCGGCCGCGACGGCCTCGCGCGCGGCGGCGGCGAGCGGCGCCCGGCCGAGGTTCGTGTGGACGATGACGCCGGCGGCGTTGATCACGCGCCGCAGGGACGGCGCCTGGGCCGCGGCGAGCTTGCCGCGCGCCAGCTCGGCGATGTCGGATCCATCCCCAGCCTGGCCGTGCCGCAGGGCGGCGCGCCGCTCCTCGATGGCCGCCCGTGCCGCGGCGACCGCCAGGGCGTGCGGCGCGTCGAGCGCGGCCGCCAAGCGCTCGACCGAGGGCAGCGCCCTCAGCGCCGCGCTCAGCCCGTCGGCGGTGGCGTCCCGGCCACCCACTCGGCCCCCTCCTCGGAAACCTCCTTCTTCCAGATCGGCGCCTCCGCCTTGATTCGGTCGATGATCTCGCGCGCGCCCGCGAAGGCCGCGCCGCGGTGCGGCGCGCTCACCGCCACGGCGACCGACGGCTCGCTCAGTGGCACGTCACCGACCCGGTGCTCGGCCGCCGCGGCGCACAGCCCGTGGCGCTGCGCCGCGTCGGCCACGATGGTCGCAAGGCGCTCACGGGCCATCTCTGCGTAGGCCTCGTACTCAAGCCGCGCCATCGCCCGGGTGACCCCCTGGAAGGTCACGACCGCGCCCGCGCGCGGGTCGCGCACGCGCGCCACCAGAGCGTCCAGCGACAGGGGCTCGGCGACGACGTCGACGTGGGCCGCCGCGCCGCCCGACACCGGCGGGATCAGGGCGAGCTCGTCGCCCGCGGCCAGCGGCGCGTCGGCATCCGCGTACTCGCGGTTGACGGCCATCACCAGCCGCAGGCCGCCGGCGACGTCCTGCACGCGCTCGAGCGCGTCGCCCACCCGCGCGCCCTCGGGCAGCTCGAGCTCCAGCACCTCACGCCCCGCGCGCTCGCGCAGGACCGCGAACAGGCGAACGCGGACGAGCATGAGGACAGGCTAGGGGTAGCCTTCCCGCCATGGCCACCCGCGTCCCCCCCGCACCCTCCTCCCCCGGCGGCTCCGAGGACGAGCACCGCTCGATCGCGCCCATCGTCGGCGCCGAGGACCCGCGGCGCTTCACCGATTCGGGCATCGAGATCGCACCGCTCTACGACGAGGACGACCTTCCGGCCCCGCTCGACCTCGGCCTGCCCGGCGAGTTCCCCTATACGCGCGGGGTCCACCGCGAGATGTACCGCAAGCAGCTGTGGACGATGCGCCAGTACGCGGGCTACGCGTCGGCCAAGGAATCCAACGAGCGCTACAAGTACCTGCTCGAGCACGGGTCCACGGGCCTCTCGATGGCCTTCGACCTCCCCACCCAGCTGGGCCTCGACTCCGACGATCAGCGCTGCCTGGGCGAGGTGGGGCGCACCGGTGTCGCGATCGACACGATCGACGACATGCGCACTGCGTTCGACGGGATCCCGCTCGACAAGGTCTCCACCTCGATGACCATCAACGCGCCGGCGAGCGTCCTGCTGGCGCTCTACCAGCTCGTCGGCGAGGAGCAGGGAGTCGAGTCGAAGGCGCTGCGCGGCACGACGCAGAACGACATCCTCAAGGAGTACATCGCTCGCGGGAACTTCATCTACCCGCCCGAGGGCTCGATGCGGCTGACCACGGACCTGTTCGCCTACTGCCGCGAGAACGTCCCGCGCTGGAACACGATCTCGATCTCGGGCTACCACTTCCGCGAGCAGGGAGCCAGCGCCGTGCAGGAGGTCGCGTTCACGCTGGCCAACGGGATCGCCTACGTGCAGGCCGCGCTCGACGCCGGGCTGGAGGTCGACCACTTCGCCCCCCGGCTGGCCTTCTTCTTCAACGGCCACAACAACGTGTTCCAGGAGGTCGCGAAGTTCCGCGCGGCGCGCACGATGTGGGCGCGGATCATGCGCGAGCGCTTCGGCGCCCACGACGAGCGCTCGCTGCGCTTGCGCTTCCACACCCAGACGGGCGGCGTGACGCTGATGGCCCAGCAGCCCGAGAACAACATCGTCCGGGTCGCCCTGCAGGCGTTTGCCGCGGTGTGCGGCGGCACCCAGTCCCTGCACACCAACGGCTATGACGAGGCGCTCTCGCTGCCCACCGAGCGCGCCGCGCGGATCGCGCTGCGCACCCAGCAGATCGTCGCGCACGAATCGGGCGCGGCCGACACCGTGGACCCCTTCGCGGGCTCCTACTTCATCGAGTCCCTGACCTCGGACATCGAGCAGCGTGCTTCCGAGCTCATCGCCAAGGTCGACGAGCTCGGCGGCTCGGTCAATGCGATCGCCTTCATGAAGAAGGAGATCGAGGAGTCGGCCTTCGGCTACCACCAGCGCTACGCGGACGGCCAGGACATCGTGGTGGGCGTGAACAAGTACGTCACCGAGGAGCTCGAGGTTCCCGACATCCTCAAGGTCGACCAGGCCTCCGAGGATGCGCAGGTGGGGCGGCTGAAGCGCTTCAAGGCCGACCGCGACCACGAGCTCGTCGACCGCCGCCTCCAGGAGCTGCGCGACGCCGCCCGGGGCGACGAGAACCTCTTCCCGCGGATTCGCGACGCCCTGCGCGACCGTTGCTCGCTGGGCGAGGTCTGCGGCGCGATGCGCGACGTGTTCGGGGAGTACCAGCCCGACATCTAGGCCCACCGACGGGCTTGGCGGCACTCACATAATCGGCAGGAAATGAAGCACGCCGAGCTCCTGGTCCCTGCGCTGCTCGTCGCCGTCGCCGCGCTCAGCGCGCTCGCGCGGGCGATCAGGGTTCCCTATCCGATCCTGCTCGTGGTCGGCGGGCTGGGCCTCGGCTTCGTTCCCGGGGTGCCCGACGTCCAGCTCCACCCCGACCTCGTTCTCGCCCTGATTCTTCCGCCGCTGCTGTACTCGGCGGCCTTCTTCTCCTCGCTGCGCGACCTGCGCGCCGACCTGCGTTCGATCTCCACGCTGGCCATCGGGCTGGTCCTGGCGACCACGGTGACCGTCGCGGTCGTCATGCACGCGGTCGTCGACGGACTGCCGTGTGCGGCCGCCTTCGCGCTCGGGGCGATCGTCTCACCGACCGACCCGCTCGCCGCGACCGCGATGCTTCCGTCGATCCTCGACGGGCTGTCGGGCCGGTCGACGACCAGCCTGCTCGGCTATGCGGCGCTGGTGAGCGGAGTGGTGATCGCCACCCGTCTGGTCTGGCTGCAGGTCATCACCTGGCTGATACGCATGCTCGACCGCCGCCCGTCGCAGCGGGCCCGGCGCGCGAGCTGGCGCGTCCGAGTGGTCAACGGCTGGGCCGGCTTGCGCGGGTCGGTCTCGCTGGCCGCCGCCCTCGCGCTGCCCACCACCACCGACGCGGGGACGCCCTTTCCCCAGCGCGATCTGCTCATCTTCCTGACCTACGCGGTGATCGTCGCGACCCTCGTCGTGCAGGACCTCACCCTGCCGCCGCTCATCCGCCTGCTCGGCGTGGAGGGGGACGACGGCGCCGAGGAGCGCGAAGAGCTCAACGCTGGCCGAGGAGGACTGGACGCGCGACGACACGGTGGAGCGGATGCGCGGCCTCTACGGCTACCGCAAGCGGCGCTTCGGGGCGCGCACCGGGGACGTCGAGGATGACGGCTACGAAGAGCGCTCGGTCGCCTACCAGCGCATGGTCCACGAGGTGATCGGAGCGCAGCGCGAGGAGCTCGTTCGCCTGCGCAACACCGGCGAGATCTCCGACGAAGTGCGCCGGCGGATCGAGCGCGAGCTCGACCTCGAGGAGTCACGGCTCGAGCTTTGAGCCGCCCGCCGCGCCGGGACCGGAAGTAGGGTGAGCCGCCATGAGCGCCCTCCTCGCAACCAGCGTCCAGATACCGGGGAAGCTGAGCTTCTACAACCTGGTGATCTTCGTCCACATCTCCGCCGCCCTGGTGGGCTTCGGGGCGATCTTTGGCTACCCGGTCTTCTACCGAACCGGCATGAGCCGCGAGCCGCGCGGGTTGCCGCTCTTCCATCGCGTCCAGCAGTTCATCGGCGGGCGGATGATCACGGGCGGCCTCGCCGTCCTGCTGCTCACGGGCATCTACCTGGTGGCCTCGGGCGTCTACGAGATGAGTGACCCCTTCGTCGGCGTGGGCATCGCGATCGTGATCGTCCTCGGCGCCCTCGGCGGCCTGTACTTCTCGCGCAGGGAAGGCCGCCTGCAGGAGCTCGCCGAGCGCGACATCGCCGCGGCAGGAGCGGGCGAGGTGACGCTCAGCCGCGAGTACGTGGACCTCGCCCGGCAGGTCGAGCTGATGACCTACGTCGGGTCGGGGCTGGTCCTCGTCGCGATCCTCTTCATGGTCTTCAAGCCCGGCACCTGAGGCCGCGGCGCAGCCGCCGCGAGGAACGGCGACTTCGGCAGCGCGGCTATCACCCGCAGCTCGTCCAGCGGGCTCGAGGCGTCGGCCATGAAGCGGGCGAACGCCCCGGCGGGGGTGTTGCGCACCAGCGCCCGGAAGCGCTCGGGGAAGGCGTGCGGGTCGGCGGCCAGCGCGCGCAGGAAGACGCGGTCCAGCGCGTCGTGGCGCGGATGGGCGAGCCGGCGTGGCGGCGGCGCGTCGTGAGCCAGCGCGCTCGCGAGCGCCTGGCTATGGCGCTGGATGCGCATGAAGGCATAGCCGCTGGAGGGGCGCACCGCGCCGGCGGCGGTGCCGGCGGCGAGGATCCGCTCGCCGCTGTGCAGCGCGAACCGCCGGGTGGTCATGGGTATGCGTCCCCGCTCCTCGCGCTCCGTTCGCCATTCGCGCGCGCCGGCGTGCTCGGTGAGCCAGCGGGCGACGGCCTCGCGCCGCTGCGCGGCCGGCGGCGAGGTGCCGCCGATCGCCGTGTCCTCGACCAGCGCGCGGGTGGGCGAGAAGGGCAGGACGTAGACGAAGCGAAGGCCGTCGGCCTGCGGGACCCGGAAGTCCATGAGCGTGGCCGTCGTGGGGTCGAAGACCGGCCGGTCGACCTCGACCACAAGCCCGAGGAAGTGCTGGGCGAGCTCGACGGCGCCCGCGCCGGCGGGGCGGCGGAGGTTCGGGCTGCCCGCGGCAAGGGAGTCGACCGCCAGATCGCCCTCCAGGGTGCCGGCGTCCGTCCGCACGACCACCCCGTCGGCGTGCTCGCGGAGCTCGAGCACGCGCTCGCCGAGTCGCAGCTGCGTGGCGGGGCGCTCGGCCAGCCCGGCGAGCGCGGACGCGTACACGTCGGCGGCGTCGAGGTGCAGGTAGGGGTGGCGCCGGCTGTGGTGGACGGCCTCGCCGCGGTCGGTCACCACGCGCCACCCGCTCCAGCGGTGGCGGGCGAGGTGGGTGAAGGGCGTGGGCGCCACGTCCCAGAAGCACCACGTGCGGTCTGAGCCGTAGGTCGTGCGCCGGTCCACGACCACGAGCTCGTCGCGCGAGCCCTCGCGCCTTAGCGCCGCGGCGAGGCTGAGGCCCGCGAGACCGCCGCCGAGGATCAGGATGCGGCGCGGGCGTCGAGCGTGCACGATCCCGTTCCTACGGCCCATGTCGGGGAAGGGATCGCGGGCGGATGGGCGAATCGTGGTGCGTGATGGACGCTGTAAGCGCGCGGCGCACCCTCGTCAAGTCCCGACCCGAGCTCTGGGCCCAGCTCAGCGACGTCGCCGAGCTGGCGCGCTACCTGGGGGAGTTCGGGGAGATTCGCATAACCCGGCTGGAGGCCGAGCGGACCGTCGCCTGGGAGGGCGAGCGAGCCCGCGGCACGGTTCAGCTCGAGCCCTCCGGTTGGGGAACGCGCGTCACTCTCAGCGCCGAGCTCGAGGCCGCGGTCCCTGAACCGTCGTCCGAGGTACCCGATCCAGCGCTGCCCCCCACCCCGCCAGACCCGCCGGCGCCCCCCGAGCCCGATCCACCGCTGCCGCCCGATCCGTACGAGCCGCCGCCCGTACCGCCGAAGCTGGGCGTCTTCGCGCGCCTGTCCGGCCGCGCTCGCCGCGAGCTGGAGAGGCACGACCGGGAGCTGCGCGGTTGGGAGCAGCGCGAGCTGGAGAGGCGCGAGCTCGAGCAGGAAGAGCTCGAGCGCTACGAGACCGAGATGCTCGAATGGGAGCGCGAGCTCCAGTGGCTCGAGCTCGAGAGGCGTGAGCGCGAGAGGCGCGAACGCGCGGCAGCCGCCGCCGCCGCGCGCCCACCCGCGGCGGTCGAGCCGCGCCCCGAGGCGTCCGACCCGCAGGCGATGATCGCCGTCCTCGAAGCGGCGCTCGATGGCCTCGGGGCCGCGCACCACCGCCCCTTCTCGCGCGGCTGAGAGGACTCCGGGCCGGCAGGCGCAGGCCGGCGGCCGCGACGCGGCCGATACCATCCGGCGCCGCCCATGACGACGCATCGCGTCAACCCCGCAATCGCCGCCCGCGGCCGCTCCCACGGTCACAAGAGCGGGCGCCAGCACTCGCCCGAGACCTACGACGAGAAGCTCGCACAGCTCGAGGAGCTGCGCCAGCAGGCGGCCCACTCCTCCCCCGAGGCCGAGGAGAAGCAGCACGCGCGTGGCAAGTACACGGCGCGCGAGCGCGTCGAGAAGCTGCTCGACCCGGGCTCCTTCCAGGAGCTCGACACCTTCGTGCGCCACCGCACCTACGAGTTCGACATGCAGAAGACCCGGCCGTGGGGCGACGCCGTGGTCACCGGCCACGGGACGATCGACGGCCGGCGGGTGTGCGTCTTCTCCCAGGACTTCACGGTCTTCGGCGGCTCACTGGGCGAGGTCATGGGAGAGAAGATGGTCAAGCTCATGGACCTGGCGGCGAAGATCGGCTGCCCGGTCATCGGCATCAACGACTCCGGCGGCGCGCGCATCCAGGAGGGCGTCGTGTCGCTGGGCGCCTACGGCGACGTCTTCGTGCGCAACGTCAAGTGCTCGGGCGTGATCCCGCAGGTGAGCCTGATCATGGGCCCGTGCGCGGGTGGCGCCGTCTACTCCCCGGCCATCACCGACTTCATCTTCATGGTCAAGGAGACCTCGCACATGTTCATCACCGGCCCCGACGTCATCAAGACGGTCACCGGCGAGGAGGTGGACATGGAGTCACTGGGTGGGGCGATGGCCCACAACACCAAGTCGGGGGTCGCGCACTTCGCCTCCGACGACGAGGACGCCTGCCTCGAGGACACGCGCTACCTCATGTCCTTCTTGCCCTCCAACAACCTGGAGACCGCCCCTCGGGTAGCCCCCACCGACGATCCCGAACGGATGGACCCCGCGCTCGACACGATCGTCCCCGACAGCCCCAACAAGCCCTACGACATGCGCGACGTCGTGCGCCTGATCGCCGACGATGGGGAGTTCTTCGAGGTCCAGGAGCACTTCGCCCCCAACATCGTCTGCGGCTTCGGCCGCCTGGACGGCTACAGCGTGGGCATCGTCGGCAACCAGCCGAGCCAGCTCGCCGGCGTGCTCGACATCGACTCCTCGCGCAAGGCCGGGCGCTTCGTTCGCACCTGCGACGCGTTCAACATCCCGCTGCTGACCTTCTGCGACGTCCCGGGCTTCCTGCCCGGGACCTCACAGGAATGGGGCGGGATCATCACCCACGGGGCGAAGCTGCTGTATGCGTACACGGAGGCGACGGTGCCGAAGATCACGGTGATCACCCGCAAGGCCTACGGCGGCGCTTACGACGTCATGGCCTCCAAGCACATGCTCGCCGACTTCAACTTCGCCTGGCCGCAGGCCGAGGTCGCGGTCATGGGCCCCGAGGGGGCGGTGAACATCATCTACCGCCGCGACATCGCCTCCAGCCCCACCCCTGACACTCGCCGCCAGACCCTCATGGACGACTACAAGGCCCGCTTCGCCAACCCCTACAGCGCGGCCGAGCGCGGCTACATCGACGACGTGATCATCCCCCACGAGACCCGCCCCAAGGTCATAACCGCCCTGCGCACCCTGCTGACCAAGCGCGAGCCGGGTCCCACGCGCACGCACGGCAACATCCCGCTGTAGCCGGGACGAAACGGGTGGGCGCAGCCCGAATGCCGCGCCCACCCATCGGCTCGTCCTAGGGGCCGGCGGGATACGTGGCGTAGTCGGCCGTCAGCGAATGACTGATGCCGCCGAGGATCGATGAGCGGAAGCCGTCCGCGCTGTTGGCAAAGCCGCCGCTGACCGACGACTCCCCGCCGTTCGCATTGTTGAAAAAGCCGCCGCTGACCGACGACTGGCCGCCCACTGCGTTACTGCGATCGCCGCCGCTAAGCGACGAGGTCTCGCCGCTCGCGGTGTTCTCGGCGCCGCCGGTGACCGCGGCTGCACTGCCGGTCGCTTGGTTGCTGGAGCCGCCGGTGACGGTGGCGGTCAGGCCCGGTGCCCGGTTGTAGCGGCCTCCGGTGACCGAGGAGAAGTAGCCGGCGGGGTACGTGACGCACACGCCTTGGTCGTCGCGGGCGGTGCCGGGGCCGGCGACGTTGTCGCAGCCGCCGCTGACCGCGGTGTAGGCGGTGGTGGCGTCGTTGAGATAGCCGCCGCTAAGCGCCGAGTACTCCCCAAGCGCACGGTTAGAAAACCCGCCGCCAACCCACGCGTCCTCGCCCGTCGCCTGGTTCTGAGTGCCACCCGACACGCTCGGAAAGAAGGTGTTGGTCTCACAATAGGCATCGGCGCTCACCGTGCCGGGCCCCGCGAGGTTGCGACACCCGCCGGTCACCGACGCATAAGCGTTGGTGGCGCGGTTGGCGTAGCCGCCACTGACCGACGACCAGTAGTTCGACGCCGTGTTGGAGCGCCCGCCGGTGACCGTCGTGTAGGCCCCGCCGACGGTGTTGGAAGTGCCCAGCACGGCGGTGTTGGGACCGGTCGCGACGTTGTCGCGGCCTCCCAGCAGCGCGCCGTAGCTGGTGAACGTCTGCTTGTCGCCCAGCACCAGGTTGTGCGACCCGGTCTGGAACGCCGGACCCTCGCCGTAACCCACCACCAGGTTGCCCTTGCCGTTAACCGCGCCGCCCGTCGACCCCGAGCCTGACACCACCTGCAGGTTGGCGCCCGAGACCTGGATCGTCGGCTTGCCGCCCACCCCGCTCGCGTTGAACTTCAGATAAGGCAGGACCGAGATCAACGCCTGCTGATCAGCACTACTCGACGGCAACGCCACCGGCGAACTACCCGACGCACACGACCCACCGCTACCACCCGACGTCACCGCCGCCCCCGCCGCCGACGGCACACACAAATTCACCGCCGCCGACGCCCCCGACGAAACACCAACAACCCCGCCAACACCAACACGACCAACCCACACACACGCACCATCACAAACCTCCCGGTCGAGGGTCACCGGGCGCCCCGAGCGCGACGGTTCATGCCCAGAACGCGCCAGCCTAGTCAAGCCGCAGACTCGCCGTCCACGCAAGCGCAGACGTGGCGCGTTTTCACCTCAAGCGCCGCACGCTGCGCCCCAGACCGGTACGGTCGGCACACCATTCGTCGCGGTGCCGCCGCGCCGACCAGAGGAGGGGACATGGACGCAACAGGCCTGACGCGACGGCACTTCGTCGCCAACGCCGGAACGCTGGCCGCCGCCGCCGCCGTGCTCGGTCCCCAGGCTGCGCTCGCCAAGGCCGGCCGCACGCCCACGCTCGCGGGCCGTTTCGCCGAGGGAGTGATGTCAGGTGACCCCACGCCGACGGGGATCACGCTGTGGACGCGCCTCGCCGACGCCGGCGGCACGGGCACGGTGGAGCTCGAGGTCGCCCGTGACAAGGGCTTCAGCAAAACCGTCGCGCGGCGACTGCTGACCACCCAGGACGCGGTCGGTCATTCCGTCAAGGCGCGCATCCGCGGCCTCGACCCCTACGAGCAGTACTACTACCGCTTCTCCAGCCGCGACGCCGACAGCCCGGTGGGGCGCTTCCG
>JBBQNQ010000068.1:0-15848 GCA_038330095.1 Solirubrobacterales bacterium
CGGCGGACGTCGACGGGCCGCTGTCCGCGAGGGCTCTGTACATTCCAAGCCGATCGCCCAGGTAAACGCAGAGAAGATCCATTGCCCCCAGCGCGTTGCCAAACAGCCGCCCGACCAGCTCGTCACGACGTGCGTCGGCAGGACTTGCAGTCGTCATGCGGTACCCGCTCTCGAATCGGTCGTCGGCGAAAGCATCTCCGCTTTTCCAGCGCGCGTCCACCAACGGGTCGTGTCGCGCCCCGTCGCCGGAACGACGAGATAGCGGTGCGAAGCCCGTGGTGGTCCCGTGTACCGCCGCGAAGCGCATGACGCCTTCACGCTACCGCCGCCAGTGTGACGAGGACGGCTAGCTCCCGAGATAGTCGGACCCGCGCACGCCAAAGGAGCCCGCCAACCGCTACGAGTGGCCCTGCCCCGGCGACCTGCTCCAGCCCCGCGCCGACGTAGCTCAGCTGGTGAAGCACTTCAGTCGTAATGAAGGGGTCCCCGGTTCGAGTGGTGCTCGCCCTCGAAGGGGTGATGGTCGTGGTCATCAGCGTCGCTGCGCTGATGACCACGCAGCTTCCGGTGAAGACGAACGTGGGCGGCGTGAGCCCGGCTCGGTGCTGATCGTCGTGCTCTGGATTACGTGCCTGTGGGTCATCAACCGGCGCCCGAGGCAGCCTGAGATGGAAGGTCGAGGCGCCCGACGCCGACCCTGGCCGCACAAACCAGGAACGAACGAGCGGCGACGATCCGTAGCCTTACAAGGGCCGCTCGACCGCGATCGTCGCGAGGATCTTCGCCCTGGCGGCTCTGGCCACGCTCGTCGCCGGCTTCGCCATCGAGGAGTCCGGCAACAAGCTCGCGGGCAAGGCGGGACTCACCGGCGCGGTGTTCGGCGCGACGATCCTCGCCGCCGCCACCTCGCTTCCCGAGCTCAGCACCGGCCTGGCCGCCATCAAGCTCGGCGACCGGCAGCTGGCGATCAGCGACATCTTCGGCGGGAATGCCTTCCTCCCAGTCCTCTTCATCCTCGCCGACATCATCGGCGGCCGGCCCACACTCGCCTCGGCCAACCCCACGGACATCCTCATGATCGGGCTCGGCGTCCTGCTTACCGGCATCTACATCGCCGGGCTCATCATCCGGCCCACCCGCCGCTGGGCCCGGCTCGGGCCAGACTCGATCGCGGCGCTCGTCGTCTACGCCCTCGGCATCCTCGGACTGATCGCGATCGGCGGCTGAAGCACGAGGAGTCCGACCGGCGCCCGCTCACGCGCTTGCCGGGCCAAACTCTCCTCGAGAACTGCTGCCTCGTCGTTCGGACCAGCTCGGGGTAGTGTGGCCTCGGCCAGCCACTTTGGGCTTCGTGGGCGCGCCGGTTCGGTCGAGGGCCCTGCCGGGGAGGAAGGTTTCATTGCCATGCGCCGATCAGACCACGATTCGGGAGGCTCAGTGCCCGTCCGCCTGAGGCACCTCCGTGTCGCGCTCATCGCCGCATCCGGTTGCCTGCTGGGAACCGCGGCGGTGCCTGAACTGGCGATCGCGGCGGGGCACGCCAGGCGTGGGCGCGATGTGTTGGTGGTTGCCAGCAGCTACTCCGGGACCGTGGACCTCATCGACGCCCGGTCGTTTCGTCGGTTAGGTGCTCCGCTGAACATCGTCCCGGACGGCAAGACGCCACGCGACCCCAAGCAGGCCGGCCTCTATCCGGCTCTGATCAAGAGCCGTGGCGAGGTCAATTACGCGCAGGAGGTAGCGCTGTCGCCGAACGGCGCCACGTTGTACGTCTCCCGCGGCTATCTCGGTGACATCGCCGCATTCAGCCTTCGCCGCCGGAAGCTGCTGTGGCGGCTGCAGATGCCGAGCCTGCGGGCCGACCATCTGGCCGTTTCGCCAGACGGACGCCGCATCTTCGTGACGTCGCTTCCGGGCACCAGGGTGTACGCGGTCGATGCCAGGAGGCACAGGATCGTTGGCTCCTACCAGGCTGGCGACTTTCCCCACGTGCTCGAGTTCTCGCCCGACGGCAGATACATCTACAGCGGGAGCCTGGGCAACCAACTCGCACCGTACGGGCAGGACGATGGTGTTCACCAGATCACCGTCGCTGATCCCAGGACGCTGAAGGTCGTGCGGACCTACCGCTTCAGCGCCGGTGTGCGGCCGTTCGCCTTCACCCCGAATGGCAAGAACCTCGTGCTGCAACTGTCCTTCTTCAACGGATTCTTCGAGATGAACCTGCGCACCGGTAAGACGCTCAGAACGGTCGCGTTGCCGTTGCGCGGGCCGGCCGTCTCTCTCGCGCCCCAGAACTATCCGAACAACGCCGCCCACCACGGCATCGCCATCGACCGGCACAACAAAGTCTGCGACGTAGGCACGATCTCCAACTACGTCGCGCTGGCATCCCTCACCGCCACCGCCTCCACCAAGATCATCCCAGTCCCCCAAGGGCCCGGCGAAGCCCTCACCAGCCTCGACGGGAGATACTGCTTCGTCACCTCGCGCGGCCCCACCGCCCTGACCCGCAGACGAGTGACGATCGGCGCCGGGGACTCGCTCTCGATCATCTCCTACGCAAAGGAAAAGGAGATCAAGCGCGTCCGCGTCGGCAAGCACCCACAGGCCGAAACCACCGGCAGAATCACCGACGCCACGCTCAAAGCCGGCGGCTTCCTGACCAATCAACGAGACCGCCACCGAAGCTCACGCTAGGCGAGAGCGACGTCGTAGGGGGCGAGGATGTCTTCGGGTCTGCGGCGCCGCGGTAGGTATCCAACCGCACTGGGCCTCGCTGCTGCATACGCGGGCGTCCTTGGTCTCTCCGATGAGATCGCGCGAAGGCCGGGAGTGGCACACGACCGAGCACGAGACGCACCTGGAGTACCAGGGGCGATAAGTCGCCCGCCGAGTCGATACGGCGGCCCCGCAGCGCGGCAGCGGAAGCTAGGGCAGGCGCCCGAAGAGCGCCGTCACCTTCGGCGGGCAGCTGACGATGAACGGGCTCGCTGCCGCGAGGATTTCCGAGGGCTTCTTGCCTTGGTCAAATGCGTCTGGGAACGGCGAGTCGCCGTTGATCAGATTCAGGTAGGAGGCGTGGCGGGCCTCGACCGTCGCGATCTGGGCGCCCGCCTGCAAGTAATCGCCCTCATCCACATAGCGGATCGCGCCGTCATACGCCATCACACCGGTGTTCTCGAGCAACTGCGCCGTCTCAAGGAAGGAAGCGACACTCGTCAACGCCGAGGAGAAGTCAAACGTGCACGGCCCCACAGCCGACGCGCCCAGGGCGCCACGCAGGAAGTCGACATGCTCGACTTCGTGGTCGCGGATCACTTCGAGATAGGAATAAGCCCTGCTGCGGATGCGACCACCGAAGCCGGCGAACTGCTTTGCGCCGGTGATCTTGCCGCGGCTGAACGTCCGCCCGCTGGACGGCACACCCGTCGTTCCCGCACCGCCGAGCGCCCGCGTGTAAAAGGTCGCCTCCAGATACTCAAGAGTCAACGCATAGTTGAGGATGTCGACATCCGGGATCGAGTCAGAATGGCCCGCGAGCGCAGCAGCCGGGCGCCCAAGCAGCGCACCGCCACCGACCAGCGCCGCGCCACCAAGCCCTGCCTTACGCAAAAAGCCCGCGCGAGTCTCGCCAACCCCGGGTGCGACCGAGGGAACGACCCCGCTCATCTTCGACTCGCTCATCTTTTCTCCCCTGCATCGTGTGTCAACGGATGGCCCCGACAAACAGCTAACTTTCTGATTTCCCATCGACCAGAAGCCGAAACTCGCTTCGAGTGGCAACGCGCCTAGCCGCAACAAGTGGGCGCGAATTCGTCCGCTGGCAGGCGCGCCGAGAGCGCCCGCTGCGGCTTGGCGCGCGGACCCGTCGGCTCGTGGCGGGGAGTGTTTGGGTTCGTCTCGCTCGCCGGCCACCGGCCGGCGAGCCGCACTCGCGCTGGCTACCAGGCTTCGCGCCGGGGTGCTCTTTGTCGCCCCTCGGCGCCCTCTCGTCGCCATCATTGCCCTGGCGGTGGCTGCACTCGCGGCCTCATAGGTGACGGGCAGGACCTCGCATGGCACCGGAGCTGCGCTCTGCCCGAGGGCTACGCCTACCGCTGCCCCCTCGAGCACTGGCGGCGCCGGGAGACGCACGTCCCCGTGCGCAGCGGCGTGCCGATCTCGGACGCTGGGTCGACGAGGAGCGGCCCGTGCTCGCCGACCAGCAGGCGGCGATTGGCGGGCCCGCCCCGGGACGCGTCGTCCGGGCCTGGTTGATCTCCGTCAGCGTCTTCCCGCGCGGGGAGGCGCGCGCCGAGTTCCGGCGCATCCAGCTGGTCGACGGCGATCGGGCCGTTCGCGTGCTCTAGCGGCGCAGACGGCCACCGCGAGCAGCGCACCTGAAGGTAGTGTTGGCCGAACCTTGTCCGCCACGGAAGCGAGGAGAAGCGCCATGTCGCAGCAGGTCGATCCATCCCACATCATGCAGGTCGGCATGGGCTTCTGGGCGTCGAAGACGGTCCTGTCGGCGGTCGAGCTCGAACTGTTCACCCATCTCGGCGACGGGTCCATGACCGGCGAGGACGTCCGCGAACGCCTCGGCCTCCACCCTCGAGCGACGTACGACTTCCTCGACACGCTCGTCGCCCTGCGCTTCCTCGACCGTGAGGGCCAGGGTGCCGATGGTCGCTACAGGAACACCGCGGAGAGCGCGGCGTTCCTGGTCAAGGACAGCCCCACCTACATCGGCGGCATCCTGGAGATGGCCAACGCGCGGCTATACGGATTCTGGGGCGACCTCACCGAGGCGCTGCGAACCGGCAAGCCCCAGAACGAGATCAAGCACACCGGCAAGCCGATGTTCGAGGAGCTCTACAGCGACCCGGCCAGGCTCGAGCAGTTCATGAAGGCGATGCAGGGCATCTCGCTCGGCAACTTCCAGGCGCTCGCCGAGAACTTCGATTTCTCCAAGTACGAGACGGTTTGCGACGTAGGCGGTGCGACCGGCCAGCTGTGCACGGTTCTCGCCACGCATCATCCGCATCTTCGCTGCACGTCCTATGACCTCCCGGCCGTCGCGCCGATCGCCGAGAACGCCGTCGCCGCCGCCGGGGTCGCGGACCGCGTCGCCGTCGCCTCAGGCGACTTCTTCGGCGATCCGCTGCCGCGCGCGGACGTCATCACGATGGGCCTGATCCTCCACGACTGGAACCTCGACGGGAAGATGCACCTGATCCGGTCGGCCTACGAGGCGCTGTCCGAAGGAGGCGCGTTCATCGTCATCGAGAACCTCATCGACGACGAACGCCGCGAGAACGCTTTCGGGCTGATGATGTCGCTGAACATGCTGATCGAGTTCGGCGACGCCTTCGACTTCACCGGCAGCGACTTCGCCGGCTGGTGCCGGGAGGTCGGCTTCCGGGACGTGCAATTCCTCCCGCTCACGGGCCCGACAAGCGCCGGTATCGCCTACAAGTAAACGGTCTACAGAGGCGGCCTATGTGCACACCCCACGCTGAAGACGTAGCGATGGCGGTCGGTCAGCTCGTCGGCGTCAGCACCACTGCGGTGGTTCCCCCGCCCGGTGTGTTGTTGCACGCGGCGTTGGTCGTCTGGGCGTAGAGCAGGGAGAGGCATTGTCCCAGCGCCTGTTGGGCGTAGGCGTTGGGGTGGAAGGTCTCCTGGAGCTGGCCCTGGGTCTCGACGGCCGAGAGGTTGAGGAAGCGTGCCCAGTCGCTCGTGGTCGCCGAGGGCGGCTCCGTGGGGGTTGCCAGGCGTGTGGAGGTTGAGCAAATCTCCCGGCCCTGCAGGAAGTTGCGCAGATCGAGGAACTGCGCGCCGCGGCTCGCGGCGACAGACTTGAGCCCGTTGGAGATCTGGCTCACGACGGAATCGCGGGCCCACGTGGCGTCGCTGTCATACAGCGGGCAACCGTCGACGTTGGTCCTGGCATTGCGGTCGATCTCAGGAACGCGGATCTCCGATCCGCGCGGTATCGCTGACGGATAGCTCTGCAGAACCAAGCGATATGCCGTGGCTTTGTACCCGGCGCTCTGCATGGCCGCGCGGATCTCGTCGATCGCCTTACCCACGTTGGCCATCGCCGTCGCGAACTTCGCGTCGATCACCGCCTGCTGCGAGGGCTGGCACGGAGGACCGCCGATGGTCTCATACGCCTGCAGGCACGCGCTCACGATCGAGGAGAAGCCCAGGTCGTTGCCCCCGATCGAGAGCACGACGAGCTTGACCTGCTTCTGCCGGGCGACGGTGGCGAGCTGGTCGGCCTGTGGAAGCTCTCCGTTCTGGCCCTGCCCGCCGCTCGAGGTGCGGAAGATGTTCGTGGTCACCGCGCCCGAGCACGCGAGGTTCACTCGCTCGGCGACGGGCAGCGGGCCGCTGCGGATCTCGGCGACGTCAGAGCGGTGACAGCCGTTGGTGTCTGACGGCGGCAGGTAGACCCGGCTCAGGTCATAGCCCGTCCCCGTGAACGCCCGGTCGGTCCCGTCGCGATCGAGGAGCGGATTGACGCTGTTGCCCTGCCAGCGTCCGGCCTCACCCGAGATGTAGGAGTCGCCCAGGGACACCGCGGCCGTCGGAGGCGCGATCTTCTTCGCCGCCGCGGGCCCGGCCGGAACCACAACAACCAGCCCCATAAGCCCCGCAACAAACGCCATCCGTATCCGCGTGATCATGCTCCCCCGGCCTCTCCTCGAGTGACGCGCCGAACGCAACGCCAGCACAGATGGTAGCCATTCCCTTGGGCGACGCACTGCCCTTTAGTGCAAGGCTTGGCCGTCGCCTTCCGCCGTTCGGCCGCAGCGCCGGGGACGCCCAGGTTTATCGCGGCAGGCAGCAAGCGTCGCAGGAGCGGCGTGATCGAGCCCGCGGCCCTCGACCGCGAGCATCGCCACCTGGGAAGCCCAGTCCGCCCCGCCGTACCCCTGTGCAATTTGCGGGACGCGTCCTTCGACGCGAATCCGCGCGAACCACCAGACTCGTAATGAAGGGGGCGGCGTAGTCGCGTAGGCAGGTCGCCGGCGAGTGGCCGAGCTGGCGGGCGACCTCGAGGACGCTCTGGCCCTCGGCGATGAGCAGTGAGGCGAAGCTCCCACGGAGGTCGCGCGGACGCGCGTCGACGGCCAGCCCGGCAGCCGTCCCAGCGCTCGCCGCTCGCTACGGGTCGACGCCGGACGGGGTCTGCCGGCAGCCGAGCGCGGTGCGCCGGCTCGCCGTGATGCGCGACCACGCCTTTGGCTAGGAACGCTCCAGCGCGATCCGGCCGTCGGGCAGCCGACGCGCCCGCTCGCCCGTGCGCAGCGCTCGCCCGGCGCCGCCCGGATCGGCGACGAGCGTCGCGCCCGCGCGTTCGCGCGTGTCCACGCCGTCGCCGGCCAGCAGCAGCTCTCCGAAGGCCCCCAGGGCCACCGGCCTCCCGGCACCGTCGCAGACGTAGGCGCGGGTGTTGGCCAGCGGGCGGCCGATCGTCACCGGTCCGGTCGGCTCCACGAGCCCGAGCGTCGCGCAGCCGATCGTCTCCGCAGTGGCGTAGGCGTTCCACAGCACGCGGCAACGGGTGCACAGCTCGTCAGCCAGCGCGCGCGTGAGGTGCCCGCCGCCGCTGAGCGCCCGCAGGGAGCGGGCGTCACGGAGGCCCGTGTCGACGAGCGCCTGCCAGGCGGCGGGCTTGGCCGCGAGCACGCTCACCTGCTCGGCGGCGATCAGCCGGCTGAGCCGGGTACCGTCGGCGGCGTCCTCCTCGCTCGCGACCACCACCCGCGCGCCGGCCAGCAGCGGCGCCCACAGCGCTGCGACCGGGAGGGCGGAGAGCGTCGCGGGGAGCGCGAGGACGGTGTCGGCGGGCCCCAGGCCGAGCTCGGCGCCGAGCGTTGCGGCAGCGCCCGCCGGCGCGGGATCCACCCGGGACGGCGCGGCGCCGGCCTTCAGTGCCGCGAGCGCGTCGAGCACCCACGCCACCGACGCGGCGGCCGGCGGGGCCGTGGCGTCGGAGGCGCGCGGCCCGGCGGCGCTCACGCCGGCCTCCGCCTGCTCGTCGAGCTGGCGGTAGCTGAGCGCGCGCTCCGCGTCGGCGACGGCCGGCGCGTCGGGCTGCTGCGCGGCGCGGGCCGCGATGCGGTGATGCAGCGCTCCGGGCGGCGTGTCGGTGGCCGTCGCGTTCCACGTCACGAGCTCGCGACGGACCTCGGCGGGCGTGAGCATCGCGATCGCGTCGACGGAGGCGGACGGGTCGGCGGCCGCGGCGTCGACGAGCCGGCGCCAGTGCGCGAGCAGCCGAGCGGCCGTCGCGCGCTCCATCAGGTCGGAGTCGAATATCAGCCGGCCGGCGACGTGGCCGCCGGGCCGCTGGTCGAGCTGGAGCTCGAGGTCGAGCTTCGTCGTGCCAACGGCGTCGCCGATCTCGCTCTCCATCAACTGCAGCGACCACGACGGGTCCGCGTGCACGGGCGCGGGCTCCAGGACGATCATCGCCTGGTAGACGGGGTTTGCCGAGGAGCGCGCGTCGAGGCGCAGCTCGCGGACGACGCGCTCGAACGGCACGAGGTGGTCAAGGCCGTCGAGCAGCTCGTTGCGGACGCGCACGACCAGCGCGGCGAACGACGGGTCCCCGTCCAGGGCGACGCGCAGCACCACCGGGGTCACGCAGTAGCCGACGACGGCCTCGAGCTCCGGGCGCTGACGCAGCCCCGCGGGCGTCGCGAAGACCACATCCTGCTGGCCGGAGTAGCGCCCGAGCAGCAGCGCCCAGGTCGTCGCGAGCACCTGGTAGAGCGTGGCGCCCGCGTCCTGCCCGACCTCGCGCAGCCGGTCGACGAGCGCCACCGGGAGCGCCACCGGGAGCACCCCACCGCGGTAGCGCGGCACCTCCGGTCGGGGGTGGTCGAGGGGCAGCGCGAGCGTCGGCGCCGTGTCCAGGCGCCGGCGCCAGTGCTGCATCCGCCGCGCGACGCGCGGGCTGGTGATCCACTCCTGCTCCCAGGCCGCGTAGTCGGCGTACTGGTACGCGGGTTCGGCCAGGGGGGAGGGCTCGCCGGCTGCGAAGGCGTCGTAGAGCGCGGCCAGCTCCGGGAGCACGACGCGGGACATGATCACGCCGTCGAAGACGAGGTGGTGGAGCGCGAGGTACAGGCGGTGATGGTCGTTGGGGAAGCGGACCAGGCGCGGCCGCACGAGCGGGCCGCGGCGCACGTCGTAGAGCACCTTGGCGACGTCGGCCACCAGCTGGACCGCCCGCTGCTCCGCCTCCTCGTCGGAGAGGTGCGACAGGTCGAGCAGCGCGAGCTCGAAGGGCGCCGGCGGGTGGACGCGCTGCACCGGGCGGGCGTCGACGACGTCGAAGGTCGTGCGCCACGCCTCGTGGCGCCGCACGAGCTCGTCGAACGCGCGCCTGAGCGCCGCGACGTCGAGCGGCCCGTCCCTGCGCAGGGAGATCGCCTCGTTGTAGCTGAGGCGGTTCGGGCTCAGGCGGCTGGCGTACCACAGCGCCTCCTGCGCGACCGAGAGGGGCGCCGTCGTGCCCGCCTCCGCCGTCACGCAGCGCGGACGTGCAGCTCGGTCAGCCCGCGCAGGCCGAGGTTGGGCCGCCAGCGGATGGGCTCGTCGGGCACCAGGGACAGCTGCGGGAAGCGGCCGAGCAGCGTCTCGAAGACGATCTGCCCCTCCATCCGGGCCAAGGGGGCACCGAAGCAGAAGTGGCTGGCCCAGCCGAACGCGAGGTGCCGGTTGTCCTGCCGGCCGAGGTCGAGCCGATCGGGGTCGCCGAAGCGGGCGGGATCGCGGTTGGCGGCGCCCATCACGGCGATCACCGCGTTTCCCTCCGGGATCTCGGTGCCGCCGAGGACCGCGCCGGCCGGCGCCAGCCGCGCGGTGTGCTGGCTAGGGCTCTCGTAGCGCAGCAGCTCCTCGACTGCGCTTGGCATCGCGGCCGGGTCGGCCCGGAGCTGCGCGAGCTGCTCGGGACGGCGCAGCAGCGTGAGCAGCCCGTTGCCGATCAGGTTGGTGGTCGTCTCCTGGCCGCCGACCATCGTGACGATCACGTTGGCCACGATCTCCTCCTCGCTGAGGCGGTCGCCGTCGACCTCCGCGGTGACCAGCGCGTTGATCAGTCCCTCGGTCGGCGTGCGCGCCTCGCTGAGCACGGCGTCACGGAAGTAGGCGACCATCTCCTCGACGCTCCGCAGCGTCTTCTTCGCCCGGCCCGGGTTGTGCTGGAAGTTCCCGAGCATCTCGGCGAAGTCCGTCGACCAGGCCTTCAGCACCCCGTGGTCGGCGGACGGGACCCCGAGCATCTCCGCGGTCACGATCGCCGGCAGCGTGTCGGCCACCGCGGCCATCACGTCGAAGCGGGGCTCGCCGTCGAGCACGTCGACGAGGCCCTCCGCGATGCCGCGGATGTGCTCGCGGAGGTGCGCGATCCGTCGTGGGGTGAACGCCGCGGAGGCCAGCCGGCGCACGCGGCCGTGCGCGGGCGGGTCGAGGAACAGCATCTGCCGCACCATCACCGCGGCGATCGGCGTCAGCTCGCCCATGCCGAGCGCTTCCAGCCGGTCGGGCGCGGGGGTGCGTGCGGCGTCGAAGTGGTGCAGGACGTGGGAGACGTCCGCGTACCGCGTCACGACCCACGCGTGGAGATAGGGGTCCCAGTGCACCGGGCTCTCCTCGCGCAGCCGGCGGTACAGCGGGTACGGGTCGGCCAGGACCTCCGGGTCGAGCAGGTGATAGAGGCTGATCGGGGCGGCCTCGCCGGCCGCCGGCGCGCCGGCGCTCACGCCGCGACCCCGTCGCCGCGCGTGGCGGTCTGCCGGGTGATCTCGGCGGTGATCGCGCCGGACGTCGGGTGGTCGAACAGGAAGCGCAGGCTCAGCTCGACGCCGAAGCGGTCCTCGAGGCGGACGATGAGCTGGGCACCGAGCATCGAGTGGCCGCCGAGCAGGAAGAAGTTCTCGTCGGCGCCGACCGCCTCGACCTCGAGCAGCTCGGCGACGATGGCCGCGACGGCCGCCTCGACCTCGTCCTCGGCCTGCCGCCCGGCCGGCGCGTCCCGGTCGGGGCCCGGGTCGTCCGCGGCCGGCAGCGCGTCGCGGTCGACCTTGCCGTGCGTCGTGAGCGGGAGCTCGGGCAGCCACACCCAACGCGCGGGGACCATGTGGGCGGGCAACGTGTCGCCGAGGAACACCGCGAGCTCCTCGTGCGGCGGCCGCTCGGCCCCGCCGGCTACGACGTAGGCGATCAGGCGCTGCTCCGCGCCGTCGCCGTCGCGACCGGCCACCACGACGCTCGCGGCCACCTCCGGGTGCGCGTTCAGCGCGGCCACGACCTCGCCCGGCTCGACGCGGAAGCCGCGGATGCTCAGCTGGTCGTCGAGGCGGCCGAGGAAGTCGAGCGCGCCGTCGGGACGCAGGCGCACGCGGTCGCCGGTGCGGTACCGGCGCCCGCCCGCGCCGGCCAGGAAGCGCTCGGCGGTCAGCTCATCGCGGTTGAGGTAGCCGGGGCCGACCGCGACACCGCCGACCAGGAGCTCGCCGGCGACGCCCGGCGCGACGGGGCGCAGCTCCTCGTCGACGATCTCGGCCTCGACGCCGGTGATCGGCCGGCCGATCGACGGCGGCCCGTCGCCTTCGGGTGCGACCGGGCCGGACGTGGCCACGACGGCGGTCTCGCTGAGCCCGTAGTTGTTGACGACGGTGAACGGCAGGCTGGGGGAGGGGCGGCGGCGCAGCGCGTCGCCGCCGGCCAGCAGGTGGCGCAGCGCGGTGCCGGCCGGCCAGGAGAGGGCAAGCACGCCCTCGGCGACCGCCGTGGGCAGGAAGGACACGGTGATGGCCTCGTCCACCAGCCAGTCGCGGAGCCCGAAGGGATCGCCGCGCAGCTCCTCCGGCACGACGACGAGCGTGGCCCCGGCCGCCAGGCTCGGCCAGATCTCCCAGGCCGCGGCGTCGAAGCCGGGGCTCGCGATCTGCGTGCACCGGTCGCCGGCGGTCAGCCCGAACGCGTCGCAGTGCCACGCGACGAGGTTGGCCAGGCCCGCGTGCTCCACCAGCACGCCCTTGGGTCGCCCGGTGGATCCCGACGTGTAGACCACGTAGGCGATGTCCGCGGGCTGCGGTCGCAGCGGTGCGCGGACGGGCTCCGCTTCGGGCTCATCCGCGTCGCCCGAGACGACCACCGCCAAGCTGTCGCGTAGCGCGCCGAGCCGGGCCACCCCGGCAGGATCGGTCACGACCGCCACGACGCCCGCGTCCTCGAGCATCCATCGCACCCGCTCGTCGGGGTAGGCGGGGTCGATCGCGACGTACGCGGCGCCCGCGCGGGTGATGCCCAGTGTGGCGGTCACGAGGGCGGCGGAGCGGGGGAGGCACAACCCGACGAGGTCCCCGGGCGCGGCGCCGGCGCGCCGCAGGCGCTCCGCCAGCCGGTCGGCGTGCGCGGAGAGCTCGCCGAAGGTCAGCGTGGCGTCCGCGTCTCGCACGGCGATGTCCTCGGGCGAGATGGCGACCGTGCGGTCGACCGCGTCGAGCGCCGTCCCTGTCTCCAGAGTCATGCGCGACCTTTCGTCATACCGGATCGTGGCATGTAGAGGGTTGGTTCCTCAGCCATCGCGAGTGTAACCCGCCGCAGGCCTCGGGGTCGCTCGGCGTCGAGGTTCAGCTCGGCTCCTCCACCTGGATGCGCCGCAAGACGCCGGCAACGGCATCACCGCGCATACGGCGAGTGCCAGCCAGTCGCGCGGGGTCGGCCACGAACCACGCAACGTCCCACCGTTGACCGCGCGGCGCAGCGTCCGCTCGTTGACGCCCAGCTCCTCGGCCGGCAAGGCCAGCGTGGTCATGCGTCCAATAGAGCAAAGCTATGTGTCCAATCGACGGCGTTCGCCCGGTCCCTCGAGCCTCTCGCACAAGGCGCGGTCCGCGCTGCTGCTTGCCCCGGGTTGACCGCGCGACTGCTCGGGCTGGCGCGCTCAAGGAAGCGTTCGCTTCGATCGCTGGACCGTTAGCAAGCGTTTACGCCTGATCGTTTACTAAGCTCCGGCTATCTAAGCGTTGGAGGACGTAGCGTGGTCGCTAGCAACCCGGCCAGCGAGAGGGCTGGCCGTCTGATTGTCGCGCAGGGTGGGGCGCAAGGCTTCTCGGCGTTCCATCCCGACCCGCTGCCGCCCGACCCGCCGCTTGAGATCGACGGAGATCTGCAGGCGCTGATCGATCACGCGAACCAGTCGCTGGGCCGCTTGGACGGCATCACGCTGCTGCTTCCGGACCCCGATCAGTTCCTCTACACGTTCATCCGCAAGGAGGCGGTGCTGTCCTCGCAGATCGAGGGCACACAGTCCTCGCTGTCGGACCTCCTCCTGTTCGAGAACGACGCCGCTCCTGGAGTCCCGATGGGGGACGTCCGGGAGACCGCCAACTACATCCGCGCGGTCAATCACGGGATCGGAGCCATCGCGGCCAATCGGCTGCCTCTCAGCAATCGGCTCCTCAAGGAGGTCCATGCCCGACTGTTGAGCAACGGGCGCGGGGCCGACAAGGCTCCCGGCGAGTTCCGCCGCAGTCAGAACTGGATCGGCGGCACCAGGCCTGGCAACGCGAGGTTCGTACCGCCGCCGTCCACCGAGGTGGTCCCTGCAATGAGCGATCTCGAGAAGTTCTTGCACGATCAGCCGGTTCGGACACCGGTTCTCCTCAAAGCCGCGTTGGCTCATGTCCAGTTCGAGACGATTCATCCCTTCCTCGACGGTAACGGTCGGGTCGGCCGCGTGCTCATCACCCTGCTGCTCTACTCGGAGGGAGTCCTCAGGCGACCCCTGCTGTACCTGAGCCTCTACCTCAAGCGCAACCGGGACGCGTACTACGAGCACCTCCAGAGGGTGCGAACCGAGGGCGCCTGGGAGCCGTGGGTTCGCTTCTTTCTCGAAGGAGTCACCGAGATCGCCGCGTCGACCACGGAGACGACAAAACGGATAGTCGAGATGGTCGAGAGGGATCGCGAGAAAATCCACGCGTTCGGCCGGGGCGCGGCGACCGCACACCGCATTCACGACTTCGCGACCAGGCGTGTTGTGTTGAGGCCGTCCGCCGTTGCAGCCCAGCTCGAGCTGAGTGCTCCGCCGGTCTACGCGGCCATCGCACGCCTGGAGGAAGCCGGCATTCTCCGCGAGGTGACTGGTCGGCAGCGAGGCAAGGTCTACGCCTACGATGAGTACTTGTCGGTGCTGAACGAAGGAACTACCGAACCGGTCTAGCGCTCCCGGCCGTCGTGGTCCCTATTGCCCACGGTTGCGGGAAGTTCACCGAGCCGCTTGATCTGATCGATCGGATTAGCAGCCGAAGAGGATGTGCGAGCCGGCCTCTGCGACGCCGTGACAGCCGTGGTCGCGCCGCTCAATCGCCGCGCAGCTACCAGCGCCTTGCTGAGTCGCAGCACTGCTGAACTGAGCGACTCAAAGGTCGCCCGAAGATCTGGCTCGTCGGGCGTGTTGTCGAGCGTGTGACCGCTCCCGCGCCGCTGTACGAGCTGCTGTCGCGAGCATCGCTCCGGCCCACGCGACCGACGCCCGACGCGGTACAGTCGCCCGCGCTGCCGGACCCGCCAGCTGAAGCGCGCGAATGATTCTCCTCGACCCGCACAATCTCACTCGCTCCCACGCCGACGAGCGCTCGGCGGAGATCATGCGCCGGACTGTCGAGTTCTTCGAGGCCAAGGGCAAGGCGCGCCTCAAGCACGATGACCACGAGCGCGTCTGGTATCAGGACTTCCTTGACTTCCAGGCGCGTGAGCGGGTCTTCGCGACGCTGCTCACGCCTGCGGCGCAGGGCTCTGAGGACTGCCGCTGGGACACCTCGCGGCTGGGCGAGTTCGCCGAGATCCTCGGCTTCTACGGCCTGGCCTACTGGTACACGTGGCAGGTCACGATCCTCGGCCTCGGGCCGATCTGGATGAGCGCCAATGAGGATGCCAAGCGGCGGGCGGCGGCGCTGCTGGAGGAGGGCGCGATCTTCGCCTTCGGGCTGTCGGAGAAGGAGCACGGCGCTGACGTGTACTCGACCGACATGGTCCTGACGCCCAGCGGCGACGGGGCTTACGTAGCCAACGGCGAGAAGTACTACATCGGCAACGGCAATGAGGCCCGCATGGTCTCGACCTTCGGCAAGCTCGCCGACACCGGCGAGTACGTCTTCTTCGCCGCCGACTCCCAGCACCCGGCCTACGAGCTGATCGGCAACGTCGTCAACAGCCAGAACTACGTGTCCAACTACGCGTTGCGCGACTACCCGGTGACCGAGGCCGACATCCTGCACCGCGGCGAGGAGGCGTTCAGCGCGGCGCTGAACACTGTGAACGTCGGCAAGTACAACCTAGGCTGGGCTTCGATCGGGATCTGCACCCACGCGCTCTATGAGGCGATGGCCCATGCGGCCAACCGGCGCCTGTACGGGATGGCGGTGACCGACTTCCCGCACGTCAAGCGCCTGCTCACAGACGCCTACGCGCGGACCGTGGCCATGAAGCTCGTCGCGCTGCGGGCCTGCGACTACATGCGCTCCGACTCGCGCGAGGACCGCCGCTACCTGCTCTACAACCCGATCGTCAAGACGAAGGTCACGACCGAGGGCGAGCGGGTGATCACCGACCTCTGGGACGTGATCGCGGCGAAGGGCGCCGAGAAGGACACCTACTTCGAGCTGGCCACGCGCGACATCCGGATGCTGCCGAGGCTCGAGGGCACCGTGCACGTCAACGTCGCGCTCGCCGTCAAGTTCATGGCCAACTACCTGTTCAACCCGGCCGACGACCTGCCCGCCGTCCCCACGCGAGACGACGACGCCGACGACGCCTTCCTCTTTGACCAGGGC
>JBBQNQ010000069.1:0-15491 GCA_038330095.1 Solirubrobacterales bacterium
CCGGCTCGCGGGCGGAGCTCCATGCTTCGCACGCGACCCCTGTGGCGGCGCCGGTGCGGCCGTGACCCGACCGATCGATCTCGAACCAGCGAGGAGCTAGGGAACATGGCGACCCAGACCGCAGCGAGCCCGCACGCCCAGCCGGCGCCCATCGTCCGCGATCGCCTGTACATCGGCGGCGAGTGGGTGGAGCCCTCGGGCACCAAGACCCTCGAGGTGGTCAATTCGACCACCGAGGAGGTGATGGGCACCATCCCGGAGGGCAACGCGAAGGACGTCGACCGCGCCGTCGGGGCGGCGCGCGCGGCCTTCGAGGGCTGGTCGCAGACGCCGGTGGAGCAGCGAGCGGAGCTGCTGGGCGCGATCGCCATGGGGCTCGAGGAGCGCGCGGAGGAGATCGCGGGTCTGGTGGCGCGCGAGCTCGGGATGCCCCTTGCGCTGTCGATGATGATCCAGGCCGGCCTGCCGCGGATGTCGTTCGCCTCCATGCCGGAGATACTGGCCGAGACGCCGCTGGAGGAGATGGTCGGCAACTCGCTCGTGGTGCGTGAGCCGGTCGGAGTCGTGGGCTGCATCACGCCGTGGAACTACCCCCTGCACCAGATCTCCGCCAAGGTCGCGCCCGCGCTCGCCGCGGGCTGCACGGTCGTGCTCAAGCCCAGTGAGGTCACGCCGCTCAACGCGTTCATCCTGGCCGAGATCTGCGAGGCGGTCGGCCTCACCGCCGGGGTCTTCAACCTCGTCACCGGGGTCGGGCCGGTGGTCGGCGAGGCGATCACCGCGCACCCCGAGGTCGACATGGTCTCGTTCACCGGCTCGACCGGCGCGGGGCGCCGCGTGAGCGAGGTGGCCGCCAAGACCGTCAAGCGCGTGGCCCTCGAGCTGGGTGGCAAGTCGCCCAACGTGATCCTCGAGGACGCCGACCTGCAGAAGGCGGTCGTCGACGGCGTGAGCAAGTGCTTCCTGAACTCGGGGCAGACCTGCAGCGCGCTCACGCGCATGCTCGTTCCGCGCTCCAGGCTCGAGGAGGCGGAGGCAATCGCGGCGGCGGTCGCCGACCAGGCGACGGTCGGCGACCCGTTCGACCCCGAGACCAAGCTCGGCCCGCTGGTCTCAGACGTCCAGCGCGAGCGCGTGCGCGGCTACATCGAGAAGGGCGTCGAGGAGGGGGCCAAGCTCGTGACGGGCGGCGCCGAGCCTCCCGAGGGCCACGAACGCGGCTTCTTCGTGCGGCCCACCGTGTTCTCCGAGGTGACCCGCGACATGACCATCGCCCAGGAGGAGATCTTCGGGCCGGTGCTGGCGATCATGCCCTACGACGACGAGGACGACGCGATCGGCATCGCCAACGACTCGATCTACGGGCTTGCGGGCGGCGTGTGGTCCTCCGACCCCGAGCATGCCAAGCGCGTCGCGCGGCGCATCCGGACCGGCCAGGTCGAGATCAACGGCGCGGCCTTCAACCCGCTGGCGCCGTTCGGGGGCTACAAGCAGTCCGGCCACGGCCGCGAGCTGGGCAAGTTCGGCCTCGAGGAGTTCCTCGAGGTCAAGGCGATGCAGCTCTGAGGCCGTGGCGCGTATGGGCATCCTCGATCTCGCCGACCGCTCGTGGCCGGTGCTCAACCGGCTGATTCCGGGCCATACGGTCGTCTACCGCATGACCGGCGGGCTCGTCGGGCACCGGTTTCCCGGCGCCCCGCCCATGCTCCTCCTCGACCATGTCGGGGCCAAGAGCGGGACCCCGCGCACGACCCCTCTGGTCTATGTCCGCGATGGCGATGACGTGGTGCTCGTCGCCTCCAAGGGCGGCCATCCCCGACACCCGGCCTGGTATCACAACCTGCGGGCCCATCCGGACACGACCGTGCAGATCGGCTCGCGCCGGCTGCCGGTTCACGCGCGTGTGGCCGAGCCCGAGGAGCGACCGCGGCTGTGGCGCAAGGCGGTCAAGACCTACGGCGGCTATGAGGGCTACCAGGAGCGCACCGACCGCGAGATCCCGCTCGTGGTGCTGGAGCCGGCGCCCGCTTGATGACGGCCGGGCGCAACCACGACGTCGTCCTCTTCGGGGCGACCGGATTCACCGGCGCGCTGACCGCCGAGTACCTCGCGGCCAACGCCGCCGAGGGAACGCGCTGGGCGCTGGCCGGGCGCAACCGCTCCAAGCTCGAGGCGCTGCGCGAGCGGCTCGGCGTCGACGTGGCGCTCCTGCACGCCGACGTCGAGGACGAGGGCTCGCTGCGCGAGGTGGCTGAGGGCACGCACGTGGTCATCACCACGGTCGGCCCCTACCTGAGCTACGGGGAGCCGCTGGTCGCCGCCTGTGCGCGGGCCGGCACCGACTACGTCGACCTCACCGGCGAGCCCGAGTTCGTCGATCGCATGTACCTGCGCCACAACGATGAGGCGGTGCGCAGCGGGGCGCGGATCGTGCACGCTTGCGGCTTCGATTCGATCCCGCACGACCTCGGAGCGCAGTTCACCGTGGAGCAGCTTCCGGAGGGAGTGCCGCTGCGCGTCGAGGGCTTCGTGCGAGCCGGCGGGACGTTCTCGGGCGGGACCGCCCACTCGGCCCTCACCCAGTTCTCGCGCACCCGCCAGATGCTGCAGGCCGCATCCGAGCGCCGCCGCCACGAGCCGTCGCCCGCGGGCCGCAAGGCTCGCGCGACCACCGACCGGCCGCGCTACGAGAGCGCGCTCGGTGCCTGGGCGCTCCCCATGCCGACCATCGACCCCCAGGTCGTCGCGCGGTCGGCCCGCGCCCTGGACCGCTACGGCCCCGACTTCTCCTACGGGCACTTCGCCGCCGTCGAGCGCCTGCCCGTGGCGCTCGGCGCGCCGGTTGGCTTCGCCGGGCTCTTCGCCCTCGCCCAGATTCCGCCGGCCCGCAAGTGGCTGCTGGGACGGGTGTCGCCCGGCGACGGGCCGACACCCGAGCAGCGCGCCAAGGGTTGGTTCAAGGTGCGCTTCGTGGGCCGAGGCGGTGGCCGGCGCGTGGTCACCGAGGTCGCCGGCGGGGATCCCGGCTACGGGGCCACCGCGGCGATGCTCGGGGAGTCGGCCCTGTGCCTGGCGGGCGACGACCTGCCCGAGACCTCCGGGCAGGTCACCACCGCCGTCGCGATGGGCGACGCGCTGCGGGTGCGGCTGGAGCGGGCTGGCATCACCTTCACAGTGCTCGAGACCGGCCCGGCCTGATCGCCATGGACTTCGAGCTCAGCGAGCGTTGCCGCGAGTTCCAGGAGCGGCTGACCGCCTTCATGGACGAGCGGGTCTATCCCGCCGAGGCGGTGTATGAGGAGCAACTGCGCGAGGCGGGAAGCCCCAACGCCCAGCCGGCGATCATGGAAGAGCTCAAGGAGGAGGCCCGCCGGCGCGGGCTGTGGAATCTCTTCCACCCCGACCCGCAATGGGGCCCGGGACTGGCCAACGTCGACTACGCGCCCCTGGCCGAGATCCTCGGGCGCAGCCACATCGCCTCAGAGACCTGCAACTGCTCGGCGCCGGACACGGGCAACATGGAGGTGCTCTCGCTGTTCGGCAGCCCCGAGCAGCAGGAGCGCTGGCTGCGCCCGCTGCTCGACGGAGAGATCCGCTCGGCGTTCGCGATGACCGAGCCCGAGGTGGCCTCCTCGGACGCGACCAACGTCCGCTTGAGCATCGAGCGTGAAGGCGGGGACTACGTTCTCAACGGGCGCAAGTGGTGGATCTCAAACGCGCTGCACCCGAACTGCCGGATCATGATCGTCATGGGCAAGACCAACCCCGACGGCCCGCCCCACCAGCAGCAGAGCATGATCCTCGTGCCGCTCGACACGCCAGGGGTGACGGTGGTGCGCGGGCTGCCGGTGTTCGGCTACCAGGACCAGGAAGGCCACGCCGAGATCACCTTCGAGAACGTCCGCGTGCCGGCCGAGAACCTGGTCGCCGGCGAGGGCCAGGGCTTCATGATCGCCCAGGCGCGCCTCGGCCCGGGCCGCATCCACCACTGCATGCGCGCGCTGGGAGCGGCGGAGCGCGCGCTCGAGCTCATGTGCCGCCGGGCGAGCTCGCGGGTCACCTTCGGCAAGCCGATCGCCGCGCGCGCCAACGTGCAGGACTGGATCGCCGAGGCGCGCATCGAGATCGAGATGACGCGCCTGCTCACGCTGAAGACGGCGTGGCTCATGGATACCGTCGGAAACCGCCACGCGCGCACGGAGATCGCCGCGATCAAGGTCGCCGCGCCCGACGTCGCGTTGCGCGTCGTCGACCGCGCGATCCAGGTGCACGGAGGCGGCGGGGTCTCAGACGACTTCCCGCTCGCCTACATGTACGCACACCTTCGCACCCTGCGGCTCGCCGACGGCCCCGACGAGGTCCACAAGCTCACCATCGCCCGGCGCGAGCTACGCCGCCACGCGCCGGAGGGCGAGACCTAGGCGCGCGGGGCCCCGGCCAACGGCGTCGGGTTAGGGAGGAGGGGGGCCGGCGGAGGTGCACTAACGGGGGGTGGGGCAGATTGCGGTCGATATACGGCCGCCTTAGGCCACACCCCCTCCTCCACTTCGCTTCGATCCACCCCCTCCCTCTCCCTAACCCGATGCCGTTCAATCGCGGCCTAACCAGCGACCGGCACCCCGCGCTTGCCACCCACCAGCGCGGCGAACCCCTCCCGCCAGCTCGCCCACCGCGGCTCCCAGCCAAGCTCGCGCTTGGCCTTCGCGTTGGACGCTCCGCGGTTCTCGGTCATCATCGACACCGCGGCGTCGCCGGCCACCAGGCGGGCCAGCCACGCCGGCAGGCGGCGGGGCGGCTTGGCGCCGAGCGCCGCGGCAAGCGCCGGCAGCCATTCCCGCACCGGCGCGGGCTCGTCGTCGCAGACGTTGTAGACCTCTCCTGGCCGGCCGAGCTCGAGCGCCGCCACCGTTGCCGAGGCCAGGTCGTCGGTGTGCAGGAACGACCACACCCCTTCGCCGTCGCCGACGAGCGGGAAGCGTCGCTTGCGCACCATCTCGAACTGATCGCCGCCCGGTGCGAGCCCGGTGCCCGGCCCGTAGAAGCCGCCGTAGCGCAGGGCGACGCCGCCGGCGTCGCGGACCTGCTGCTCGAGGTTGCGGATCGCGGCAAGGGTCTCGCGCGAGGTCTTGGGGGGATCCGGGTCCAGCGGATCGTCCTCGCTCTTGACCGGTCCCCCGCTGCGCGCGTAGGGCCAGCCGGCGAAGCTCTGGGCGACGAAGCGCTCGACACCGGCCTCGCGCGCGCCCGCGCGCAGGTTCGCTGTGCCCTCGGTCCGCAGGCGGTTGGTCTGGGCGAAGCTGCGGTCGAAGTTGCGGAAGTCGACGCCGCTCAGCGCGGTCATCTGGTGGACGATCGCGTCGGGCTGCGCCGCGCGCACCGCGCGCACCACGGACTCGCGATCGAGCCCGTCGAGGACGACCGGCTGCGCTCCGAGAGCGCGTAGCGCCGGCGCCTTGTCGGGGGTGCGGGTCGTGCCCGCGACCTCGTGCCCCCGCTCGATCAGGTGAGGGACGAGGCGGTGGCCCGCCGCGCCGCTCGCTCCAGCAACGAAGATTCTCATGACTGCTCCTCTCAGGTGCTTTCCCTCTTAGACGAGATGGCCTGTCAGCCTGTGACAGGTGCACGCCGAGGACCTGCGCCCGCTCGCCTTCTCCATCGCCTACCGGATGCTCGGCAGCGTGAGCGAGGCCGAGGACGTGGCGCAGGAGGCCCTGGTGCGCCTGCACGCTGCGGAGGACGTCGAGTCCGAGCGCGCGTTCGTGGCGACCGTCGCCACCCGCCTGTCGATCGACGCGCTGCGCTCCGCGCACCGGCGCCGGGAGACCTACGTCGGCTCGTGGCTGCCAGAGCCGCTGGTCGAGGGCGAGGGGCCACAGCGAGTGGAGATGGAGGAGACCGTTTCGCTTGCCTTCCTCGTGCTCCTCGAGCGCCTCTCCTCCGACGAGCGGGCGGTGCTCGTCCTGCGCGAGGCCTTCGACTACGGCTTCACCGAGATCGCCGAGATCATCGGCAAGAGCGAGGCCAACTGCCGCCAGATCCTGCGCCGCGCCCGCCAGCGAATCGACGCGGAGCGTCCCCGCTTCGACCCCGACCAGGAGCAACGCGACGCGCTGGCGCAGCGCTTCCTGGCGGCCGCGCGCGACGGCGACATGGCAGGCCTGACCGCGATCCTCGCCCCCGACGCCGTCCTCGTGGGCGACGGCGGCGGCAAGGCCCGGTCCATTCCCAAGCCCATGCGCGGCGCGCCGCAGGTCGCCCGCGCACTGCTCGCCTTCTACCGCCAGTCGCTCGAGCTCGGACTGACCATCGTCCCGGCCCACGTCAACGGCGGGCCCGGCTTCCGCTCGCTGGACCCTGACGGCCGCCTGGTCAACGTGGTCGGCCTCGACGTCTCCGACGGCCTCGTCACCACCGTGCACTCCATCCTGAACCCCGACAAGCTCGCCCACCTCGGTCCGCTGTCTGACGCCGCGCGGCGCTGAGCGCCTGGCAGGATGAACGGCGGTCGGGTTAGGGAGGGTGAGGGAGGGGTCCAGCGGCGGTCTCGGGCACCCCCCTTCGTCGCGCCGTTCTTCCGCGCGACGAAGACCCCGCCGCCTACCGCGCGTAGAGCGCGTCGAAGAGGTCGGCGTAGCGGTCGTAGACGATGTTGCGCTTGACCTTGAGAGTCGGCGTGAGCTCGCCCGTCTCCTGGGAGAGGTCGTGGTCGAGGATCTTGAACTTCTTGATCTGCTCGACCTGCGCGTACTTGGAGTTGACCTGGTCCAGGACGCCCTGGATGAGCTCGTTGACCTTGGGATCCTCGGCCAGCGCGGACGGATCCTCGGACAGCCCCTGATCCTTCGCCCACGGGGCGATCTCCTCGGGGTCGAGGGTGATCAGCGCGACGGGGAAGGGGCGCCGATCGCCATACATCACCGCCTGGGAGATCCACGGCGACTGCTTGAGGTCGTTCTCCAGGTTCGCCGGCGCAAGGTTCTTGCCGCCTGCGGTGATGATGATGTCCTTCTTGCGGCCGGTGATCTTGAGGTAGCCGTCCTCGTCGAGCTCGCCGAGGTCGCCGGTGTGCAGCCACCCATCGGGGTCGAGGAGCTCCTTCGTCGCCTCGTCGTTGCGCCAGTAGCCCTTGAAGACCTGAGGCCCCCGGGTGAGGATCTCGCCGTCGTCGGCGATCCGCACCTCGACACCCGGCATCGCCCGCCCGACCGTGCCGAACTTGTGGTTCTCGCGCGTGGACGTTGTCATCACGCCCATGGTCTCGGTCATGCCATAGCCCTCGAGCACCGGGCAGCCGGCGGCGTAGAAGAACTCGAGGATTTCCTGCGCGATCGGCGCCGCGCCCGTGGTGGCCTCGCGCATCTTGCCGCCGAAGAGCTCGCGCACCTTCGCGAAGATCGCCTTATCCGCCTGCTCGAAGGGCTTGCGCAGCTCCTCGGGCACCGGCTGACCGTGGACCTCGAGATCGCGCACCTTCACGCCGAGCTTGACCGCCTGCCGGAACTCCTCGCGCTGCTCGGGGGAGGCATGCGCCAGCTGGGCAGTGGCCAGGCCGTAGAGCTTCTCGAAGATCCGCGGGACCGACGGGACGTAGTCCGGGTGGGTCTCCTGGATCTCCTGGACGATCCTCTTGCTGTCGCCGCTGAAGTAGACCAGGACGCCGCCCAGGAACAGGCAGGCGATCTCGATGAGCTGAGCGAAGACGTGGGCCAGCGGAAGGTAGAGGTAGACCACGTCGCCCTCGACCGTGATCGCGAGCTCCTCGAGCATGTCGCACAGCGCGCGCCCATTCGAGTGCATGAGCACGCAGCCCTTGGGCGGCCCGGTCGTGCCCGAGGTGTAGATGAAGAGCATCGGATCCTCGGGCTTGACCGCGGCGATGCGCCGGTCGAGCTCCGCGGTGTCGCCGCCGCGCCCGCGTAGCTCGTCGAGAGCGATGGCGTCGTCCGCCTGCCCGTCGATGACCACGAGCGTCTTGACATCGGGCAACTGTCCGCGGACCGCGCGGATCTTCTCGAGCTGGGAATCGTTCTCGCAGATGACCGCCACCGCCTGCGAGTTGCCGGCCACCCACTCGCACTCCTCCGGGGAGTTCGTGGGGTAGATCGGCACAACGACCGCGCCGGCGCTCCAGATGGCGAGCGATACCGTCGTCCACTCGGGGCGCGTGTTGGCGAGGATGCACACCCGGTCGCCGGGGGCGATGCCCATGTCGACCAGGCCGAGCGCGAGATCGCGCGCGTCCTCGGCGAGCTGCGCATAGGAGCGCTCCTGCCACGCGTCGCCGCTCTTGAAGCGCATCGCGGGGCCGTCTCCGTGCCGCTGGCCGGCAAATGCTGCCAGCTCCCCCATGGTCCTCAGCTCAGTTCCCACACCACTCGTGGTCATCCCTGCTCCCCTTTCCTCGCCTCGACCCGCATCATATTCTTGCCCGGGAGGGCGAGGAGCAACCCTCCCGGTCGGCGGCGCCGGCGCGCGTCCTGCGATCAGCCCGTCCGGGTCACCACCACGCTTGACGGCGCGATGCCCGCGGCGCCCATGCACGAGAACTCACCGCGCGAGCGGGCGAACACCCCGGTGACACAGGTCCCCAGAGCCCGCTGGCCGAAGGCGTCGGGGTGGAAGACCTCCTGGGTCTGTCCCTGGGCCTGCTCGATGGCACTCGGGCTCAGCGCGCGGCCCCACTCGCTCGTCCTCTCGCTGGGCGGCTTGAGCACGGACACCTCGCTGTCGGACTTCGAGCACAGCTCATGGCCCTGGAAGGCGTTTGATAGCGCGAGGAACTCGGCGCCCTTCGCCCGCGCGGCGGCCTGCACCATGCCGCCGATCTGGCCGACGGCCGAGTCACGGGCCCAGTCGAGGTCCACGTCGTAGAACGGGCAGCCGTAGGTCGAGCGCTGGGGATCGGTCTCGGCGTAGCGGGCTTCGGCGGCGCGCGGGACGACCGACGGATAGCCCTGCAGCACGAGCCGGTAGTCCTTGGCCTTGTAGCCCGCCTGGGTCATCACAGCGCGGACCTCGTCGATCGCCTTCTCCACCTTGGCCTGGGCGACCGGCAGCCCGGCCGCGAGCACGGGCTGCTGGGTCGGCATGCACGGACCGGTCTTGGTGGTGTAGCGCGTGAAGCAGTCCTGGACGATGGCCGCGAAGCCGAGGTCGTTGCCGCCGATCGACAGCATGATCAGCTTGACGTTGAGGTTGCGCGCGATCGGCGCCAGCTGGTCGGCCTCGGGCGGCTCGCCCTTCTGGGGCTGGCCGCCGCTCGCGGCGCGGTAGATGTTGTCGGTCACCGCTCCCGAGCAGGCGATGTTCACGCGCCGGTTGACCGCGAGACGCGCGCTGAGGATCTCGGCGACGTCGGAGCGGTGACAGCCGTTGGTGTCGGACGGCGGGAGGTAGACCCTGCCGAGATCGACGGTGCACACCGGTGTCCCGACGCACGCGCGATCGGTCCCGTCGTTGCCGGGCAGCGGGTTGATGCTGTTGCCCGCCCAGCGTCCGGCCTCGCCTGAGATGTAGCTGTCGCCCATCGCGACGGCGGCCGTGGTGGCGGAGCGCGGCCCCGCCTGCGCCGTGGCGGCGGTGAGCGCGAGCGCCAGCAGCAGCGCGCCGACGACGAGCAAGGACGTTCGGACCCGGAACGCGTGCATCTGTCTCCTCTCGATGACCCCCCGTGCCGTACGCTCATGGGCGAGCGAGGCACCACGCAGATGAACGGCAACGTCCACCCGAGTGGCGGCAGCATAGCGTCAGCTCGCCAGATTCCCAATAGCCAGAGCGACGGCGAGGGCCTGCTCGGGCCCGAATCGATGGCATGGAGGGTGATCGGTCATCCCCTCTCCATCGTCGGCGGGCTTCGCTCGCTGATCGTCCAGTCGCTGCACCCCCTCGCCATGGCGGGCGTGGCCGAGCACAGCGACTACCGGGAGCGCCCGCTCAACCGGCTGCGCCGTACCGCGTACTACGTCGCGGCGACGACCTTCGGCGACACCCGCACCGCGCTCGCCGCCGCCGAGCGGGTCAGGCGCGTGCACGTACGCGTGCGCGGGATCGACCCGATCACCGGCCAGCCCTACAGCGCCGCCGACCCTGACACCCAGCTATGGGTGCACTGCGTGGAGTGGCACTCGTTCCTCGCCGCCCACCGCGCCTGCGCGATCGGCTCGCTGACCCCCGAGCTCGAGGACGACTACCTTGCCGAGGGCGCACTGATCGGCTCGCTGCTCGGGACCCCCCGCGAGCGCGTTCCCGCCTCGCGCGACGAGTACCGGGACTACTTCGCCTCCGTGCGCTCGCAGCTCTGCGTCAGCGAGCCGGCGCGAGCGGCGATCGGCTTCGTGGTCGATCCGCCCCTCACCCGCGAGCTCCTCCCCTACCAGCCGGCGATCCGCCTGCTCGGAGCCGCCGCGGTGGCGACGGTGCCCGGCCACCTGCGCGAGCTCGCGGGGATCGACCGCCCGCGTGCGGTCGACGCAGCGGCGCTGGCGGCGGTTCGCCCGCTCGGGGCGGCGCTCACCCTGCCCGTGCTGCGCGGCCTTCCGGCGGCGCTGTTCGGAGGCGAGGCGCGCGAGGTCGGCGAGCGCGCCCGCGCGCGGATGGCCGCCTGAACGCCCCCGCCGATTTGCTCAGGCGGACGCGAAGGCGTAGTCGCCGAGCTCGAAGCGGCGCGTGCGCCGGCGGAACTCGAAGGTGAAGCCCGGCCACATGATCGAGTTGCGGCCGTTGCTGTCGAGGTACCAGCTCCCGCACCCGCCGGTGTTCCACACGCTGCGGGCCAGGCGCTGCTGGAGTTTCGCATTCCAGGCCTTCTGAACCTCGGGACGGACCTCGACCGTCGCCAGCCCTCGGGTGCGCATCGCGTCGAGCGCGCCACGTACGTAGCGGATCTGGGACTCGAGCATGTAGACGATCGAGCTGTGGCCCAGGTTCACGTTGGGCCCGAAGAGGACGAACAGGTTGGGGAAGCCGGCAACCGCAGTTCCGAGGTAGGCCTCGGGGCTGCCGTCCCACGCCTCTGCCAGCGTGCGCCCTTCGCGCCCGCGCAGTCGCCGGGCGATCGGCGGGTCGGTGGGCTTGAACCCGGTCGCGAGGATGATCGCGTCGACCTCGTGCTCGAGCCCGTCGGCGGTGACGATCGCCTGTTCGCGCACCTCCCGCACTCCCGCGGTGAGCAGCTCGACGTTGGGCTCCTGGAGCATGGGATACCAGTCGTTGGAGAGCAGCACGCGCTTGCAGCCGATGGAGTACTCCGGGGTGAGCTGCGCGCGAAGCCGCGGGTCGCGCACCTGTGAGCGCATGAGCCCGCGGGCGGCCGTCTCCTGCAGCTTGAGCAGCCGCGGATCGAGCGCCATCCCCGGGACCATCGCCTCGCGAAGCGCATAGATCGCGCCCCGCGCCAGGCGCTGCAGCCCGGGGAGCGCGCCGTACGCCCGCTGGAGCGGTGAGCTGATCGAGCGGTCGGGGTGCGGGATGATCCACGGCGGAGTGCGCTGGAAGACGAGCAGCCGGCCGACGCGCGGCTGGATGCGCGGCCCGATCTGGATCGCCGACGCCCCCGTGCCGAGCAGTGCGACGCGGTCTCCGGTGAGGTCGTGGTCGTGGTCCCAGGCGGCCGAGTGGAAGGCGGGTCCACGGAAGTCCTGTAGACCGGGGATCGGCGGCACGCGCGGCTCGCTGAGCAGGCCCGGGGCGACGATCAGGACCTGGGCGACGACCTCCCCCTCCGAGGTGTGCAAACGCCAGCGGCGCGCGTCCTGGTCCCAGGAGGCGTCGAGCAGCTCGCAGCCGAAGCGGACGTGGGGCTCCAGGCCGAAGCGCCGGGTGCAGTCGCGCAGGTAGTCGAGGATCTGCGGCTGCTCGGGGTAGGCGTGAGTCCAGTCGGCCTTGCGCAGGTAGGAGAACGAGTACAGGTTTGAAGGTACGTCGCACTGGCAGCCCGGATAGGTGTTGGCCAGCCATGTCCCCCCGACGTCCTGCGCGCGCTCGAGGATCACGAAGTCATCGATCCCCGCCCGCTTGAGCTCGATCGCCGCGCCCAGCCCGCCGAACCCCGCGCCGACGATCGCCACCTGCACCTCCCCGGTGCCCCTCTCCGCCACAGGGAGGATTATGCCCTCACCGGTCATGCGCCCGTATTGGCGCATGTTGCGCCAATAGGCGGACAATCAGCGGTCGTAAGGCCCCAGGTCTGCGAGGTAGCGGCGCAGCAGCGGGCTGGAGAAACGCCAGTCTCCGCGGCCCCTGCTCTCGATGATCGCCGCGTCGCGTAGCCCCTCGAGCGCACGCCGGACCGCGCCGCGGGGAAGGTGGGAGTACACCGGCTCGCCGCGTGCCAGCCGCTCGGCGATGACCAGACCGAGCTTGTGGAGCCTGCGGATGCGCTCGACGGTCTGCTCATGGCTCACGCGGTCGGCCCGCAGGGCGGCGAGCAGGCCCTGCTCGACGACGGCGAGGTCGACGTCGCGGGTGTCGAGCTCGATCGTCGTGAGATGGCTCTTCTGGGCGACGAGCATCGTCGTCCGGGGATGAAGCTCCCCGTACCCGACGAGGCGCGACAGGGCGGCCGAGTCGACCGTGCAATCGTCGGCCTCGAAGCGCTCGGTGAGCCCCGCTGCCCACGCGTCCTCGTCAATCGGGCGCAGGTCGTGGAAGCCACCGAACTGGTGCAGCGCCCGGTGCTCGGGCGTGAAGAGGTCGCGCATCAGGTGCTCGAGGCTGCCCGCGAACAGGTAGCTCACGCCGGTTGAGCGCTGGAAGATCGCGCGCATGCGCTTGGTGAGGCGGTCGGCGTCGCCGTAGGGCTGCTGATGGCTCGCCACCTCCTGGAACTCGTCGAGGAAGACGATGACCTCCTTGCCGTCGGCGGCCGCGATCCGCGCCGGCAGCTCGAGCGCATAGTCGAGGTAGCGGTCGGGGTCGCGGGCCGCCAGGCCCGGTTGGAACGCGATCTCGAGCTCCTCGCCGAGCTGGCTCTTGGACTTGACCACTGCGGAGGTCTGCAGGGCGTCGGCGACGAAGCGCCCCGCGCGGCGGGTCTGGTGCATCGCGCGGCGCAGGGCCGAGCGGTTGGAGAGCGTCGCCGCCACCAGGGCCTCGGCGAGGTCGGCCGCGGTGGCGATCCGGAACAGGTCGACCGCGACGGTGTAGAAGCCGCGGCGGGCCAGCCGGCCCAGGACGGCGTCGCAGACGCTGGTCTTGCCGGTCCGGCGCGCGCCGGCCACCACGACGCTCGAGCCGCCCGCGAGCGCGGCGGCGATCTCGCGCACGTCCGCCTCCCGTCCGATCATCTGGCTGGCCGGGATCGGCTGGTCGGTCGGGAAGAGGTCGCTGCTGCGCTGTCGTGCCATCGTAGAGTGGAGTATATGCGCCAGGATCGGCGCATAGTGCGCCGAAGCTGGCGCAGTCGCCATCGCTGGCGCGCCAGCTGCACCAACGCGCGCGCGAGAGAACGGTTTCCCTGACTGACGCGGGGTACCGGACCGGGACCATTTCTACTCGGGAGGTTTCCGGATGATTCTGCGCATCGATCGCTGGGGCACGGAGCTGCCGCCGCCGTCAGACCCGGACCCCGACGGGGCCAACGCGGTGCAGGAGCTCATGGGCGGTCGTTTCGGCGAGATGTCGACGCTCATGAACTACACCTTCCAGTCCTTCAACTTCCGCAACCGCCAGGGCGCGCGGCCCTTCTACGACCTGGTCGCGAACATCGCCGCCGAGGAGTTCGGCCACATCGAGCTCGTGGCGGCGACCATCAACTCCATGCTCACCGGCGCCTCGCCGGTCGGCGACGGCCCCCCGCCGGGCAACGCGCTCGCCGCGGTCAAGGGACAGGGGAACCCCCACCACTTCCTCGCCGGCGGCCAGGGCGCGCTGCCCCAGGACTCCAACGGGCGCCCGTGGACCGGCGACTACGTGTTCTCCTCGGGCGATCTCGTCGAGGACCTCACGCACAACTTCTTCCTGGAGACCGGCGCGCGCAACAACAAGCTCAAGGTCTACGAGATGGTCGAGCATCCGGCGGCGCGTGCGCTCACGGGCTATCTGCTCGTCCGTGGCGGGGTGCACCAGGTCGCCTACGCGCGCGCGCTCGAGCGGCTGACCGGCGCCGACCTCACCAAGCTCTTCCCGACACCCCGGATCCCGACCGAGAAGATCCCCGAGTGCCAGCCCCATATCCAGCAGGGCCTGCACCTCAAGCTCTATCGCTTCTCGCCGAGCGACTACAAGGAGCTGGCCGCGGTGTTCACCGGGCCCCACCCCGAGACCGGCGAGGAGCTCGTCGTCGAGCAGGGCCCGCCGGAGGGCGCGCCGCCCGTGGACCTCCCCTCCCAGCCGGCGGTGTTCGCGCCCGACTACGCGCCCGAGGAGATCGCACAGATCGCCCAGCGCCTGCGCGAGGCCGCCGGGCTGCCCAAGGAACCCAGCGGCGAGGTCGCCCCGGCCTCCGAGGGCGTGGTCGAGAAGGTCGTCGACAAGCTCACCCCGTAGAGAGGGCCGCTGCCCGGCCATGTCCCCGGGGCACGTCGCCGGGGCAGCCGGGGGCGCAAGGCTTTAGCGTTGGCATGGTTCGCCCAACGAGGGAGGTCACGGTGACGACGAGCATGCGGGAGACGCCGGTGGTGGAGGCGCAGACGCTCGACGTGGACGGTGTGGCGGTGGCGCTGCGGCGCCGGGGCACGGGCCGTCCGCTGCTCTTCCTCCACGGGGCCGGGTTCACCGGCCGCTGGCTGCGCTTTCACGAGGCGCTCGCGCAGGGCGCCGACGTGATCGCCCCCGAGCAGCCGGGGTTCGGCGCGACCCCGCCACAGGACTGGGTCGAGGACTTCGACGATCTCGTCCTGCATTACGACGCCCTGCGCCGGGCGCTCGCGATCGAGGAGCCATTCGACCTCGTCGGCTACTCGATCGGCGGCTGGATCGCCGCCCGCTACGCGACATGGTTCCCTGAGCGCGTGCGGTCCCTGACGCTGATCGTTCCGGCGGGCATGCCGATCGCAGGCAAGGCTCCGGTCGCCGACCTGTTCCTGATGTCAGCCGAGCAGCAGTTCGCAACGCTCTTCAACGTTGGAACGAACGCCGGTGAGGTGCTCCTGGACCTCGAGGACCTCGATGTCGTCGTCCATGCCTTCGAGGAGGCATCCACTCTGGCCGGGCTGGTCTGGGAGCGCCGTTCGGACCCCAAGCTCGAGCGCCGCATCAAGCGGGTGACGAGCCCAGCGCTGGTCGTGGGTGCCGAGCACGACCGCCTGGTGCCCGACGAGGCAAGCGACCGCTACGCCGAGCTGCTGCCCGACGGCCGGCTCGAGCGCATTCCGGGAACCGGGCACGCCATCGTCATCGAGCAGCCCGAGGCGACCGCAAAGACCATCCTCGACTTCAAGGAGGGCGCGGCATGAGCCGCTCGCTGCAGTTCTTCCACTTCGGGCTCATGCCCTATCCGCAGATCCCCGACGGCTCGGAGATCGACGCTTCTTGGGTGACGCTGTCCAACAGCC
>JBBQNQ010000070.1:0-14992 GCA_038330095.1 Solirubrobacterales bacterium
GTCGCGAGCGTGTCCGCGCCGCGCAGGATCGGCAGCGCCTCGGCGGCGTGCGATGTGAGGTCGTCGTCGAAGGTAACCGCGAGCGGAAAGCGTCCTCCTCGCCGGCGCCGGTGAACGGCTTCGTGCAGCGCGGACGCTGGCACTGTCCGAAAGCACAAACGCATGAGCCTGAGCTGGCGCCGGAAGAGAGCAGCGCCCAACGCCGGCACGAGCTCTCGGTCGGGGTCGCCAGGCGTGTCACGGATCCGGTGGTAGAGCACGGCCAGTCCCGCCCGCGTCCCGGACAGCCTCATGCCTTGGAGAACGAGCACGCAGCCGGCTGCTCCCAGCCACCGCCAGGGCGGTCGCGCAAGCAGTTGCTTCGCCATGGCAGTCATCCTCGCGATGGCCTTGATCGCTGCACCCGCCTGTAGCGTAGGCGCCGTGCGGAAGCCTGGACATCAGTGGCGGGCAGCTCTCGCACGGCGCCGCCGCCTGCGGCGCCTGGCGCTGAAGATGTCGGTCCGGCGGCGCCGCGGCCTGCGCCGCGTGCCCTGGGTCGGCCGGGTGCGCTTCGGGGACCTGCGGCGCCTAGAGCCGGCCAGCCGCGTCTACGGCTATGACCGAGGAACTCCGGTTGACCGGTACTACATCGAGCACTTCCTGCGCCGCCACGCCGCCGCCGACCAAGTACTCGGCGGGCGTCATTCGTGGACGGGTGCTCGAGATAGGCGGCAACGAGTACACCCGCCGGTTCGGCCGCCCGGAGGGCTCAGGACGCAGGGACGTAAACGTCACGCAGAGCGAGGTCCTCCACATAGGGGCCGAGAACGCCGCCGCGACGATCGTCGGCGACCTCACCTCGGCCGACCACATCGCCTCCGACAGCTTCGACTGCATCCTCTGCACACAGACGCTGCAGGTCATCTACGACGTACGCGCGGCGATCGCGACGCTGCACCGCATACTCAAACCGGGCGGCTCCGTCTTGGCCACGTTCCCCGGCATCACCCAGACGTGCAGGCCGGACCGAGACCACTGGGGTGATTACTGGCGGTTCACCAGCCTCTCCGCCCGGCGGCTGTTCGAGGAGGCGTTCGCACCGGCGAACGTGAGCGTCGAGTCCTACGGCAACGTGCTGGCGACCGTCGCCTTCCTGGAGGGGATCGCGACCGAGGAGCTGCGCCCCGACGAGCTGGACCTCCGAGACCCCGACTACGAGATGCTCGTCTGCGTCCGGGCGGTCAAGTAGCGCCCCGACGCGGATAAAGGTCTAGCCAGGCAGGGCGGCCGGCCGTGGGCGTTGACGGACGGCGACGCGCTCCCGCCGCCTCGAGCAGCATTCCCCCCAGGCCCCTGAGAAGGCTCGGGTCCCGGAAGTCGATCGCACCGCGGAGATAGGTGCGGACAGCGAGCTGCCGCCGCCCCGCGCGCCGGTGACCATTCGCCGCCCAACGCGCCAACGCGCCGCCGTCGAAGTCGACACCCAGCGCCCGGCTGAGCACCCGGTGCTTAACAGCGAGTCGCCCCAGCTCGTCCAGGACGTCCTGCCCCGCGCGGGTCAGCATGTTCGGGGTGTGCTGGAGGTAGCCGACGAGCGGCGCCGGGGCGGCCGCGGCCGGCGCCACCTCGGCCAGGCGCAGCCACAGGTCCCAGTCGGTGAGATGGAGGAGGCTTTCGTCGAAGAGGCCCACCTCTCGTACGAGGTCCGTGCGCGCAACCACATTCGAGCTTGCTGCGGGTATCGCGTTGAAGGAGAGCAGCGCGTGTAGCAGGCGAGCAGGGTCCGGCGGCGACTGGACGAGCATCACTGCCCCTCCCTCGTCGATCAGAACCGCGCCGCAGTACCCGAACGAGGCGTCGGCGACCTCGATCGCCGCAAGCTGCGCGCCCAACTTGGACGGCGCCCACAGGTCGTCGTCGTCTAGGAACGCCACCCATGGGGCCTGGGCTTCCGCGATCCCCCGGTTGCGTGCCGCCGCGGCGCCGCGGGCGCGCTCATGGCGAACCACCCGGACTCGCGCATCGCGGCCCAACGCCAGGGCGGGAGGCATCTCGACCGCCGAGCCATCGTCGACGATCACCACCTCGAGGGCGACCTCCCGTTGGGCCAGGGCGCTGCGAAGCGCGAGGCCGAGGAACGCCCAGCGGTCGCGCGTCGGGATGACCACGGTGACCTCCGGGGTCCCCGGCATCGCCCGTGTCCGCGCGTGGGCGTTCTTCGGCGATGACCTCAACGCAGCCCGCCCAGGGCAGTTCCCCGGACAGCACTCAACGCCAGTACCGCGCCGGGTCGCCACCGCCTGATCGACAGCGCCGCCGGCCGCCGCCGCAGGCATCGCCAGGCGCACACTCGAGCCGAGCCGTATTCACCAGCCCGATAGAAGGCGACCGCCGTTGCCTCATAGAGGTTGGCGAGCTCCTCCGTTACCTCAGCGTCGAACCTGCACTCCAGATGCTGATTGATGGCGACGTAGACGTCGGCGATCTTCTCGACATCCGATAGCGTCCGATAGAGCGACTGTTGCATCGTCCACACGCCTCCGGCGTGGACACGATATGTCGCCAGGGTCTCATCGAGGTAGGCGAGATCTCCGCGCTGTGCGCCGAGCACATGCAGCGGCCAGTCACCGGACGCAGCACCGTCATACCACGCCGGAAGCGGAAGCAGTCCTTCGATCCGGAGGACAGCAGAGCAGGTTGGAATGTAATCGCCGCGAACTATGTCTCGCAAACCCGAGACCGGCTCGGGCTTCGCTGTAGACAGACGGTGAGAGGGTAGCTCCTCGAGAAAAGGGTGAGCCGGAATGCTGCCGTCCTCATAAAGCACAGTGGCATTGTGGAAACAGACCGAGTACTCCGGATGGGCATCGAGCACATCGACCTGGCGTTGAAGCTTCTCGCGAGAGGTCCAGAAGTCATCGCCGTCCAGGAGCGCTACGTACCGGCCCCGCGCCGCCTCTAGCCCCCGACGTACGACACTGTTGTCGTTGAGGTTGTGAGCGGATAGGAGCAAGCGGATTCGCTCCGGATTGGAGCCGGCCATCCGTTGAACGATCTCCCGGGTTCCGTCCGTTGAGCAGTCCTCGCTGATCACGACTTCGTACTCGAAGCTGGTGTCCTGCATGAGAACGCTCTCGATCGCCGTCTCGATGAAGGCGGCGTGATTGTAGGTAACGATCACGACCGAGAGCTCGGGCGTCAGCACCTCTATCTCACGGATACCTGGTGCGAACGAGGCGCTCGCTGACTTCTCCATGGTGCTCGACCGCCACGCGGATGACCTCACAGATCGCGGCTACCTCGGGTGGCTGCAAGTCTCCTCCGTTCGGCAGCACCAGCGTCCGAGCGGCTAAATGGTCGGTGGCGACCAGTGTGCGGCGCATACCGAGCCCCTGGGAACGATAGGGCTCCATCCGGTGAACCCCCGGATGGAAGTAGCGTCGAGCCAGCACGTTCTCCGCCCACAGCACACGCTGAAGTGCGTCGCGCGCAATTCCTGCAGAATCCGGCTCTACTTCCAGCACGACGTGCTGGTAGTTGCATCTCTCGTTTTCGTCATACGCCAGGAGAGAGAGACCTGGGACCTTGGCGAGGCCATCGCGGTAGGCGCCGTAGTTCAAGCGATTGGTTTCCATGAACGCATCGATGCCCTCCAGCGACGTCAGGCCCATCGCCGCCGCGATCTCGGTCATCTTGCCGTTGGTCCCCAGCCCAACCACTTTGTCGTAGTCCGCAAAGCCAAAGTTGCGCATGAGACGGGCCCTCTCCGCGAGGTCGTCGTCATCCGTCGTGACGGCTCCCCCCTCCATGGCGTTCAGGATCTTCGTGGGGTGGAAACTGAACACTTCAGCGTCGCCGAACCCGCCGACGGAACGGCCGCCGAGGGAGCAGGCAAAGGCGTGGGCTGCATCAAACATGAGGCTAAGCCCGTGGCGCTTCGCGACAGCGGCGAGTCCCTCGACGTCGCAGGGTCGTCCCCACAGGTGGACGCCAAGGATCCCCGTCGTGCGCTCGTTGACCAGCTCGTCGGCCTTCACAGGATCAACGTTGTGCGTGTTCGGGTCGACGTCGCAGAAGACGGGAGTCACGCCGGTCCAGGCGAGTGCGTGGGCGGTGGCCACGAAGGTGAACGCGGGTACGATCACCTCGCCCGTCAACCCGGCGGCCCGAGCAGCGATTTGAAGACCGGTCGTGCCGTTGCACGTCGCTATGCAGTGAGTGACGCCGAGGTAGTCGCAGATCTGTTCTTCGAACTGCTGCACGTAGCGTCCATCGTTGGTCAGCCAGCGGCGGTCGAGCATGTCGTCGAGGCGGGTGTGAAGTGCGCGCCGATCGCCGACGTGCGGACGGCCGACGTGAACCGGCTCTGAAAACGCCGGCCGACCACCGAAGGCGCAGAGATCATCGACGCTCGCCTTCATTCGGGACAGCAGGCTCGGGCTTCGGGGCTCAAGGCCCGGTAAGCGGGAAAGAAGGCGTGGTCCGCCTCTGGGTCGACACAGGCGGACTGACAGAGCTCCACGTACACATCTCTGCGGTAGATCTGCCTGATAGCCCTCAGCGGCAAGCGGATCGGCCGGAACCTCTGCTTGGCCTGAGCGATGGCGTCGTCCTCGTAAGCTCCCCCGCCCAGGTTCAGGCTGGGGACGCTTCGAGCGCTCAGTTCCTCCACTCCGTACCAGAGCAGATCAGTGGCCCGCCGCCGTCCGGCTGGCGTCGCGACGTTGATCAGGCAGTCTGCGGCATATTCAGTCGCGGCGAAGAGGTAGACCGCGTCGAGGGCCTCGAGCGATCCTGTCCCAACCGCGACGCAGCTCTCCGAGCGACATAGGTGGTCGAGCGTCTGCGTCGTGAAGAGGGGTCCGCGTGCGCGCACGTCACGCATGAAGGGCTCGTAGGTGGCGACGAGGAAGTCCCGGATCGCCTCTCGATCCTGCACGAGAGACTGTGCCCGGCCGCTCCATCCGCGCAGCTCGCGCCTGCGGCTTCGGTCCACTCTGCTCAAGAGGCCCTCGCTGCCCAGCCGTAGGTCGAGGAGATAGATGCTGTTATGCCGCACGCCTTGGGCGGCGAAGCCGGAGGGCGAGAACAAGGGGTGGAGGCCGATGTATCCGCTCACGTACCCCCTGTCGCGAACGAACCGGTGCCAGTGCGCCTCGAACCGGGACCAGGCTCCGAAGCCGACGAAGCCCGCCAGGCCGGACGGAGTCGCCACATCGAGGACACCGTCGATCGGACGCTCGACCAGGGGACAAGCGAGACGGGACTCGCCGTCGTCGAAGCAGTACAGGAACGTGCGATAGCCGGTCGTGAGGTGCATCGCGTATGCGAAGTCCCACGTGTGTTGGAAGCCATGCTCAAGGCCGCAGAGCGCGTCGGTCCATGCTTGGCGTTCGGGAAGTGAAACGAGGACGTGATCCGCCATTGGCTTGCGCCCGATCAGCTCATCGCCGCGGCTGGCGTCGCCCCTCGCGGTCTAAGCCGACATAGAGCCCTCTGCCGAAGGGCCCTTCGCGCTCGTACCCAACGTCGAGGCCGACTCCCTCGAACGCTTTCCGATACTGCGCGTCGGTGAAGAGGCCCAGCTCGTGGCGCTCCGTGAAGGTAGCGACGCCGGTGGGCTCTCCTACGAGGTAATGGATGTCGAGCGTGACGACTCCCGCGTTGGGAGGGTTTGAGGTGTACATCCACGCGATCTTCATGTCGGGATCATCGACGAAGTTCGCCGTGATCGTGCCAGTCCAGTATGTGTCCGGAGTGAAGAACGGCTCGAGGACGATCACCCCGCCTGGCCGGAGGTGCCGTTTCATCGAGTGCAGGCTCGCGGCCAGCCTTTCTTCCGTCTTCACGTACGCGACCGAGCTGAACAAACAGGTTATGACGTCAAAGGTGAGTCCCAACGAGAAGCCCGTCATGTCGGCCTGGTAGAGGGGCACGCCGGGACAGCGCTCCCGGGCCGTCACCAGCAACTCCTCGCTAACGTCCAGTCCGGCGACGTCGTACCAGGTCCTCAGGTGCTCCAGATGCCGACCGGTCCCACACGCTACGTCCAGGAGACGAGTGGCTCGGGGATGTCGGGAGCTGATTCGGCCCCTTATGTGGGCCGACGCCGCGCCATAGTCCTTGAAGTGGTACAGCCGATCGTAGATGCGGGCCGATCTCGCGTACATACGAGCTCGCTAGAGGGGCTCGTTGGCGCGATACCGCGGGAAGTAAGCGGCCGGCGGAGCCCCGTGAGCGCGCACCAGGCAGTCATAGGCCTTCCTGTCGAACACGCGACTGCAGATGTATGCCTGACGCGTTTCTGACGCCCAACCTCGCTTGAAACGCGCTAGCCCGTCTCTCGCATCGAAGGTCGCGCCGGCCGCGGAGCCGAGATCGGCGAGGCGACACCTCGCCTTCAGCCACTGAAGAGCCTCGCTGTAGAGGGCGTAGGCCGCCCGCGAGCGGTATCCGGAGTCGTCAGTCGCCTGCAGATGACTGTGCGCCACATCTCCATGGCGGTACCACACCTGGGCTGCAACGGTGGTCCCGCCCTTCCTTGCGCGGAACATGGTCGCGCCTGGTACGGACAGCTGTCCCTCGAAGGATCGCCTCGAGAACCGCTTGAGACCCGTCAGGTGGTGCCGTTCCACGAGAACGTTGTAGAGACGCATCCACTCGTCCAGCAATTGCCGCGGCTCGTCGCACTGCTCCACGGACACACCCTCTCTCAGCGCCCAACGCGCGTAGTACCGGTGATGTCGTGATTGGGACTCCTCCAAAGGCAGTGTCAAGTCGACCACGTAGTGCTCTTTGTATGGACGCACTCCGTCGAAGCAAGCGAGATCGGCGACCGAAGCCTTGGCGAAGGGCTCGGTCACCAAGGTCAGGCTCACGAGTTGCTCGCTCGCTTCGGTCACGTCTTCAGACAGCTTTGACCAGTTGCGACAGAACAGTCGAGGATACGGGCCCATCGCATCTTGTCTATGAGAGCCCGGGATCGGTCGCTCCAGCATCCACCCGCCGCTGCGAGGGAGAAGGCGCGGGCAGCCGAACTCCTCGAAGCTCTCGGCGTACGCCGGATGGAGATAGCCCGTGAGGCGCGCTGGACTCACCCTCTACCAGCCGAACTGCGACCTTCATCCAAGGTGGTCGGTTCGCCAAGCCAGATGGGGACGTATTACGCCGCTCCACTCGCCCTCGTAGGTCCCGCTGCCTGCAGCCACATCGTGGACGTCGAAGGTCAGTATCTGACTGTCTTGATAGATGATCTCGCTCTTGTCCTTCACTACGAGCAACTCGACCCGGTAGCCACCGTTGTTCAGGAGATCGGCGGGTATGTAGCAGCGGTCGCGGAAGCGACCTGCCGGAAAGGGACGACCGTACCATCGGTCCTCTCTCACCGGGACAGCATTGAACACCAGGATGCCGTCCCGAGTGTAGAGATGCAGGCTGAGGTTGAGGAAGGTCCCAGGTCGTAGGTTCTCGTACTCGAAGTCCAACACGAATGGCGTGTTGACCGCGATGCGCTCCTCCTCGATCGGACGCACAGCGGCCCGCCGTAATCTGATCCACTCGTTCCCCGGCGCCTCGGTCGGGTCGTCCCACATGCGCTCTGTCCTCGTAGCAATCACCGAGCGCAGGTACCGGGTAATGACTTCACCGGCGAGACCGTCTTCGGCGATCCGGCCCCGGTCCAACCAGCACACCCGGTCGCAGAGGCTCTCGATCGCAGCTGTGTTGTGGCTTACGAAGAGCACGGTGCGCCCCTCCTTCGCCACGTCGCCCATCCTACCGATGCACTTGCGTTGAAAGTCCACGTCACCCACGGCAAGGACCTCGTCGACGACGAGGATCTCCGGCTCGACGTGGGCCGCTATGGCGAAGGCCAGGCGCATGTGCATTCCCGTCGAGTAGCGCTTCACCGGAGTGTCGATGAAGGGCTCGATCCCGGAGAAAGCGACGATCTCGTCGAACTTTCTCCGCACTTCGGCCCTGCGCATCCCGAGGATCGCGCCATTGAGGTAGACGTTTTCCCTCCCGGTGAGCTCTGGGTGAAAGCCGGTTCCGACCTCGAGGAGCGCGCCGACGCGGCCACGATGCCGGACCAGGCCGCTCGTCGGCTCCGTGATCCTCGCCAACAGCTTCAACAGCGTGCTCTTGCCCGCGCCGTTGCGGCCGATGATTCCCAGAACCTCGCCTTCGTCGACCTCGAGGTCGACATCGTGTAGGGCCCAGACCTCCGATCCGCCGCCGGAGACGCGGGTGCGAGGCCGGAACGCGGCGGTCAGGGCCCCTCTCAGGGTGCCGTACGGCTCGGCTGAGACCCCCAGGCGGTAGCGCTTGCTGAGCTTCTGCGCCTCGATGACTCGATTGGGCATCAGACGACGTCCGCGAAGAGACGCTCGACCCGCTGAAAGTAAGTCAGGCCGCCGACGAGCAGCAGGGCAGCGGCCGCGAGGGAGATGAGATCCTCGGCGCCCGGCGACGGACCGGACACGAGGGCCCAGCGGAAGGTGTCGATTACGCCGACCATCGGGTTGGCCGCGAAGACGTACTGCCAGCCGCCTTTGAGGACCGAGCTCGAATAGACGATTGGCGTGGCGAAGAACCACACCTGCACGACGAAGCTCAGCGCATGGCGGACATCCCGGTACTGGACATTCAGAGCGGCCAGCCAGAGACCGACGCCGATCGCTACGGCCGTGGCCCCGGCGATCGCGACAGGAAGGAAGATGAGAGCCGTACCCGGCGCGACGCCGTAGGCGGCCATGAAGACGGCGACGAAGACCAGCGAGATCGCGAGGTCCAGAAGTCCCGGCAGCGCAGCGGCCACCGGAGCGAGCACCCGGGGAAAGTAGATCTTGGTCACCATCTCCTGGTGCTGAACGAGGCTTTGGGCGGCTAGCTCGACGGCGTTTGCGACATAGGTCCAGATGACCAGGCCCGCGAACACGAACACCGGATACGGGATTCCGTCGCTCGGCACGGTCGCGAGTTGCCCAAAGACGATGCTGAACACGGCCACCCCGGCGAGCGGCTGAAGGACCGCCCATGCGACGCCGAAGAATGTCTGCCTGTAGCGGAGCTTGAGGTCCCTGAGTGCGAGAAAGAGCCCGAGCTCCCTGAAGCTCCACAGCTCTTGAACATCCACACGCGGAAGCCACCGTCGCGATGGCCTGTTCTCGATCCACTCGGCGTCGGCCGAGGGTGCCCGCGGCGGGCCCTCGGATACGCGGATGGCCAGCATGCGGGGAACTTTATGCTCCGCGCCTGCCCCTTACCGCGTCGATGGTGATCGCGACACTGCGTAACTTCCTGACCGAGCGCTCACCGCCGTGCAAGCAACGGCCCGGCCACCACCCCCGCGTTCTCCGCCGCGCGCATCGCCCGCTCCATGGCCAGGGGCTCGTCGCCTTGGGCGGCCGCTACGGGCGCTCCGATCGTCGACAGGGTCGCCTGGCGCAGCGCCACGGGAAGGGACCGGCGTCCACGCACGCGCAGCGTTGCGCCGTAGCGCAGGCGCCGGCGCAGCAGCTCTCGGCGGGTGGCCCGGGACGGCGCGACCACGTGCCACACGTAGGCATCGGGCACGTAGCGGACGCCGTAGCCGGCGCGGGCGAGGGCGCGCTGGGCTTCGTCCTCCTCGGAAAACCAGGCCACGCTCGGCCGGTGTCCGAAGGCCGGGTCAAAGCCCCCCACCCCTCGCAGCGGCCCGCAGCGAAAGGAGACGTTGGCGCCGTAGACCGTCCGCACCTCGGGATCGAGGTCCAGCGGCTCGGGGCCGTAGTCGAGCATGCTCAGCGCGGGGAGCATGGAGTCGGTGAGCCAGGCCGGTCGTGCACCCTGAAAGCGCGGGCGCACCGGCCCGCCGATGCACGCTACGCGAGCCGGCGCCTGCGCCCATGCGGCGGCCAGCAGGGCCACCCAGCCCGCACCGACGAGCGCGTCGTCGTCGAGGAAGGCGAGAACGTCCTCGTCGTCGCACGCCGCGAGTGCCCGGTTGCGGGCGTGGGAGAGCCCGGGACGCGGCTCGCGCAGGATCCCGACGCCGGGCAGCCGCTCGGAGGCGGCGCGTGCGTGGGCGGCGACCCCGGCCCCGTCGAGCCCGCTGCACACGAGCATCGTCCCGTGGCCGCCGGCCTGCATCGAAAGCGCGTCGAGGCAGGCCGCGACCTGCTCGGGGCGCCGGTTCGTGCACACCGCCACGCGGATGGTCTGCATCCGGGGAACCTTAAGCTCCGCGCATGGCCCCCAGCGCCTCGATCGTCGTGCCGACCCTCGCGCGCCCCGACTACCTCGCGGTCACGCTCGCCTCGATTGCTCCCCAAGCCGCGTCCGCCGGCGCGGAGGTGATCGTGGTGGACGACGGCGCGACCGAGCACACCCGCGCGGTGGCCGAGGCGCATGGCGCGCGCTACGTGTCCCATCCCTCGCCGCGTGGGCCCAACGCAGCGCGCAATACCGGCATCGACGCCGCGGCAGGCGACCTGATCGTGCTGATCGACGATGACGTCCGCGCCCCCGCCGGATGGCTCGACGCGCTGCTCGCGGCGGCGCGCGCGCGCCCCCACGACGACGTGTTCGGCGGCCCGATCAGCGCGCGCCTCGAGGGCTTTCGCCGGCGCACCTGTGGCCGCGAGGGACCTCCGATCACGACCCTCGACCTCGGCGCCGGCGACCGCGATGCGGACTTCGTGTGGAGCGCGAACATGGCGATCCGCCGCCGGGCGCTGGAGCGGGTCGGGCCCTTCGACGCCTCGCTCGCGATCTACGGCGACGAGGAGGACTGGCAGCGCCGCCACCGGGCCGCGGGAGGCACCATCCGCTACGTCGCCGCGGCCGGCCTGGAGCACCGGCGCGCGCCGGACGACGCGACGCTGCGCGCCCTCTCGCGCGCGGCGCTGCTGCGGGGGCGAAACAGCCGCCGCTACGACGAGCGCAAGGGGACGGCGCCGCCGCTGGCGGCCGAGCTGCGCACCTTCGCGGCCTGCGTGGCGCATCCGCTGCGCTTCCGCTGCGCGTTCGGGCTGCCGATGACCGTCGCGGCGTGGGGCCGGGTGCGCGAAGCGGCCGCGCGCCCGCTCGACCCCCCGACCGCCGGCGACGACGTCCCGGACTTCCTGTCGGGGTCGCCGGGCGTGCCCCGGCGAGGGCGTGCCGTGGCGAGCGACCTCCTCGACGACGCGGCCCTGGTCGCCCGCGCCGTGCCGTTGCGCCTGGACCGCGCCGCCCGGCGCGGTCCGCGCCGGCGCGTGCTCGCGCTCGGCGTGGAGCGCGCCGACGCTCCCTCGCTGATCGCCGGCGCGCGGCAGGAGCTCGCTCGCTCGCGGCATGAGGTCGAGCTGCGCACGGCCCCGTCGGGCGAGCGCGGGAAGTTCGAGAACCTCAACGCCCTGCTCGCCGACGGGGGTGGCGTGCGAGCGCTCGCAGGTCGCGAATGGCTGCTGCTCGTCGACGACGACGTCGAGCTGCCGCGCGGCTTCCTGGACCGCTTCCTGTTCCTGGCCGAGCGCTTCGACCTCGCGCTCGTCCAGCCCGCCCACCGCGGCCGCTCGCATGCCGCCTGGGCGCTCACCCGCAGGCGGCGAGGGTCGCTCGTGCGCGAGACGCCGTGGGTGGAGATCGGGCCGGTGGTCGCCCTGCGCGCCGATACCTGGGACGGGCTGCTGCCCTTCCCGTCGCTGCGCATGGGCTGGGGGCTCGACGCGCACTGGGCGGCGCTTGCGCGGCGGCGCGGCTGGCGCATGGGGATCGTCGACGCGACGCCGATTCGCCATCTGGTGCGCCCGATCGCGACAGGCTACGGCGGGCAGGCGGCGGTGGAGGAGGCGCGAGCCTTCCTGGCCGACCACCCGTACCTCCCGCGAGCGGAGAGCCAGCGCACGCTCGCGGTGCACGCCCGGTGGTGATCGCCCCTTGAGGGTGGTCGTGGTCGCGGAGTACTACCCGCGCGACGCCGACCCGGTGCTCGGCGTATGGGCGCACCGCCAGGCGCTGGCCGCGCGGGCCGCCGGCGCCGACGTGCGCGTGCTCGTCCTTCACCGGCTGGTCCCGCCCGAGTCGGCGCTGCGCGCCCGCGACGCGGGCGCGCTGCTCGCGCCCCTGCGCCAGCGCTCGCGCGTGCTGCTCGACGGCATACCGGTCCACTACGTCCGCTACGCGTCACCGCCTCGAGAGCGCTCCTATCCGTCGTGGGGAGCATGGGCCGCACCGGCGCTGCGGATCGCGCTCTCCCGCCTGCGCCGGCGCTTTCCCTACCACCTCGTCCATGCGCACTACGCGGTGCCCGCCGGCGACGCCGTGCGCCGCGCGGCCCCCTGGGCGCCGGTCGTGGTCTCGGTCCACGGGGGCGACGTGCTGTGGACGGCCCGGCGCGGGCCCGGCGGACGCGCGGCGGTCGAGCGCGCGCTGAGCCACGCGCGCCTGGTGCTCGCCAACAGCGCCGGCACCGCCGAGCGCTCCCGCGCGCACGGGGCGCGCGAGGTGCGGGTCGTGCACCTCGGCGCCGACCTGCCTACGGCCGTGGAGCGCCCGCCGGCTTCGCCGGCGCCGACGCTCGTGACCGTCGGGCACCTGGTCGCCCGCAAGCGCCACGCCGATGTCATCCGCGCGCTCGCCCTGCTCGCTCCCCGCCGGCCCGCCCTGCGCTACGTCGTCGTCGGCGACGGCCCCGAGCGCGGCGCGCTGCGTGCGCTCGCGGACGAGCTCGGCGTCGCCGACCGCGTCGAGCTCCGCGGCGAGCTTCCCCACGCCGCCGCCGTCCGGGCCGCGCAGGCGGCGACGCTGTTCGTCCTGCCCAGCGTGGACGAGGCGTTCGGTGTCGCCTACGTCGAGGCGATGGCGGGCGGGGTGCCGGCCATCGGGTGCCGAGGCGAGGCCGGACCGCAGGAGATCGCCGCGGCCGGCGGCGGCATCGAGCTGGTCGCGCCCGAGAGCCCAGTTGCGCTGGCCGGGGCGATCGACGGCCTGCTCGGCGACCCGGCGAGGCTCGCCGCGCTGGGCGCCGCCGCACGCGCGACGGTCGAGCGCGCGTTCACCTGGGGGGCGTGCGGGACCGCGACGGTGGCGGCCTACGAGGAGGCGCTGCGCTGAGCGACCCGCGCCCCGTGCTCTTCGTGACCGGCCACGCGCCGCCCTCGCGCGTTGCCCCGTTCGCCGCGCTGCACGCCCGCGAGGACGTCGTCTTCGCGCTGTTCGGCGGTCGTGCGATCCACGCCATGGGCGGTGAGGGCGAGCTGCCGTTCCCCCATCTGCGCCCCTCCCAGCGCCGCGTCGCCCGGCTCGCCGCCTCCGGCCGCTTCCGCGCCGTGGTGTGCGGGACCGGCGGGCGCGTGGCGCTGCCCGCCGCCTACGCCGGGGCGCGGCGCGCAGGGGTGCCGTTCGTGCTGTGGGCCTCGATCTGGGCGCACCCCCGCAGCCTCGCCGGCGCGGCGGGCTACCTGCCCCTGCGCCATGTCTACCGCCACGCCGACGCGGTGGTCACCTACGGCCCGCACGTGACCGCCTACGTTCGCTCCAAGGGAGCGACCAACGTCCGCGAGGCGCCACAGGCGGTGGACAACGGATTCTGGAGCGCTAGGGCGCGGCCGATCCGATACGCCGGATTTCAAATCATGTTTGTCGGGCGCGCCTCGCGGGAAAAGGGCACACAGGCGCTGCTCACGGCCTGGCGCGCCTCAGGCCTCGCAGCGCCAAACGCCGCGCTGGTCCTGGTTGGCGGCGGCCTTGGTCATTCTCGGGCCGTCGCCACCAGCGCGGTGCCCCCGGACGGCGTCGTGCACGCCGGCAGGGCGGACGCGCTCGAGCTGCGCAACTTCTACGCAGGCTCGGACGTTGTGGTCATACCTTCGGTTCCCACCCGGACCATCCGCGAGACCTGGAGCCTCGTCGCCAACGAAGCCATGAACCAGAGCGTCCCCGTAATCGCGTCCGACGCGGTCGGCGCCATGGCCGGCGGGCTCGTGCGCCACGGCCGCAACGGGCTGGTCGTACCGGCGGACGATCCGGGCTCCCTGGCCCGGGCAATCCGGCGCCTGCACGACGAGCCGGAGCTGCGCGCCCGGCTCGGCTCCGCCGCCTCCCAGGACGTCCGTCCCTACACCGCCGAGGCCTGGTCGGCGGGCGTCGGTGCAGCGCTCGCAAGCGTGGCTGCCGCGAAGGGCGATCCGCTACCGTGACCGCCCCGCGCCCTCGCGATCGCGCGGTCCCGCCCCGCCCCATGCGCCGGATCACACTCCTCATCATTCTGCTGGCGCTCTGCCTGCTGGCGCCCAGCGCAGCCAGCGCCGCCTCCAGCGACACCATCCTCAGGGACTGCGTAGACGGAAAGATCGACGGCAGCTACTCGCGCGGCGCGCTGAACGACGCGCGCGGGAAGATACCGTCCGACGTCGACGAGTACAGCGACTGCCGGGGGGCTATCGACCAGGCGCGGGTCCAGGGCGGCTCGCAATCCGGCGACGGCAACTCGACCGGGAGCGGCTCGAGCAACAGCAACAGCAACAGCAGCGGCAGCGGCGGGTCGAACGGCGGGGGCTCCTCGGGCAGCGGCTCGAACGGCAGCGGCTCGTCGGGCGGCTCCTCCGGCGGCGGCTCCTCCGGCGGCGGCTCCTCCGGCGGCGGCTCCTCCGGCGCGGGCTCGTCGAGCGGCGGCTCGTCGGGAGGGAGCAGCTCCGGCAGCGGGAGCAGCGCGGCCAGCCCCGCCACGCCCACCACCGTTCCACCGGCGGTCGCAGCCACCGCGCAGCCCGCCCAGCCCCAGGGCCCCTCCGACAAGGCCGTCGTCGACGCCGCCCTGCGCCGGGGCGGGTCCGGCGTGCGCCTCAACCCCGAGACGCTCGTGGTCCCGGGCTCCACCGGCGTGCCGGCCAGCGAGTCCCTGCGCCGCTCGGTGCCCGACCCGCTGCTCGCCGTGCTCATCATCCTGGGGGCGGTCGCGCTCGTCGGCGCGGTCCTCGGGACGAGAGCTCGTGTCGTCACCCGCCGCCTCGGTTAGCGCCTGGCCCGCGGGCAGAGCGATCGCTCT
>JBBQNQ010000071.1:0-14926 GCA_038330095.1 Solirubrobacterales bacterium
CCTGGGCATCGCGACCGTAATACTCGCAACCTGGATAGACCGCGGCTTCGGCCAACTCTCAGAAGAACAACTAGCCGTCCTAGCGGCCACCCTAATCATCCTGGGCGTCCAAGTCTTCTTCTCGTCGTTCTTGCTCAGCATACTCGGGCTTCGGCGTCGGTCGTAGATGCGCGCGCCTCGCGCGTTGCTTTGCCTTACGATGCTTATCGTCGTCGCGGGTATCGGCGTCGTTCTCCTCCAGCGCAAGCCTCGCCAGGCCGACTCTAACTATGTGAATGAAACGGCCTACGTAGAGACGCTGTCCTCCGGCCAACGCCTCTGCGAGAGCCCTTACCTCATCCCGGGTCGCGCCGCGGCCCTGCGACTAGGCGTCCTGTCGAGAGGAGTCGGAGCTGTACGCCTCGCGGTCAGTGTCACGCGGCGGGGTCGGGTTGTCACAACAGGCTCCACATTGGGTCAGGCCGCGGCTACTCAGATCATCGTCCCGCTTCGCCCGGTTCCGCGGACCCTCTCGCTTCCCCGGGTATGTATCACCAATACCGGCACGGCTCCGATCTCGCTTGCGGGCTCTAAGAGCGCCCTCCCGACATCAGGTAGGCGAGGTACCGTGGACGCGCGACTCGAATGGCTACGACCCGGCCGCGAAAACTGGCTCAATATCTCCGACGCCGTCACGTCCCGGGTGGCCCTGGGAAGGGCGAACCCGTTTGGCGTCTTGCTGTTGCCGATACTCGGCGTACTGACGGTTATCACCTTCGGGATAGCGCTCGGTCTTATAGGCCGGTTGTTGCCGTGACTGGCCTCATGCCGCCTCTCAAAGGCGGGCTCGCCGGCCTCATGGCGCTGCCGCGCGCCGCCTGGCTCTGCGCGGCCATTGGGGCGCTGACTGCGATCACTTGGGGGCTGTTGATTCCTCCCTTTCAGGTAGCCGATGAAACGGTTCACACCTCGTACGTCCAGTACCTCGCCGAGCACGGTCGGCCCCCGCCAGGAGACCGAAGCCGGCCGTCGTTGTCTGATGAACAGGTCGTGACGATGAAGTGGCTCCGCACAGCTGAGATCGTCGGTAATCCCCGCAACCGCTCGGTAATGACCGATCTGGAGCAAGCACGTCTCACGATCGCGACTCAGCGTCGCCTAGCGCGGGGGAACGCGGGCGGCCCAAACGAAGCTACCAGTCAACCGCCGCTGTACTACGCCCTGGAAGCGATTCCGTATCGACTATCTCCCTCGCGGCGGTTGCTAGATCGCATCGTTGTCATGCGGCTTGGTTCGGCTCTTTTTGCGGCAGGCACCGTGTTATTTGTGTATCTCTTCCTTCGGGAGGTCTTCCCACGCCGCGCCTGGGCATGGACGGTTGGTGCGCTGTCCGTAGCGTTCCAGCCCACCTTCGGATACGTAGCGGGCGGTGTAACACCTGATAATCTGTTGTTCTGCGTCTCGGCAGGACTCTTCTTCGCGGTCGCGCGCGCCTTCCGACGAGGTCTTACTCCAGGAGTCGGAGCGGCGATAGGAGCCGCGACGAGTATTGGAATACTGAGCAAGCTCACATTTGTGGGAATGCTTCCTGGGGTATTCCTTGCATTGGCGCTCGCGTTGAGCGCAAGCGGACCGCACCAAAACATGGCCAGGCGAGGCGCGTTGGCGGCCGCGGTCACCGCGGTTGTTCCCTTAACGCTCTATATCGCGGTGAATGGTCTTCTGTGGCATCGGGCGGTTTTCCCAGCGGCTCTCCACAGCGGAGCGGTCGCTGCTGGGGATGGGTCGGGCGGTATCACCCGCGGTAGCAATCTGACATACGGTCTGTCCTATACCTGGCAACTGTATCTGCCACGCTTGCCGTTCATGGTCGATTTGTTCGCGTACTTTCCGCCTTATGAAACGTGGTGGAAAGGATTTATAGGCCGATTTGGTTGGCTCGACTTTGGCTTCCCGCTTATGGTGTACAAGCTTGCGCTCGGCGTAGGCATAGCCCTAGCCGGGTTAGGTATTCGCGCCGTAGCGCGTTATCGGCGGCGGGTTCCGGGTCGGTGGCGAGAGATCGCAGCCTACGGTGCTATCGCGCTCGGCCTCATGGTCGAGATTGGTTTCGCAGGGCTCGATTACCGGAACAGCACTGGATACATATTCGAACAGGCACGCTACTTACTACCTCTACTGCCTCTGTATGCAGCGGCAATTGTGCTGTCGGCGTATGGCGCTGGGGATAGGCGTGCGCCCCTAGTGGGCGCAGTCATAGTCATCGGCGCGATGGCGCACGATATCTTTTCACAGTTGCTCACGATTTCGCGGTACTACGGCTAACGATATGTCTGGAGTGGGATGCTCGGCGAACGGGCACCCCACTACGGTGATGTAGGCCCCTGGTGCGGTCAGGACTGTCCCTGGCCGAGGGTAGCTCTGAGGGCAGTGGCGACTTCAGCCGCTGCTGTGTCCCAGGTGTGAGTGGCTACTAGGGCTTTTCCCTTGAGTGAGTGGTGTGACCAGGTTGGTTCGTCGTCGAGGAGGTGCTCGATGGAGGATGCGAGCTTCCAGGGGTCTGGGGGTGAGAGCTCTACTGGGCCGTCCGGACCGAACATGGACTGGGCGCTCGCGCCTGCGAGGTCCACCACCGGGAGGCCGCAGGCCAGCATCTCCTTGGGGATCAGGGAGTAGTTGGTCAGCGAGAGGCAGAGGCCGACGGTCGCTTCGGAGTAGAGCCACGAGAGTTGGTTGGGGCTGACCACGCCGAGGTGCTCGTAGTCGAAGGTGGTGGCCGGCGCTTGAGAGTCCCCGAAGAGGACTACGCGCAGGTCTGGGCGCCGCTGCTTGAGGATTTGCAGGGCGAGGAGGCCGAGGCTCACTCCGCGGCGCGGGGTTGTCACTCGCGCGTAGAAAGCGATGGTGTCGCGGCGGCGTGCGATCGGGCGCTCGCGGTACACGTCGTGGTCCACGCCGTAGGAGAAGGAGGTTGCCTGCGCTCCGTAGCGGTCTCGCATCAGGTCGCGCAGCCAGGGGCTGCCGGCGACGACCGGCATGCCGAAACCGTAGCTCTGGGCCGCGAAATGGGACTCCACCGAGGTTGGGTAGAACTCGGGCTCGTGGTCGTTGACGAGGTACACGCGGCTACGGCAGCGCTCCAGGGCCAGCGCGTAGTAGGCGGTGATCCAGGAGGTCGCCATGGCGACGTCGGCCCCGTACCAGGCGTCAAAGCCCTTGAAGACGGGCGCGCGGATCGGCGCGAAGTGCTCGATGATCCCCTGGCGGATGACCGCCGCGGGCTCAGGCTGGAGATCGTTAGGGTCGACGTGCCAGACCGAGCACGTGTGACCCATGCGCTCCAGGCGCAGGAGGATCTGGAAGAGCAGGTTGTGGCCGCCGCTGCCCCGCCGGAAGTGGGGGATGAGCAGAGCCAGGTGGAGGCGGTCGCGCTCCGCGGCGACCCCCGGCAGCGGCTCGAGCAGGGGAGCAGGTCCCTCGGCCAGCACGCGCGCGACCGCCTCGAACTCGTGATGGCGCACGCGCCCGCGCATGAGGCGGGTCGGTGGGAGCGCGCTCGCCGCCCCGACCATCGCCGGCTCGGCTCCCGATAGATAAGCGCCGTCGGGGGCACGTGGGGCGGTGCCGGCTGCATCGAGTGGGCGACCGGGGGCGGAGGCGGCCGCGGCGGAATCCACGCCGCGCGTGGCCGCGCCGCCAGCGGGATCGGGCGGGCCAGCCGACGCTGCCGCGGAGCCCGCATCGCGCCCCCACCCCCGCCCCCGCCCCTGCCCCTCCAGCGAGAGCACCCTCTGGACCCCCTCGGGGATCCGCTCGGACCGCGAGCCCAGCGCGGAGAACACCTTGCGCCCGGAGTGGTGCAGCGCCGCTCGCGCTGTCCAGCCGCCCAGAGCGCGCCCACCGAGCCCCCGCTCGCGCATCCAGTGCCGGTCGGCGGTCACCAGCCGGGTCACGTCGCGCCCCGCAGTGCGCACCCCGAAGGGCTCGACGTGGCCGATCGTGGCCCGCAGCCCGCGGTACTCGTCGAAGTAGCGACGCATGAACTCGACCGCGTCGTAGTCGTGGGAGTGCAGCACCGCCGCACCCGGGTGAAACACCTTCGTCCACCCCGCCGCCAGCAGCTCGCGCCCGAAGGCCTGGTCCTCGGCGTAGGGGACGTCGCGGAAGCGCAGCTGCTCCCAGCACGCCCTCGAGTAGCACGCGTTCACGTTGGAGAGAAAGCTCGCGTCGCCCGCTCGCTGGACCACCGGGCGCCCGTCCGGGGTGAACCCCGCGAAGAACTCCTCGAGCTCACGCGCGATCATCGGTGAGGTGCCCGGTCGCGGCAGGTGCGGCCCAAACGCGGCGCCCACGCGCGCGTCCATCGCGAAGCACTCGCGGTAGGCGTCCAGCCAGCCAGCCACCGGAGTCGCGTCCTGGGTCAAGAAGCAGATCAGCGAGCCCGAGGACCGCTCGGCGCCGAGGTTGCGCGTGCGCCCGTGTCCAAACTCGCCCGGCGCAATCGAGACCACCACCGCCCCCGCCGAGCGTGCGATCGCCACCGACCGGTCGCGCGAGCCCGAGTCGACGATCACCACCTCGAGGTCGTCGCCCTCGCGCGCCAGGGCGCCCAGCAGCTCGTCCAAGTAGCGCTCGCCGTCCTTGACCGGGACGACGACGGAGACCGGGACCGAGGTCACCTTCCCAGCCGGGCCCGGGCCGGGTCGACCACGCGGGAGCGCACGGCAACCCCCGCCGCACGCACACCGCGCACGGCGGCAGGCAGCCGATCCGCGCCCCGCCGGCGCATGAGCGCCTCGAGGTCGACGCCCCACCGCTCCAGCCAGTACCCGCGCTCCTGGGCGGCGGCCACAGCCGCGTTCGTGCGCGCCGCCAGCCGCGCGTTCTCCTCGTCGAGCGCCGCCGCGCGTGCGGCCAGCGCCTCGAGCTCCTCTTGCTCTGCCCCGCTCGCCATCGTCGCCGGCGACCTCAGAGGTTCTCCGCGATCCGGGGCGCCTCGTGGCTGAACACCCACCAACCGACGAGGAACACCACCACGGTGATCCCCACGGGGATCAGCAACCCGGCCGCTCCGCCGCTCAGCGAAGCCGCGCTCGGGGCCCCGGAGTCGATGAAGGCCTTGCGCATCTGGGTGAGCACCGCGGCGATCGGACTTGCGATCAGGAAGCGCTCCACCGAGTCGGGGTAGCGGGTGGCCACGAACAGGATGGGGGAGCCGTAGAAGAGGATCTGCAGCGAGACGTCCCAGATCGGCTCGAGGTCGCGGAAGCGGACGAAGAGCGCCGAGAGCAGCATCCCCACGCCTGTGGCCAGTACGAAGAGCAGCGCCACCAGCAGCGGAAGCTCCAGCCAGCTCAGCTGCGGGGTGACCCCCGAGGCGAGTGCGAAGACCACCACGGCGACCAGATTGAGCGTCAGGTTGAAGAACGCGGTCAGCGAGATCGACAGCGGGATGACCAAGCGCGGAAAGCGGATCTTGCGCAGCAGGTTCTCGTGGTTGACCAGGCTGCGCACAGAGCCGTTGGTGGTCTCGGCGAAGAACGTCCACAGCACGATCGAGGTGAGCAGGTAAACCGGGTAGTTCTTCACATCGCTCCCGAACCGGACGACGTGCGTGAACACCACGTAGATCACACCGAAGAACATCACCGGCCGGGCGAGCGACCAGAAGTAACCCAGGACCGAGCCGAAGTAGCGCAGCTTGAAGTCCGTGACCGCCAGGATGCGGGTCAGCGCGACGAAGCGGCGCAGGTCCCCGCCCATCGCCGAAGGCCGGTGGCTCTCGATTGCCCGTGCGCTCATCGCCGCTCGATGTCGATGCTGTGGGGCAGGTCGGTGATCCCGCCGCTGAAGCGCGTGCCGTGGACCATCAGGGACCCCAGGTCCTCGCGCACGTCGAAGACGTCCGACCCGCCCGCCCGGGCCACCGACGGGGTCACCGTGTAGAGCGACGGGGCCAGCCAGTTCTCGATCTCGAAGCGCACGACGGTGTGCTCCCCCGCCGAGAACGTGCCGCTCTCCGGTTGGTCGAGCTCTGAGGTCGTGGCGAAGATCGTGTGCCGCGCCTCGTTGCGCAGCGACATCGCGAACACCGGGTTCTCAGCCGCGGCGTGGAACTCGACCTCCATGCAGACCTTCAACGGCTCGCGCTGGGCGATAGCCGGGATGCGCCGGCCGTCGCTGTCCTCGAACCACGCGTCGCGCACCTCGGCCACACGCTGGTCGCCGAAGCGCTCGGCGTCGACGGGCACCTCGTGCACCAGGCGCCCGAAGTTCAGCTCGTTGTAGCGACGGGCGATGGTCGCCGGGTCCTCCAAGGCGACCATCTTTCCCTGGTCGATGAGCATCGCCCGGTCGCAGTAGCGCTGGACGGAGTACATGTCGTGCGTCACGAACACGATCGTGCGCCCCTCGGCCCGCAGGCGGTTGAACTGGGCGAAGCACTTCTGCTGGAAGTTGGCGTCACCGACCGCAAGGACCTCGTCGATGAGCAGGATCTCCGCGTCGACCTGGATCGCCACCGCGAAGGCCAGGCGCACATACATGCCCGACGAGTAGTTCTTGAGCCGCAGGTCGACGAAGTCCTCGAGCTCGGCGAAGGCGATGATCTCGTCGAAGCGGGCGTGGGCCTCCTGGCGCGAGAGGCCGAGCATGATCGCGTTGATGATCACGTTGTCGCGGGCGTTGAGGTCCATGTTGAAGCCGACGCCGAGCTCGATGAACGGTGAGAGGCGCCCGCGCACGCCGATCGTCCCCGCGTCGACGTCGTATATGCCGGCGATGCACTTGAGCAGCGTGCTCTTGCCGCTGCCATTGCGCCCGACGATCCCGAAGAACTCACCCTCCCGTATCTCGAAGCTCATGTCGTTCACAGCGCGCAGCTCGTCGTAGGAGGGCCGCAGGGCTCTGGCCGGGTGCAGCACCCGCTCCTTGAGGGTCAGGAGCTGATCGTGGGGGATCCGGAAGGTCTTGGAGACCCCCTCGACGCTGATCGCGGAGGAGGAGTCGGGCGTGGGGGCGCGCCGTTTCCCGGACGTAGGAGTCGCGACGGTGGCCACGTCGACTGAACGCTAGCCAATGGGGGCATGCGGGACGCCCGCTGACCGTGCACGCCTCCTGCCATCATGTCCGGGCCGTGCGCGCCCGCTTCACGCTCACGCCGCTCGCCTACCGCCGCGTGACCCACGCCGCGCTGGCGTCGCTGGTACTGATCGTCTTCACCGGTGCCGCCGTGCGCTTGACCGGCTCGGGCCTGGGCTGCCCGGACTGGCCCAAGTGCGGCGGAGGCTACGTCGCGCCGCTCGAGACCCACGCGGTGATCGAGTTCGGCAACCGCGTGTTCTCGGGACTCGTCGCCATCGCCGCCGTGGCCGCGGGGCTGCTCGCCTGGCGCCGGCGGCCGTTCCGCCGAGACCTGGCGCTGCTGGGAGCCCTGCTCCCGCTCGGAGTGGTCGGGCAGGCCGTGCTCGGCGGGCTCACGGTCGAGTACGGGCTCAAGCCGGGCTTCGTCATGGCGCACTTCGCCCTCTCGATGCTCGTGCTCGTGGCTGCCGTGGCGCTCGCGTGGCGGGCCACCTATGAGCCCGGCGACCGTCCGCGGCGCAGCGACCGCACCGCGGTGTGGGCCGTGCGCGGCCTGCTTCCGCTGGGCGCGCTGACGATCTTCGCGGGGACCGCGGCCACCGCCGCCGGGCCCCACGCGGGCGGCGCGGGAACCGGCGACGTCGTCTCGCGCCTGTACTTCAAGGGCACCCAGACGCTCGACTGGACGATCCACCAGCACGCGCGGCTGGCCATGGTCCTCGGGGTGGCGGCCGTCGCGGTGTGGGTGCTCCTGCGCCGCCGCGACTCCGACCCGCAGGCCCGGGGAGCGGTCGGCGCTCTGATCGTGCTGCTCGGCCTGCAGGGCGTGATCGGGACCGTCCAGTACAAGCTGCTCAACCTTCCTCCCGAGGTCGTCTGGATCCACGTGATCGTCGCCTCGCTGGCCTGGGTGACCCTTCTGTGGGCGGTGGCCGCCGCCGGCCGGCTCGCTCCCGACGCGTCGCCGGCCGCCGCCGACCAGCCGGCGGAGCCAGAGCCTGCGGAGCGCGTCGAGGTCGGCGCGCCTGTAGGCTGAGCCAGGCTTGACCCGCCGGCCGCCCTGGTTGCCGCCGCGCAGCCGGCGTCCGCCAGGGCTCTCAGCGACTTCTCAGCCCCCGAATCGATCCGTGTAACCACGGGCTGCGTATCGTGTATTGCCCGTTCCGCGCGCCTGCGGTTGGGTACCAGAACCTGTCGGTGGCAGCGCCGGATCCACCCTTGCGCGAACGTTCGTTCGCGTCTATAATTGTCTATGCAACGATAGCTTCGATACGGAAGGAACCCAAAACGACTCCCGACACATTGATCCTGGAGCCGCGGACCCGCGTTGAGGCCCGCGAGCACGAGCCCGAGCCCACCACGGACGCCCTTCAGACGTTCCTCAACCAGGCGCGGCATTACCCGCTGCTCACCAAGGAAGAGGAGATCGAGCTGGCCAAGCGGATCGAGCGCGGCGACATGTTCGCCAAGGACCGCATGATCAACTCGAACCTGCGGCTCGTGGTGTCGATCGCCCGTCGCTATCAGGGCCAGGGCCTGCCGCTGTCCGACCTCGTACAGGAGGGCATGCTGGGCCTGATCCGGGCGACCGAGAAGTTCGACTGGCGCCGAGGCTTCAAGTTCTCGACGTACGCGACCCTGTGGATCCGGCAGGCGATCCAGCGCGGCCTGGAGAACAGCGCCCGTGTCATCCGGCTGCCCGTCCACATCGCCCAGCGCGAGCGGCGCATCTCTCGCGTAACCCGCGAGCTCACCACCAAGCTGGGCAGGGACCCGAGCGACGAGGAGATTGCCGAGGCTGCCGAGCTCGAGCTCGAAGAGGTGCTCGAGATCCGCAAGGCGGCGCAGCAGGTCACGTCGCTTGACCAGCCTGTGGGCGACGACGGCGACGCGTCGCTGGGCGACCTGATGGCCGCCGAGCAGCCCGAGCCCGAAGAGGACGTCATGCTGCGGATGCGCGAGCAGACGGTCGAGCAGGCGCTCGCCGAGCTGCCCGAGCGCGAGCGCAACGTCGTGCGCCTGCGCTTCGGCCTCGACGGCGAGGCCCCGACGACCCTCCGCGACGCCGGACGCCGGCTCGGCATCACCGCCGAGCGCACGCGGCAGATCGAGGAGCAGGCGCTGCGCCACCTCGCGCGCAGCGGCGACCTCGAAGCGCTGCGCGACGCCGCGTAAGCACAGGCCTACAGAAGAGCCGCGATCGGCCCGTCACCGCGACAGCGGTGGCGGGCCGACGCATATTCGGCCCGCACGCGGGTACCCGCGGACGTCGAGACAACAAAAGACGAACAGGAGCGTGAAACGTGGCCGATCTCAGAGCCGCCGATGCGAAGCTGATCCAGTACCTCAACGAGGCGTACGGCAAGGAGAAGCAGCTGGAGACTGACCTGCAGGCGCACATCGCCATGACGCAGGGCAAGGACACCTACAAGAAGCGACTCCAGGACCACCTCAAGGAGACCAAGGCTCAGTCCAAGAACCTCGAGCGCCGCATCAAGAAGCTCGGCGGCAAGGCCGAGCTCGGACCCGACCTTCCCGGCCCTGACTTCCCCGGCCCCGGCCCCGAGCTCGCTCAGGAGGCCGCCGGCGCCGCCACCGCGGTCGTGGGCAAGGCCAAGGCGCTCGCCCGCGGCCCGCTGCACATGTTGCGCGGCACCGGCCTGCAGGACAAGCTGCTCAAGAACGCCCAGACGGAGTTCTCCGAGGAGCACCACGAGATCGCGATGTACACGGCGATCGAGACGCTCGCCGACACCGTCGGAGACAAGGAGACCGCAAAGCTCGCGAAGGACCACCGACGGCAGGAGGAGCGCATGGCCTCCTTCCTGGCGCGCCTGATCCCCCAGCTCACCAGGGACGTGGCCCGGGCGGAGATCCCGGCCGCGGAGCGCAGGACCGCCACTCGCTCGCGCCGGCGCAGCACGAGCTCGCGGGCACGCGCTTCCTCGAGCGGCTCGCGTTCGCGCCGCTCGTCAAGGTCGTAGGGCACGGGCACGGAGCGCGCCGCGATCGCGCGGCGCGCTCCCCCGCTGACCGCCGCCCAGCCGTGTGAGATTCGGCACAGGTCGCTCGCGCTCGCCCCCGTGCGGGCATACCTTTGCCGAGGATGAGTGGGTCGCCCTCGCTTCCGCCCGGTCCGGGCGCACCGAGCGTCATCCAGACGCTGGGCTGGTGGACGCGCCCGCTCGCCTTCCTCGAGCAGTGCCGCGCGCGCCACGGGCGTCGCTTCACGATCCGGCTGCTGGCCATGCCGCCCTTCGTGATGCTCAGCGATCCCGATGAGCTGCGCGAGATGTTCACCGCGCCGCCTGACGTGCTCCACCCGGGCGAGGGTGCGCGCATCCTCGAACCGATCGTCGGGCGCAACTCGGTGATCCTGCTCGACGAGCGCGAGCACCTCGAGCAGCGCAAGCTCATGCTCCCCGCCTTCCACGGTGAGCGCATGGAGCGCCTCACCGACCTGGTCACCGAGGTCGCCGAGGACGAGGTCGCGCGCTGGCCGCGCGGCGAGGCGACCCCGCTGCACCCGCGCCTGCAGTCCCTGACCCTCGAGGTCATCCTGCGCGCGGTCTTCGGCCTGCACGCCGGCCCGCGGCTCGACGCCCTCCGCGACCTGCTCACCGAGGCCCTGGAGGTCGGCAGCCGGCCGCTCGGCCTGCTGCCCCCGCTGCAGCGCGCGTTCTCCAACCACGGCCCGTGGAAGCGCTTCCTCGAGGTTCGCGACAAGGCCGACGCGCTGATCTTCGAGCTTGTGGACGAACGCCGGCGCGAGGGCGGCGGGGGAGACGACGTCCTCGCCATGCTGCTCGACGCGCGCCATGAGGACGACTCGCCTATGAGCCCGCAGGAGCTGCGCGACGAGCTGATGACGCTGCTCGTGGCAGGCCACGAGACGACCGCCTCGGAGCTCGCATGGGCCTTCGAGCGCCTGGGGCGCGAGCCCGAGGTGCTGCGGCGCCTGGTCGCCGAGGTGGATGCCGGCGACGGTGAGGACTACCTCACGGCGACCGTCCAGGAGACCCTGCGCTGCCGGCCCGTGCTACCCAACGTCGCGCCGCGGTTGATCAAGGAGCCGGTGACGATCGGCGGCTGGGACTACCCGGAGGGCGTGTGCCTCGCGGGCAACGCGTACCTGCTGCACCACGACCCGGAGATCTACTCCGACCCCTACGCCTTCCGGCCCGAGCGCTTCCTCGAGCAGTCGCCGGGGACCTACACGTGGATCCCCTTCGGCGGCGGCCGGCGCCGCTGCCTGGGAGCGAGCTTCGCGCTGCTGGAGATGCGGATCGTGCTGCGAGCGGTGCTCGCCCAGGCGCAGCTGCGACCGGCCCCCGGCGGCTCGGAGGCGACACGGCGCCGGAGCATCACCGTCAGCCCGGGCCGCGGCGCGCGGACCGTACTGCGCGAGCGCGAGTCCGTCGCCGCCACCACCGCGCCTGCCCCGGCGGAGGTCCTCGTTCAGGCGTAGTGCAGCTCTTCCGCCTCGTCGTCGTCGACGGGGCGCTCGCAGGTCGGGCAGTACCAGCGCGCCTCGAGCGGGGTGCCGCACGCGCCGTGGCGCGGAGGCTCGGAGCCCTCGTGGTGGCGCGCGCCCCACTCGGCGAGCCGGCGCAGCGCTCCGGCGAGGTCGCGGCCGGCCTCGGTGAGCTCGTAGACCATGCGCGGCGGACGCTCGGAGTAGGGCCGCGCAACCGCGAGCCGCTGCGCCTCGAGGTGCCGTAACCGGTGGGTCAGCACGTTCGGGGCGATCCCCTCGAGCTCGCGCTGCAGGTCTCCGAACCGCCGCGGCCCGTCGAGCAGGGCAGCGACCACGAGCAACGTCCAGCGGTCGCCGACGAGATCCAGAGCCCCGGCAAGGGGCGAGCGGTCCGCGGTCTCGGCCATGGGAAGAGCGTAGTCCGGGCGACGGCGCCCGCGCGTGAGGCGTGGGAACGGCGTCGGGCGAGGGAGAGGGGCGAGGGGTGGGCGACGGCGGCCGCCGCCTGCACGTCGTGGTACGGTGTGACTTGCAAACAGCTAGTGACTACCGAAGGAGCAGGTATGGCGGTTCATGGCATCGCAGAGACCGTCGCCGGCGCGGTCGAGCGCGTCGGGCCCGCCGTGGTTGGCCTGGGGCGCGGCTGGGGCCTGGGCTCCGGCGTTTGCGTCGGCCCGGGGCGGGTGGCGACGAACGCCCACACGCTGCGCGGCGAGGAGGTGACCGTGACCTTTGCCGACGGCCGCCGTGAGACCGCCGGTGTGGCCGGCGTCGACACCGAAGGCGACCTTGCGGTGCTCGCGGTCGACACTGGCGACATCGAGCCAGTGCAGTTTGCGCAGGGCGAGCCGCCGGGCATCGGCGCGCCGGTGATCGCCCTGGCCAACCCCGGTGGGCGCGGCTTGAGGGCGACGCTCGGCTTCGTTTCCTCCCAGCCGAGCGCGGTTCGCGGGCCACGCGGCCGCCGGATCGCCGGGACCGTCGAGCACACCGCGCCGCTGCCCCGCGGCTCCTCGGGCGGCCCGCTTGTCGACCCCGACGGTCGGCTGCTGGGCCTCAATGCCGTCCGCATGGATGGCGGCCTCATCCTGGCCGTGCCCGCCACCCCCGAGCGCCTCGACCAGCTCGCCCAGGGCAAGGCCGCAACGCCACGCCGCCTGGGCCTCGCCGTCGCGCCTCCGCGCGTGGCAAGGCGCCTGCGGCGCGCGGTCGGGCTTCCCGAGCGCGACGGCGTGCTCGTTCGCGCCGTCGAGGACGCGAGCCCCGCGGACCGCGCGGGGATCGAGCGCGGGGATCTCGTCGTCACCGCGGCCGGCGCACCCGTCGACGGCATCGACGCGCTCTACGCGGCGCTGGACGGGACGGGCGACACCCTCACCTTGGGCATCGTTCGCGGGACGGAGGAGCGCGAGATCGAGGTGAGCTTCGTCGCGAAGGGCGAGGAGGCCGCGGCATGACGTGCCAGGTCGACCCGATGACCCCGCTCGCGCGCGAGGAGAACCCCCGATGACCCCGCTCGCCCGCGAGGCGCCGCTGTCCTCGCCGGACGAGCGCGAGGCCATGGACGCCTACTCGCGCACCGTGGTCGGCGTCGCCGAGCGCCTCACGCCTTCGGTCGCCAACCTGCGCGTGAGCCGGCGCACCCGCGCGGGCTATCTGCCCGCGGGCGCGGGCAGCGGCGTCGTGCTGACCTCCGACGGGTTCCTGCTCACCTCGGCGCACGTGGTCGCCGGCCGCGGGCGGCGCGGGAGCGCGGCCTTCGCCGACGGACGCGAGCTTCGCTTCGAGGTGGTCGGCTCCGACCCCCTGTCCGACCTCGCCGTGCTGCGCGCCGATGGCAGCGACCTCGCGGCGGCGACGCTAGGAGATGCCGAGCACCTGAAGGTCGGCCAGCTCGTCGTGGCGATCGGCAACCCGCACGGCTTCGCCGGCTCGGTGACCGCCGGCGTGGTCTCCGCGCTGGGCCGCTCGCTGCCCGCGCGCGCGGGGCGCACGGCGCGGATCATCGACAACGTCATCCAGACCGACGCCGCGCTGAACCCGGGCAACTCGGGCGGGGCGCTGGTCGACAGCCTCGGCCGCGTGGTCGGCATTAACACCGCGGTAGCCGGGGTGGGCCTCGGCCTCGCCGTGCCGATCAACCGGGCGACCCGCCGCGTGGTCGGCGCGTTGATGAGCGAGGGGCGGGTGCGCCGCGCCTACATCGGCGTCGCCGGGGGGCCTCGGCCCCTCCCGCCGCACGCCCGCGGCCAGTGGGGCGCACGTACCGCGGTCGAGGTCGTCGAGGTCGTGGAGGGCAGCCCCGCCGATCGCGCCGGCATGTGCCCCGAGGACCTGATCGTCGAGGTCGACGGCAGCGCCGTGGTCACCGTCGACGACCTGCAGCGCCTGATGGTCGCCGAGCTCATCGGGCGGCCCGTCGCGGTGACCGTCGTGCGCGACGGCGCAGCCAAGCGGGTCACGCTCGTTCCCGCCGAGTTGACCGCGTGAGGAGTGCTTCGCGCGGCGCCGGGTAGGCTCGCCCCTGCGAATAGAGCGAGTGGAGGGAGCCGGATGAGCGCACGCGCGGGCATCGACCTCGGGGGCACGAAGATCCAGGCCGTCGTCATCGACGGCGAGGGCAAGGTGATCGGCGAGTCGCGTCGTCCCACTCCCCAGGAGGGAGGCCCGCAGGACGTCGCCGACGCGATGGCCGGCGCCCTGGACGACGCGGCGCAGGCGGCGGGCGTCTCCCCCGGCAAGCTCGGCGGCGTCGGCGTTGGTTCGCCCGGTGAGATCGACACCGCCAAGGGCACGGTCTCCCAGGCGAAGAACCTTCCGGGCTGGAGCGGCTCGTTCGCCATCGCGAAGGCGCTCGAGAAGGCGCTCGGGGTCAAGCCGGTACGCATCGGCAACGACGTGACCGTTGCGACCAACGCTGAGTTCGAGCTGGGCGTCGGCGCGCCCTATGACTCGTTGCTCGGGGTCTTCTGGGGCACCGGGGTCGGAGGCGGGCTGGTGCTGGGCGGGAAGGTGTGGGAGGGCCGCGGCGCCGCCGGTGAGATCGGCCACATGGTCTACAAGCGCGGCGGCGACAAGTGCGGCTGCGGCCGGCGCGGGTGCATGGAGGCCTATGCGGGCCGAGCGTGCATGGAGGCCCGCGCGCGGGCGCTCGTCAAGGACGGCCGCAAGACCCAGCTGTTCAAGATCATGGACAAGAAGGGACGCACGCGGCTGACCTCCGGCGTCTGGGAGAGCGCGCTGCGCAAGGACGACGAGGTCGCGCACGAGCTGGTCAACCGCGCGGTGAGGGCGCTGGGGACGACGATCGCCTCGGCCTGCAATCTGCTCGACGTCGAGGCGGTGGTCATCGGCGGCGGCATGGGGATCAAGGTCGGGCCCGCATAC
>JBBQNQ010000072.1:0-14733 GCA_038330095.1 Solirubrobacterales bacterium
TCCTCGGGCATGATGGTCCGCCTCGCCTTCGCCGTCATGGTCGAGGCCGACGTCGACGTCATGCTCGTCGACGAGGTGCTCGCCGTCGGCGACGCGTCCTTCGCCCAGAAGTGCCTGGACGTCTTTCGCAAGAAGCGCGACACCGGCAAGACGCTCGTCCTCGTGACCCACGACATGGCCACCGTCCAAAGCTTCTGCCACCGCGCCATGCTCATCCACGACGGCGTCATCGACTACATCGGCGACCCCGAGGAAACCGCCCTGCGCTACTACCGGCTCAACTTCGGCGAGGGCCACGGGACCAGCGGCGCCCCCGACGCCTTCGCGCTGGTCGACACCTGGCTGGAGAACGAGGCCGGCGAGCGCGTGGAGGACTTCGACGAGGGTGACACGATCGGCATAAACCTCGTCGTAGAGGCGCTCGAGGACGTGGAGGGACCGGTCTTCACCTTCCAGTTCCTCAGGGAGGACGTCCCCGTGTTCGGGTTCAACAGGCCGCTGCTCGACGAGGACGAGGACCCTGGGAGCATCTCCGCAGGCGAGCGCATCCGGATCACCGGGAAGGTCGAGAACCCGCTCGCCCCCGGCGTGTTCTCGGTCAGCCTCGCAGTCGCCCGGGGGAAGACGCCTGGCAACTACGCGTTGAGGATTCCCGACCTCCTTCACTTCCACGTGCACAGCACGAGGCTCATCCCGGGAATGGTGGTCGTCCGCACCGACGTCGAAGCGACCGTGGAGGCTGCCCGATGAGCGATCAGGTCATGGATCTCGAGCTGCGCGAGGTGCGCGGGCCCTCCGCGCTGGGCGGGGGAAAGAGGCGGCTCTTCGACCTCGTCTACCTGATCTCGGCCACCGAGTTCAAGCGGACCTACTTCGGGACGGCGCTGGGCTACCTGTGGTCGATTGCCAGGCCGCTGATGCTCTTCGCCGTGCTCCTGGCCGTGTTCACGCAGGTCTTCCGGCTCGGCTCACAGGTCCCTCACTATCCGGTGCTGCTGCTCTTCAACATCGTGGTCTTCGGGTTCTTCTCCGAGGCGACCGGCGCAGCCGTCACCTCGATCGTCGCGCAGGAGGGGATCGTGCGCAAGACACAGTTCCCGCGCATCGTGATCCCGCTGTCGGTGATCCTCACCGCCCTGTTCAACCTCGGCCTGAACCTGATCGTGGTCTTCGTGTTCATCCTCGCCTTCGGCATCTCGCCGGCGTGGAGCTGGCTGCTGTTCCCTGTGGTCCTGCTGCTGCTGCTCATCCTCACCACCGCCGTGTCCATGATCGTCGCCTCGCTGTATCCGCGCTTCCGCGACGTCGCGATCATCTGGGGGGTGTTCTCCACGGCGCTCTTCTACGCGACGCCCGTGCTCTATCCGCTCGAGGTCGTGCCCGAGAGGTTCAGGTCGATCATCGCCCTGAACCCGATCACGCCGCTGATGGTCGCAGCGCGCAAGTGGGTCATCGACCCCAGCGCGCCGGGTCCCGCGCAGGCTGCCGGGGGATATCTGCAGCTGATCGCCGCCATGGGCATCGCCGTCGTGATCTGCGTCCTTGCGGTCTGGGTGTTCAACCGCGAGGCCCCGCGGATCGCCGAGCAGCTTTGATCCGGACGGGTCGTCGGCGGGTTTGTAGGATGCGCGCCCCATGACCGCCAGCGCCGACCGCCCCTACCCCCCGTTCGAGCTCGCCAGCCGCGTGTTCGCGGTCACGGGCTGGCCGAGCGACCCGTACCGGGCCTACGAGGAGCTCGGCGCCCAGACCAAGCGCGCGATCGTCCGCCTGCTGCCCGACGACTGGTCGTGGGAGGGCAAGCGCGTCCTGGACTACGGCTCGGGGGCGGGCCGCACGCTGCGCCACTTCATGGCGGAGGCAGAGGCAGGCGAGTTCTACGGGACCGACATCGACGCGCCCAGCATCGAGTGGCTGAACGAGAACCTTTCCCCGCCGCTGCACGGCTGGGTATGCGCCGCCGGACCTCCGTCGGGCCTGGAGCACGGCTCCTTCGACCTGATCTACGCGATCTCGGTCTTCACCCACCTCACCGACAACGCGATCCCGTGGCTCCTGGAGCTCCACCGGCTGCTCAAGCCCGGTGGCCTGCTGATCGCTACCTACATGGGCCGCTGGAACTCGGAGTTCTTCGCCGGAGAGCCCTTCGACGAGAACCGGGTGGGCCGCAACGTCCTGCGTCACAACCAGGACTGGGCGGTGGGCGGTCCGGCCGTGCTGATGTCGGACTGGTGGGTCCGCGAGCACTGGGGCCGGGCGTTCGACATCCTCGAGATTTCTCCGCAGATCCACAACATGAGCTGGGCGGTCATGCGCAAGCGCGAGGTCGAGCTCACGACGGAGGATCTCGAGCGGCCGGGCGACGATCCACGTGAGTTCGTGGCGCTTCGCCACAACATCCGCCAGCTGCAGCGCGAGCTCGACCACGCCGCTGCGAGCCAACAGCTCCTGCAGGCCGCCCACGAGCAGCAGTCCCAGCAGGTCCAGCAGAACCATGCCGACCTCGGCGAAGTCCGCCGCGAGTATGAGGGATCGGCGAGCTGGCAGCTCACGCGCCCGCTTCGCGCCGGAGCGAAGGCGGCGCGCTCCATCCGCACACGCCGCTCGTGACGGCGCTCGGAGGGCCGAAGGGCATCGCGCTCCGCGGCGCGCTGGTCCTCGTCTCCGTAGTCGTGATCGGCTGGCTGGCGGTCATGGAGCGCGACGTCCGCCTACAGGCCCGCGGCGTCGACACGACTCTCAACTTCCGTCTGCCGGGACACTTCGAGCGCGGCGACTCCGACCTCCGGGGAGCCCGGGTGCTGAGCCCGAGCACGGCTCCCGACGTCATCCGCGCCTTCAACTTCCAGCTGCGCGGCCGGCCGCGCGAGGGCATCAGGGTGATCGAGGACGTCCTGCGCCGCGAGCCCGAGAACCTCCAGGCGTGGGTCGTGCTGGAGCGGCTCGCGCGCCGCTCTGACCCGGCCGCCCGGCAGCGCGCGCTGGCGGCGGAGAGGCGCCTGAACCCGATCGACGCGCGGAGTCGCTGACCGGCGGGGAACGGCGATCGAGCGGATCCTGATCACCGGGGGCGCCGGCTTCATCGGAGCGACGCTGGCGCTCGAGCTGCGGGACCGCCACCCCGGCTGGGAGGTGATCGCGCTCGACAACCTGCACCGGCGCGGCTCGGAGCTGAACCTCGTGCGCCTGCGCGAGGCCGGCGTGCGGTTCGTCCACGGCGACGTGCGCGAGCCCGAGGACCTGCGCGCGGCCGGCCCCTTCGACGCCTTGGTCGAGTGCTCGGCGGAGCCCTCGGCGCTGGCGGGGATCGACCGCGCTACCGGCTTCGTCGTGCGAACGAACCTGTTGGGCGCCTACCACTGTCTGGAGGAGGCGGCGCGCCATGGCGCGCAGGTCGTCTTCCTGTCGACCAGCCGCGTCTACCCCGTGGCCGCGCTGAACGCCCTGGCCCACGTGGAGGCCGACACGCGCTTCGAGCTGGCGAAGGAGCAGCCCTCAGCCGGGGCGTCGGCGCACGGGGTCTCCGAAGGGTTTCCCCTGGAGGGCGCGCGGACCCTGTACGGCGCCACGAAGCTGGGGGCTGAGCTGCTGCTCGCCGAGTACGCCGAGAGCTTCGGGCTGAGCGCCGTGGTCGATCGCTGCGGCGTGGTCGCGGGACCGTGGCAGATGGGCAAGGTCGACCAGGGCGTCTTCACCCACTGGATGGCGTCGTTCTACTTCCGCCGTACGTTGTCCTACCTCGGCTTCGGGGGCACCGGCAAGCAGGTGCGCGACCTGCTCCACGTGCTCGACCTCGTCGACCTGGTGGACGACCAGCTCGCGCGGCCCGAGCACTGGGCGGGGGCGGTGGTGAACGTCGGCGGTGGCGCGGCGGGGAGCCTGTCACTGCGGGAGGCCACCGCGCTCTGCGCTCAGATCACCGGCAACGCTGTCGAAGTCGGGGCGGATCCCCGTCCGCGGGCGGGCGACGTGCGCATCTACGTCTCGGACTGTCGGGCGCTCGAAGCGCACGGCGCGTGGGCTCCCCGGCGGGCACCCGCGGAGATACTGTCGGACATCTTCGACTGGATCCGCGACAACGAGCGCGCCGTCGCCGGCACGCTCGGCCAGGGCTGATGGGCATCGCCGTCGTGAGCGGCTCGGGCGGGCTCATCGGCTCGGAGGCCGTCCGCTTCTTCGCCGAGCAGGGCTTCGAGGTAATCGGCCTCGAGAACGACATGCGCGCCCGCTTCTTCGGCCCCTCGGCCTCCACCACTGCCGTCTCCGAGCGCCTGAGCGAGGAGGTGGACGGGTTTCGCTGGGTGCAGCTCGATATCCGCGACGAGGCCCGTGTGGCCTCGCTGTTTGCCCGCCACGGGGGAGCGATCGAGCTCATCGTCCACGCCGCCGCCCAACCTTCGCACGACTGGGCCGCGTCCGACCCCCAGACCGACTTCACGGTCAATGCCAACGGCACGCTGAACCTGCTGCAGGCCGCGCGCGAGCACTGCCCCGACGCGACGTTCGTCTTCACCTCGACCAACAAGATCTACGGCGACCGGCCCAACCAGCTGCCGCTCGAGGAGCTTCCCACCCGCCTCGAGCTGCGCGCCGGCCACCGCTGGCACGCGGGCATCGACACCGAGATGCCGATCGACCTCACCACCCACTCGCTGTTCGGGGTCTCCAAGGCGGCGGCCGACCTCCTGGTCCAGGAGTACGGGCGCTACTTCGACATGCCCACCGTCTGCTTCCGGGGCGGCTGCCTGACCGGCCCCCAGCACGCGGGCGCCCAGCTGCACGGCTTCCTCGCCTACCTGATGAGGTGCACGGTCTCCGGCACGCCGTACACGGTCTTCGGCTACAGCGGCAAGCAGGTCCGCGACAACATGCACGCCTACGACGTGGTCCGCGCGTTCGCCGCATTCCACGCCGCGCCCCGGCCCGCGGCGGTCTACAACCTGGGCGGCGGGCGGGGATCGAACGTCTCGATGCTCGAGGCCATCGAGCTCTGCCAGCACATCGCGGGGCGCGAGCTCGAGTACTCGGTCTCCGACCAGGCGCGGATCGGCGACCACCGCTGGTGGATCAGCGACCTCGCCGGCTTCCAGGCCGACTACCCGCAGTGGGGGCTGACCTTCGGGATCGAGGACGTGCTCCGCGAGATCTACGAGCACAACGTCGAGCAGTGGACGGCGGCTGGCCGGTGAGACCCGCCCGCGTCCAGTGAAGCTCTCGGTCGTCATCCCGGCGCACGACGAGGAGGGCTCGATCGGGCCGACGCTGGAGGGCATCGCCACGGCCCTGCGCCGCGAGGGCGTCGACTACGAGATCGTCGTCGTGGACGACGCCAGCACCGACCGGACCGCCCAGGTGGTCGCCGCGGTGACCGCTCGCGACCCGCGCGTGCGCTGCCTGACCTCGCCCAACCCCGCGGGCTTCGGGTACGCCGTGCGCGCCGGCCTGCAGGCCTACGGCGGCGACGCCGTGGCGATCATGATGGCCGACGGGTCCGACTCGCCCGACGACCTCGTCGTCTACCACCGAGCGCTCGCGGACGGCTACGACTGCGCCTTCGGCTCCCGGTTCATGGCCGGTAGCCGGGTGCAGGACTACCCCCGCCTCAAGCTGGTCTTGAACCGGCTGGTCAACCTCGGGATCATGGCCGCCTTCGGACACGGCTACAACGACACGACCAACGCCTTCAAGGCCTACCGCCGCGAGGTCGTGGACGCGATCCAGCCGCTCATCTCCCCGCACTTCAACCTCACGGTGGAGATGCCGCTGAAGGCCATCGTCCGCGGTGCGACCTACGCGATCGTGCCCGTAGGCTGGACCAACCGGTCGACGGGAGTCTCCAAGCTCAGCCTCCAGGAGATGGGCAGCCGGTACCTGTTCATCGTGCTCTACGTCTTCCTCGAGCATCACCTGAGCCGCGGTGACTACCGCCGGCCGGTCCCCGGTCGCGAAGGCGGTCACGCCTGGCGCGCCGGAAGCCCGGCCGCGATCGGGACCTTCAGCGCCCGTAGACGGTGACCGCCGGATCCGGTGGAGGCCAGCCGGCGGGGGGCCCTTCGCCGCGCTGCGCCCCCACCGAACGCGGTGCCACCGAAGGCTCCTGAGTCGGGTCGGCCAGCGCGATCAGCGCTCCCGCCAGCGCGATGGCGGGCAGCGTGACGGCGGGGAGCTGCCAGTCCCAGTCGATGGACGCGTGAAGGAACCAGACGGTCACCGCGGCGCACCAGCCCGCGGCCATGGTCGCGTCGCGGCGCAGCGCGACGCGCGCCGCCCATGTGACCCCGGCGACGAGGAGCCCCAGAGCCAGGAGGCCGACGAGCCCCAGCTCGGCGGCCATCTCCAGCTCGAGCGAGTGGACGTCGAGGACCGGCTCGGTGATCTTGCGCTCCTGTAGCCAGAAGACACGGAAGCCGGCTGCGCCCAGCCCCTCCAGCGGATGGCGCCGGAACGCCCGCAGGCCAACGCTCCAGTACTCGTAGCGATTCGAGCTGGCCGAGGTGAGCCGCGTCGCCTTGGGGCCCGCGTTCTGGACCGTCTCCCCCTTCTCGCGCAGCCCGCCGACGACCAGGCCCACGGCCACCACGACCACCAGCGCCGCCGCGACCACCCCCAGACGGCGCGCGCCCGGGAGCGGCTGGTCACCTCCCCCGGCGCGCCGCTCGACCACCGAGCGCCAAGCGGCGAGCAGCGCGCTGACCACGGTGAGCGCAACCAGGATCGCAAGCATGATCGCGCCGTCACGCTCCCGATCCGAGAGCAAGCCGTGAAGCGACGCGAACCCGGGGAAGGCCGACGAGCAGACCGCCGCGATCACCCCGGCGCCGAGGACCATCGCGACCGCCCGCAACTGCGCGCGCGACGGAGCCGCGGCCACGAGGATCACCATGCCGAGCAGCGCCACGACGATGGCGCCTCGGGAGTAGGACAAGTAGACGCCGGCGCTGAGCGGCACAGCCATGCCGGCGGCCGCCGCGCGCAGGGCGAGCGGGCGCGTACGGTCGCCGACCATGCGGGCGCAGAGGACGAGGCCGACGGCGGCCAGCGCCCCCTCACCGTTCCAGTAGGTGATGGGCTGCTCCAGGCGCCCGTGCGCGCTCGTGGAACGCGAGAGGTGGATGATCCCGGGGAGCAGCCGTCCGGCCAGGCCGTAGCCGATGACAACCGTCGCGCCGGCGCCGAGCAGCGGCTCGACCGCGCGCATGGCGCGTGGGGTTCGCAGTGCCCCGGCAGCCACCAGCAGCGCGCCCACGTAGAGCACGAGCCGCTCGACGTTCTCCACCGCAGGCCCGCGAAGCGGCGCCCACGTCACCGAGATGGCGCTCCAGACGGTCATTAGCACGAGGCCGCCCAACGCCAGCCGGCCCGGGAAGCTGCGCGGCAGGGGCAGCGGCCCGGCCACCGCAAGGATGAGCACGAGCAACCACGCGACCATCGCGCCGACAAGCCGCGGCTCGGCGAAGTAGGCGCCCGAGAAGAAGGCCAGCGCCGTTGGCCCGGCGAGCAGGCAGGTGGCGGCGACGGCGGGCACGAGTCGGCGCATGCCGCGCCAGGCTAGCGGTCGTGCCTCACGGGGAGGTTAGTACTCTCACGCGGTGCCGACCGTCTCCCCGCCGCTTCCGCCGCGTCATCTCGCCGCCCGGGTCGGGCCCGGTGAGGGTACCGATCCGCACGAGGCCTACCTTCGCGAAGGGGCGGCGGTGCGGACGCGGATCGAGCGCTTCCTGCCAGCCGATTGGAGCTTCGAGGGCAAGCGCGTGCTGGACTTCGGCTGCGGCTCGGCGCGGGTGTTGCGCCACTTCCTCGACGAGGCGCAGGTCGGCGAGTTCTGGGGCTGTGATATCGACGGCCCCAGCGTCGAGTGGGTGCAGTCCAATCTCTGCCCGCCGCTGCACTGCGTCCAGACCGGCCTGGCGCCTCCGCTTCCCTTCGGGGACAGCCAGCTGGACCTCATCTGGGCGACCTCGGTATTCACCCACATCGACCGCTGGAGCGACTGGCTGCTCGAGATGCACCGCGTCCTTCGCCCCGACGGAATGCTGATCGCAAGCTTCCTGGGCGAGGGGATGTGGGAGGGGCTGGTCGGGGAGCCCTATCCGGAGGACGAGGTCGGGATGGCCGTCCTCGGGCACTGGAAGGACGGCGGCGCGGGGTCGTGGGTCTTTCACTCGGAGTGGTGGCTGCGCGAGCACTGGGGCCGGGCCTTCGACGTGCTCGAGGTGGCACGCCCTCCGCGCAACGCGGACGGCTCGGCTCAGGTCACCCACAGCTACATCGCGCTGCGCAAGCGCACGGGGGAGATCACTGCGCAGCAGCTCGACCGCTGCGATCCGGCCGAGCCGCGCGAGCTCGTCGGGCTGCAGACCAACGTGCGCCTGCTGCGCGGGGAGATCGCCGGCCTCGTCGAGCAGTCCCCGTCCGAACCCCAGCTGCGAGACGCACTTCGCAAGGCGGTGCTCGAGTCGCCCGTCGGCGGCCCGGCCAGGACGGTCGGCCGGCGCCTGCGGCGCGCGCGCTAGCCGCTGCGGGCGCGCTGCGAGGCACCAGGGAAGGAACTTCGTCGGCTACCGTGCGTTGGTGCTCCGGGTGGCGACAGCGCGCTTGAGAAGGCGGGTAGGCGGTTCGATGCCCGAGGGACTGCGAACGTCCGACACCGCCAAGGCAGCCGGCCTCGCGGCCGCGGCCCTGGGCGCGAACGTCCTCGCGCTGGCCTTCACGGTGGTCTTCGCGCGGCTGTTGGGCGCCTCGGACTACGGCTCGCTCGCGGCGCTGCTCTCGACCTACCTGATCCTCTCCGTCCCGGGCTCGGCGCTGCAGGTCGCCGTGGGCCGCGAGACCGCGCTCGGCCGCCTGGGCCGCGACGGTGCGCTCGCGGCGACCGTCGCCCACTGGCTGGGCCGGCTGCTGCTCGTCACGGTCGCGATCACCGTGCTCGCAGCGCTGACCCGTGACCAGCTCGCGTCCATGATCGGCGTCGATGAGGTATGGGCCGCCGCGACGGTGCCGGTCACGGGTTGCGCCTGGATCCTGCTCTGCGTGCTGCGGGGCGTGATCCAGGGCCTGCACGCCTACCGTCCGGTGGCGCTGAGCATCATCGGCGAGGCGCTGGGGCGGGTCGCCTTCGGCCTGTTGCTGTTCGCCGTAGGCGGAGGGGTGACGGGCGCCTACCTCGGCACGCCGGTGTCCATGTTCGCCGCCGCCGCGGCCATGGTCCTCGTCCTGCGAGGCATGACCGGCGCCTCAGACCACGGGCCCGAGCGCAGACGGCTGCGCTCGCTCGCCGTCGAGACGTGGGCGCCGGTGGCCGGCCTGACCCTCGTCGCGGTGCTCCAGAACATCGACGTGATCATCGTCAAGCACCAGGTCGGCGGCGACCGGGCAGGCTCCTATGCCGCCGCCGGCGTGGCCGCGAAGGCGATCATCTGGGTGGCCATCGGCCTCGGCATGCACCTCGTGCCCGACACCGCCCGTCGCGTGCGCGAAGGCGAGGAGCCGCGGCGAGGCTTGACCCGCTCGCTGGCGATCGTCGCGGTGCTCGCCGTGCCCGCGCTGCTGATCTTCGCAGCGGTGCCCAAGGTTCTCCTGCGGATCGGCTTCGGGGCGGACCTCACGAGCGCGAGCGGCGCCCTGCTTCCGCTGGGCTTCGCGATGGCGCTGCTCGCCTGCACCTACCTCGCGGTCCAGTACCTGCTCGCGCTGGGACGCCGTGGATTCCTGGTCGCCCTGGGGGTCGGCGCGGCGCTCGAGCCCGCGGTGCTCCTGGCCACAGGGGTCACGAACCTCGAGTCGATCGCCGCCCTGGTCCTCGCCGTGCAGGCGGCGACGGCGGCAGCGGTCGTCTACTGGGCCGCGCGGACGACCGCTGCGCGCACGATCCCGGTCGATGCGAAGGGCGAGCCTCCCCTCGCGGTGAACGCCCTCGGCCGATGATCACCCGCGGCGCGCCGGCGGGCCGACGGGTCTTGGCACCCGGGGTGAGGAGCGAGAGGGTCACCATGCTCGCGCTCTGCGGCCTTGCGCTCCTGAGCTGCATCCTGGGCTTGGCCGTCCCTCCGTCGGCCGGCTCGCACGAGGGCGCGACCCAGCAGATCCTCGACGTCGGCCGTGTCCTCAGCACGGCCGCCCTCGCGGTCGTGCTGATCCTCGGCCCCGGGGTCGTCTGGCGGGCCGGCCGTCGCCGGCCCCATCTGAGCCTCGGCTTCCTGCCTCTGCCCGGCTTCGGGCTGCTCGTCGGCACGGGTGCAGTGGCGTGGGCATTTGCCGACAACGTCTCGCCACGCGGCGTCTGCCTGGTCCTCCTGCTCCCGCTCCTCGGGGGGATTGTCGCCGGCGTCCTGCGCGCCGGGCCGGACGCGCTCCTGGAGGCCGAGGAGCGACGGGCGCTTCTCGTGGTCGGCTGCGTGCTCGGGATCGCGGTCGCCCGAACGCTGTGGTCGCTCGGCCCCTCGGGAGAGCTGTACGCGGGAACCATCTCGCGGACGCTGGAGGTGGGCGACCGAAGCGACAGCAAGATCTCCTTCCGGGTCGTCCAGATGGTCGCTCACGGGACATCGCCATACGGTGCCTTGGGCGCAAACCTGATGCGGCCCTACACCTTCTCTGATCGGGGGCCCCTGTCCGGGGTCGCGAGCGCACCGATCGTCTTGATGGGCGGCGGCCGGCCGCCGCTGGCCAACGCTCGTCAACCCTGGGCACCATTCGACGCGCAGGGCTACGTGGCCTACCGGCTCGCCATGATGACGCTCGCGGTCACCGCCTTCCTCTCGCTGTGGACCATCGTCCGGAGCCTGGGAGGCCGGCGAGCCGCCCGCTTGGCGCTGCTCCTGGCCGCGACGACGCCCTTCCTGGTCCACGAGGTGTGGTTCACATGGCCCAAGCTGCTCGCTGCTTCATTCGTCCTGCTGGCGGCTCTGAGCCTGTTCGAAGGGCGCTCCCTGCTCGCCGGCCTGCTCGTGGGCGCCGGCTACCTGGTTCATCCGCTCGCCCTGCTCTCCCTTCCGGCGCTGTTGCTGCTGGCGCTCTGGCCGCTGGCCGGTGCCCGGCTGCGCCGTCCACACATCCGATCGGGACTGCTGCTCATGGCCGGGGTGGCCGTGTGGCTCGCCGCGTGGCGAGTCGTGAACGGGTCCCATTACACCCAGGGCGAGTTCCTGCGGTACTTCAAGCAGGCGGGCCGCGAGGGGTCCCTGGGCGACGGCGCCACGCTGTCGACGTGGTTGTCCGAGCGGCTCGAGTCGCTCGCGAACACCCTTGTGCCGCTGAGGCTCTTCGCCGTCTCCGCACACGATCCGGGGGTCAATGCCGTCGATCCCTCTTGCGCCCCCTTCTGCAAGCCCACCTCCCCCGGCGTCGTCCACTTCTTCTTCCAGTACTGGAACACGCTCCCGTTCGGGCTCGCGGTCGTCTTCCTTCCGCTCCTTCTGATCGCCCTCTACCGGGCCGCCCGGCTCTGGCCATGGCCCGTCTTCGCTGCGGTCGTCGTGCCGTTCGTTGCGTTCACCGTCTACTGGGGAAGCGCATCGACCGGCATGCTTCGCGAGGGCCTGCATACCTGGGTCCTGACACTGATCGCCGTAGTCGCCCTCGAGCAGGGGCGCCAGCGCTTCTCGTGGCTGCGCTCGGTGCCCATCAGCGCGCTCCTGGTCCTGCGCTCGGTGGAGGTCGCCCTCGTCGCCGTCGTGCCGACGCTCGCGACCCGCCACCGCCTCTATGACCCACGCTTCCCGGCGACCGACCTGCTGGCCCTGCTCGCGATCCTCAGTCTGTGCGGCTGCCTGGGCCTGCTGCTGTGGCGCGAGCGCCGAGCCGGCGTCGATCCCGCTCAGCCGCTCGCGCGCGCGCGCACAAGCGGCTCCGCGGCAGCGCCGACGGAGCCCTTGCGCCCGACGACCACCCTTTCATCGCCGAGCGAGAGCGACAGCCGCGCCTGGACCGGCAGCCGTCGCGCCGCCGCCGCGGCGCCCGCGACCGGACGGCTGCGCTCGGCCAGGCCGGCCAGCCAGTAGCCCAGCGAGAAGCTGCGCACGAAGGGGACGTCGCGGGCGATGACCAGGCCGGTCTCCGTCACGAGGTCGCGCAGCGCAGCGCGAGGGAGCAGGATCGTGTGGGCGGGCAGGTAGCCCCACCAGCGCCGGCCGGCCAGGCGCGCGACGGGCGAGGAGGGGTCGGGGGTGACGAGCAGCAGCGCGCCTCCGGGGGCGAGCAGTCGGTGCAGGCGGGCGATCGCCGCCCGCGGGTCCTTCAGGTGCTCGAACACGTCGGCGACAACGACGACGTCCCAGCGGCCGTCCTCCTCGGGGCCGAGGGCCTCCAGCGGGACCTCCCGCACCGTCAGCCCCAGCCGCCCGCGGGCGTAGGTCGCCGCGCGGGCCGAGAGGTCGATGCCTTCGGCGTCGTAGCCGCGGCGGCGGGCCTCGTCGAGCAACAGGCCGTGGCCGCAGCCGACGTCGAGCAGGCGGCTGGGTGGCGGGCCGGGGTCGAGGAGGTCGAGCAGACGGTTGGCGGTCGCCCTGCGGCCGGCCTCCTCGTCGAGGTAGGCGTCGTCGTCCATCGCCCGGTAGAGCTCGTCCAGCGGCGCCCCGGCGAGCAGCGCCGGCTGGTGGACCGAGTGGCAGTGCTCGCAGCGGTATAGGTCGCCGTGGGCGCCGGTCGCGTGGCAGCTCGGCGCGAGCAGGGCAGGGGCAGGCGCGACCCCGGCGCCGCGGTACAGCGGTCGCAGGGGCCCGGCGCACACAGTGCAGTTCCCGGCGAATGGCACGGCGGTGGATCCTAGGAGAGCTTGCGCGCGTGGACGACGAGGCTCAGGCCCCAGGGCGGTCGCAGGCGGCGCTCGACCGGCGCCCACAGGGCCAGCAGCGCCTCGTAGGCGCGAATGGACCCGGGGGAGATGCTCTCCGCACCCCGGCGGCTGGAGACCCACCACCCCGGCACGCCCAGGAGGTTGAAGGAATAGAGGTCGAGCTCCTCCAGGCCGGCGGCACGCACGACGTCGCGCAGGCGCTCGCGGGTGTAGCGGCGGTGGTGGCCGTAGGCAGCGTCCAGCGGCCCGTAGAGCCGCGGATGGGCCGGGACGAGCAGGCTGAGGTGCCCGCCGGGGCGCAGGGCCCGGGCCATGTCGGCGACCGCGCCGTAGTCGTCGGCGATGTGCTCGAGCACGTTCTGGCAGACAACGAGGTCGCCGCGCCCGGCGCGGGCCGCGAGCTCGGGCGAGCCGGGGAGCAGGTCGGCGCTGACGGTCACCCGGGGGTCGTCGCCGAAGCGCTCGCGCAGGCGCCGGGTGCAGCCGGCTTCGGGCTCCAGGGCGAGCAGGCGCTCCACCCCGGCGTCGAGCAGGCGCGCGCTGTAGGTGCCGATCCCGGCTCCGATCTCGACGGCGTCGGGTCCCACGTAGGGGGCGAACTGCTCGAACATCCAGTCACCCAGGCGCCGCGCGCGAGCGAGGGTCTCGAGGTCCCACAGCAGCTCGGCGTCGGCGTGCGCTGGTGCGACCGTCTGGGCGCCGTGGGCCATTTCAGGCAGCAGGGTAGCGGTGCCCGGGCGCCTGTCCCCTCTACGCTGCCCGCATGGAACGGCCGGCCGCCCAGGTGTCCTCCGCGCCCGCCGCCGACGGCGCTCCGGGCCCGCTCGTGAGCGTGATCGTCCCCGCCTGCGACGAGGCGACGACGATCGAGGAGGTGCTGCGGCGGGTGGACGCGCTGCCCCTTCGCACCGAGACCATCGTCGTCGACGACGGCTCGCGCGACGCCACCGCGGCGGTGGTGGAGCGGGCGGCGCAGAACGGCCTGCCTCGAGTTCGTCTGCTGCGCCACGCGCGCAACCGCGGCAAGGGCGCCGCCGTGCGCACCGGGATCGCCGACTCGCGCGGCGAGGTCGTGATCATCCAGGACGCCGACATGGAGTACGACCCCAAGGACCTCCCGCGCGTGGTGGAGCCGATCATCGAGGGCTACGCGGACGCCGTGTTCGGCACGCGGCTGCGCGGCGGCCAGCCCCAGCGCGCCCACCTGTTCTGGCACTACGTCGGCAACCGCTTCCTGTCCCTGCTCACCAATGTGCTCTACAACACGACGATCTCCGACATGGAGGTCGGCTACAAGGCGTTTCGCGGCGACCTGATTCGATCGCTGCCGCTGCACTCCGAGGACTTCCGCATCGAGCCCGAGATCACCGCCAAGGTCCTGCGCCAGGCGGGCGTGCGCCTCTACGAGGTGCCGATCTCCTACTACGGGCGCACCTACGCGGAGGGCAAGAAGATCACCTGGCGCGACGGCTTTCGCGCGGTCGGCGCGCTCGTGCGCTTCCGCGTGCGATCGTGACGCTCCGGCGCAGGACGGCGTACCCGCCAAACCGCGCGACCGGCCGGTAAGCGCGTGCAAGGAAGCGGTCGAGGGCCACGGCACCGCCTCCCGCCGCCGTCGAGCGCACGACGATGCGCGGCCTGGCGGCCCGCAGCGAGCTGACCGCCTCGGGCCTCAGCACGTCGAAGCGGGTGGCGTTGCGGCGCTCGAGCAGGACGTAGAGCAGCGGGTCGGAGGCGAACACCGGCTCGCTCGCCGGAACGCGCGCGTCGACGTAGGGCACCAGGCGGTTGAGTGCGGCGGCGTCCGCCGCGCCGGCGCGTACGCCGTCGGCCACCCCCGCGGTCAAGCGCGCCTGGGCGGGCGGGTCGAGCGCCTGCTCCACGCGGCGCTCCCAGCCGTGCACGACGATCAGCCCGAGGGCGGCGGCGAGCAGGAACCG
>JBBQNQ010000073.1:0-14395 GCA_038330095.1 Solirubrobacterales bacterium
GCGGCTGCAGATGTTCCACATGCGCGAGCTGGTGCGCATCGGCGAGCCCGAGACCGTCGCCGCGTGGCGCGACGGGTGGCGCGACCGCGCGCTCGCGCTGCTGCGCGGGCTGGGCCTGGAGGCCGACTTCGACGTCGCCACAGACCCGTTCTTCGGCCGCGGCGGGCGCATGCTCGCCGCCAGCCAGCGAGAGCAGGCGCTGAAGTTCGAGATCCTCGTCCAGATCGCCGGGCCCGAGCCGACGGCGCTCGCCTCCTTCAACTACCACCAGGATCACTTCGCCGAGGCCTTCGGAATCATCATGGCCGGCGGCGGCGAGGCCCACACCGCGTGTCTGGGCTTCGGCCACGAGCGCGTCGTCCTCGCGCTGCTGCGCACGCACGGGCTCGAGCCCGAAGCCTGGCCGGAGGAAGTCCGCGGTCGCCTGTGGTGAACCACCCCGGTGGCCGCTCGGATGCGTTGATCCTCGGCAATAGGCAAGCTACAGCCACCATGCCCACCTCTCTTCGCCTTCCGGCCTGCACGGCGCAGCGCCGGCGCCGCCCCGCGGGGACCGCGCTAGGCCGCTTTGGAGGCCGCGACCAGGTAGTGCCACCCGGTGCCGCGCAGCCCCGGAACGCCCGCGTCAGCGAGCCGCTGGAGGCTCCGGTGCAGCGCGATCGCGCGCGGCTCGCTGAGCAGCGCGCGGCGTCTGACCGTGAACGGCCCGAAGCCGACGGTCCGCCGTGCGACCGGCTTCATCCCGGCCGCACGCAGCATGTCGTCCACGTGAACGGGGAAGTGCAGCCGCGATCCCACCGGGGCGCCGGAGCCGGTCCCCCCTCGGCGCGCCCTTGCGAAGCGCACGTAGGCGGGGTTGCCGCGCGGATTGGTGAAAGCCGTCAGCCGGGCTCGGTTGTCCGCTGTGAGGACCAGGGGCGCGCCGGCTGCGAGCACGCGCGCCGCTTCGGCGACCGCGGCCGCGGGCATGGGCAGCCACGGCAGCACCCCGACGGCCACGGCGGCGTCGAACGCCCGGTCGGGAAAGGGGAGGACGTCGGCCGGCGCAACCTCGGTCGTGACCGATGTGGCGCCGGCGCTGCGGGCTCGCTCTCGCGTCCGGGCGACCATCTCGGGACTGATGTCGACAGCGTGCACCGCGTAGCCGCGCCCGGCCAGCTCCACGGTCAGAAAGCCGGCGCCGCAGCCGATTTCGAGCAGTCGCGTTCCCCTGGGCAGTTCGAAGGCGTCCAGCAGCTCCAGCACCGCGGCCTGGCGCTCGCGGTAGATGTGGCTCTGGAGGTCGTCGCGCCGGTAGACGTCCTCCCAGTAAGCCGCCTCGTCGTCGAAGTACGCCCGCATGGGGTCCGGCGCCGGGCGCGCCGCCGGGCCGCCGGTCACCGCAGCCGCCTTTCGCTCGAGCGGTTCACCACCATGGGGCGATGGTAATGCCGGACGGCCGCGGGTCCCCCGCCGCGTACCTTCGCGACATCGGCTTGGGCGACTTCGCTCGCGCCACCAGCCCGTTCGACCCCGGCTATGACCCGCTGACGGTCGAGGGCCACCTCGACCAGAGCGCGCATCTGATGGCCTCGATCAAGATCTCGATGGCGTGCTGGATGATCGCCGACGAGGCCGCCACGCGTCGAAAGATCGATGCGGCCACTCGTGCCGGCGTCCCGAGCGTGGCCGGCGGCGGCCCGTTTGAGATCGCGGTGGCCCAGGACCGCCTTGACCACTACCTCGACCTGTGCGCCGGGATGGGGCTGACGCGGATCGAGTGCGCGGAGGGCTTCACCGAGTTGCCGCACTCGCCAGAGCGGCTCATCGCCATGGCCTCCGAGCGGGGACTCGAGGTCGAGTTCGAGCTCGGCGAGAAGCACTCCGGTTCCTTCTCGTCCGCTGAGGTCGACCGGCTGATCGACCAGGGGCGCACCTGGCTCGACGCGGGCGCCTGCCGCGTGGTGGTCGAGGCCCGCGAGAGCGCGCAGGGCGTGGGCCTGTTCAGCGAGGGAGGGAGCTTCGACGCCCGCCTGGCCGAGCGCTTCGTCGAGGCACTCGGCTTCGAGGCGGTGGTCTTCGAGGCGCCGCTGAAGCAGAGCCAGTTCGCGATCCTCGACCACTTCGGCCCCGAGGTGCGCCTGTCCAACGTGCGCCTGGAGGAGCTGTTGCGTGTGGAGATCTACCGGCGCGGGCTGCACTCCGACGCCTTCCTGCGCGACAACCTGCGCCCGCGTCCGCCGGACGGCGCGCCGTGAGCCCGACCGTCGCCATCGACTGCTTCCACGAGCACCTCCCGCCCGGGGCGCGAGACGCGACGATCGTCGCCATAGACGTGATCCGGGCCACGACCACGGCCATCACCGCCGTGGTCGCCGGGTGGCGCTGCTTCGTGGCGGGCTCGATCGAGGCGGCAGTCCCGCTCGCCGCCCGGCTCGCCGATCCCGTCCTCGCCGGCGAGCTCGGGGGCAACCAGCCCTATGGCTTCCACCTGCAGAACAGCCCCGTCGCGGTGGCCGACGGCGCCGGCCACCAACGTCCGCTGGTGCTTCTCTCCACCTCGGGGACCCGCCTGATGGCCGAGGCCGGGCACGGTGAGCACGCCTATGCCGCCTGCCTGCGCAACACGAGCGCGACGGCGAGAGTCCTGATCGGGCGCGGTGCGCCGGTGATGCTGCTCGGAGCCGATTCGCGCGGGGAGTTTCGCGAGGAGGACCAGCTCTGCGCCGCGCGGATCGCCTCCGCGCTGGTCCAGCAGGGCTTCGAGCCGGCCGACCAGTCCACGGCGCGGGTGATCGAGCAGTGGTCCGGCGCGCCGGACGAGGCCTTTCTGGACGGTCGCAGCGCAAGGTACCTGCGGGACACCGGCCAGGACGCCGACCTGGATTTCGTGCTCGGCCACGTCGATGACCTCAACGCGGTCTTCCCGGTCACCGGGGACGAGATCCGCATGGCGCCGCTGCCGTGAGCATGAGCAGCGTCGACACCTCGACGCCGATGCTCGTCATCGCGCTGAACCACGAGCCGCTGCGCCATCGGGCGCTCCCGCTCGCCCGCAGCGCGGGCCGGATGGGCGTAGAAGTCCACGCTGTGCGCTCCGGCGAGTGGACTCCGGCCGCGCTCTCGCGCTACCTGGCGGGCGGCCTCGTGGTTCCCCACAAGGCGTCGGCTGAAGCCTGGGTGGAGAACCTCCTGCGCATCGGCCGCCGGCTCGGCCGGGTGGTGCTTGTGCCCATCGACGACGCTGCGGCGGTGCTCGTCGAGGACCACGCCGATGCGCTCTCCGAGTGCTTCCTGTTCCAGCGCCAGGAGCCCGGCGTGACGCGAACCCTCGGGAGCAAGCGCGAGCTGCACGAGCTGTGCCTGCGGCTCGGCGTCCCCTCGCCCCACGCGGCGTTCCCGCGCTCGCGCGCGGAGGTCGCGAGGCTGTCCGCGGAGTTCGGCTTCCCCGTCGTCGCCAAGCGGATCGACGGCTGGCTCCCGTGCACCAAGGAGCGGGCGCCCAGCGTGTACATCGCCCGCGATCTCGACGACCTCCTGGACGTCTACGACGGGATGGAGTCACCCGACGAGCCCAACGTGATGCTGCAGGAGTACGTCCCCGGGCCGCCCTCGTCGGTGTGGATGTTCAACGGCTGCTTCGGCTCTGACTCCCGCCCGCTCGTGACCTTCACCGGACGCAAGCTGCGCCAGTACCCCCCTTACACCGGCTCGACCACCTTGGGCGCCTGCGACGTGAACGCCGATGTCGATGGCTCGGCGCGGCGACTCATGGCCGACGTGCGCTACCACGGGATCGTCGACCTGGGCATGCGCTACGACGAGCGCGACGGCCAGTACAAGCTGCTCGACGTCAACCCGCGAATCGGATCCACGTTCCGCCTGTTCGTCTCCGACGAGGGGATGGACGTCCTGCGCGCGCTCTACCTGGACCTGACCGGCCAGCCGGTCCCGCCGAGCAGTCCGCCCAACGGCAGACGCTGGGTGGTCGAGCCGCTGGACGTTCTCTCCTCGGCGCATTACTGGCGCGACGGAGAGCTCAGTCCGATGTCATGGCTGCGGTCGTTCGCGGGCGTCAGCGAGGCCGCGTGGTGGGCGGCGGATGACCCGCTTCCCGCCTTGGCAGCCGGCCTGCTGATGGCCACCTACAGCGGAGGCCGGCTACTGCGCCAGCGGCGCGCGCGCAAGCGCGGAGGCTGATCGGCGGCCAGGAAGGTCGCGACCTGGCTCGCCTCGGCCTCGAGCGTATGCGAGCGCACGCGCGCGGTGCCGGCTGCGACCAGGCGGGCACGCAGGCCGTGGTCGTCGACCACGCGGCGCACTGCCTCGGCCGCCCCCCCGGCGTCGCCGGCAGGGATCAGCAGCGCCGCTCCGTCCGCGGCGGCGGCGACCCCGCCGACGTCGGTGGCGACGACCGGTAACGCCGCGGCGAACGCCTCGAAGAGCACCTGCGGCAATCCCTCGGTCCACGACACGTGGAGGAAGACGTCGCTCGACCGGTACAGGTCGAGCAGGCCGGCGTCGATGGGAACGTAGCCCCGCAGCTCCGCACGGTCGCTGACGCCGAGCGCCGCCAGCCGCTGCTCCAGCTCCTCGCGCAGCGGGCCGTCGCCGCACACGACCAGGCGCCACGAGCCGCCGGCGCCCTGCAGGCCCGCGAGCGCGTCGGCGAGAAGCAGCGGATTCTTCTCCAGGTCGAGCCGGCCCACCGTGAGCACGCGTACCTCCCCGTCGCCGGACGGGCTCGCGTCCTGGGACGCCGGCTCCACGATCTCGTCCGCCGAGACCAGCGAGACCGCGATCTCCAACAGCCGCGGTGAGTCGCCGTAACGGCGCGCCAGCCCCGGGCCCACCACCACTACCGGGTAGCGCCGGGCGAGCGCTCGCCACAGGAACTCGAGCACGTCGCCCGTCATGTGGATCCAGCGCCGCCCCGGATGCCGGGTGCGGTGGTAGACGCGCGTGTCCTGGCGGACGCCGAGGGCGATGCGGCGACCCCGCAGCGCCGCCAGTGCGCCGAACGTCAGCGCGTGCACGTAGGGCCCGAGCAGCCACACGGTGTCGACGTCGTCGAGCGCGCGCCACAGGTGCTTCACCGAGCGCAGCAGCGAAGAGGCGACGCGCACGGGCTGGGTGAGGCTCGAGTAGTAGGGCAAGCCCACGAGGCCGACGTCCGCCGGTATCGGATAGTGGGAGCGACCCGGCGTGGGATCGAGTCTCCCGACGAGGACCAGGCGGTCGACGTAGGGATCGAGGGCGGTCATGAAGCGGACGAAAGCGCGCTCCCCCGATGCGCCGTCTGCGTCGCGGCGGTAGGTGTAGTCGGTGTAGACCGCCAGCCGCATCAGCCGGTGGCCTGCCCGGCGGTCCCGTTGAGCGTCGGTGCGGCGACCGGCTCGCGAGCGGGCCCGCCGGCGTTGGCCGCGTCCCTGCGCCCTGCGACCCTCGCCAGCGCCCGCCACGGGACGCCCCAGCGGCGGCAGCCGTCCAGGAACCCGACGCCGTTGGCGAAGTGCATGGTCACCAGCGCGGCCGGCATCAGCGCGGTCTCGCGGGGCCCAACGCCGCCGGGAGCCTTCGCGGAGGTGGCGAGCAGCGCCAGGGCGTAGGCGCCGAGGCCGGTACGCGCGATCGCGCGTACCCGCCGCGGGGCGACCACCGAGGCGACCGCATCGAGCACCAGGGCCGGTGGGAGGAGCGCGGATCGGCGCAGGCTCGCGGGGTGGCGGCCCGCGGTCTTGGCCCTGTAGGCCCCGTAGCCGCGGTACTGGCGCCACAGGCCGGAGAGCGACTCCCGCGGCCGGTAGCGCGCTGCCATCACGGGAAGGCAGACGATCCGCTGGCCCGCACGGTGAAAGCGGGCGGCCATCTCTGAGTCCTGGTTGCGCGGCCACCCTTCGTCCCAGCCTCCGTGGGCCAGCACCGTGTCACGGCGCCAGACGCCTGCGAACACCCCCGTGTCCAGCTCGTACTCCTCGCCCGCCCCGTCGCCGTCCGACCCCCACTTGCGCGAGGCGCCCTGGCCGAGCCGCGTCCCGAGAGCCGCGCTCACCGCCCGCGAGACCGGACCTTCGCCCACGGGGACCTGGGGCCCCGCGACCCAGTCCGCGCCGCCCTCCCGCAGGCGTTGGACCCCGGCGATCAGGTAGCCGGGCGGATAGACCGTGTGGCCGTCCATGCGCGCGACGAATTCGCCGCGCGCCTCGCGCAGGCACGCATTGAGCCCGCTGGCCGTTCCCTGGAGAGGGTTGTCGATGACGCGAATGCGCCGATCCTCGCGCCCGAGCCGCTCGAGCTGGTCACGGGTGTCGTCCGTCGAGCGGCCATCTGCGAAGATGAACTCGAGGGTTCCCGGGAACCGCTGCTCGCGCATTGCCGCGACGGTCGCCTCGAGGTGCTCGCCCTCGTTGAGCACGGGAATGAGCACGCTCACGTCGACGGGGACAGGGTCATCGGAGGGGGCCATTCGTCCAGGGAGCAGTACGGTGCTTGGGGCGGTTGCCATAGTAGGATCATGGATGACGTGCCCGCTCGGCGCACCAACGGCGGCGACAACTGGCTGCGGCCGAGGACGGATGTCCAGGGGTTCGCGCGCTATGTCGCGACGCTCCGCGCCGGATGGTGGGTGGTACTGCTCGCCGTGGTGGTCACGACCGCGGCAGCGGGAGCCTACGTGGCGCTGGCACCGAAGGTCTACGAGTCGCAGGCCAACATCCTCGTCACACCGGTGTCGGCGTCCGACCCGACCACGACCGGCCTCGGGCTGATCACCGACTCCAACGACCCGACACGCGTGGTCTCGACCGCCGCCGAGCTGATCAGGACCCAGCCGGTCGCGTCGCTCGCCAAGGGCCGGCTCCTGCTGTCCAAGAGCCCGGACGAGATCCTCGGCGACGTCACCGCGGAGCCGGTGGCGCAGAGCAACCTGGTCGCGATCACGGCGAAGGGCTCATCGCCGGGGGCGGCGGCACGGCTGGCCAACGCCTTCGCTCGGTCCGCCGTCGACATCCGCACGGGGCAGCTCCACAGCCAGCTCGACGGCCTCATTCCTCAGCTGCAGCGCACTGTCGGCGCCCAGTCGGCGGCCCAGAATCAGGCCCCGACCTCGCTCGCAGCGCGGCTGGCCACGCTGCAGTCGTTGCGCGGCGCCCCCGACCCCACGGTGCGGGTCGCGAGCATCGCGACTGCGCCCACGTCGCCGAGCTCGCCGAAGAAGCGCCTGTCGTTGATCGCCGGGTTGATCGCGGGTCTGATCCTCGGCATCGGCGCCGCGTTCGGACTGCAGGCGCTCGACCCGCGGCTGCGCCGGGAGGAGCAGCTGCGCGAGCTGTTCAGCATCCCGGTCCTCGCTCGCATCCCCGTCGCGGGAAGGACCGAGGGCGGCCCACTGACCCCGAACCAGGTCTACGCGCCGATCGCCGAGGCCTACCGAACGCTCCGCGCGACATTGACCGCATCGAGCGCGCAAGCGCGGTCCATCCTCGTGACCGGGTCCTCGCCCGCCGAGGGCAAGACAACGACGGCCATCAACCTCGCCTACGCGATCGCCCACACCGGCAGGAGCGTGATCCTCATCGAAGCGGACCTGCGTCGCCCGGCCGTCGGACCGGCGTTCGGGATCCGGCCGCGTCACGGCATCGACTCCGTGCTCCTCCGTGACGTGAGCCTGGAAGATGCGCTGATCGTCGACCACGGCTACGACCGCAACCTCATGCTGCTGCTCGTCGAGCGCGGTGGCCTCGGGATGGTGGACCGGTTGTCGCTGCCGACCGCCCGGCAGCTCATTCGCGAGGCCGAGAAGCTGGCGGACTACGTCATCATCGACTCCCCGCCGCTGAGCGAGGTCACCGACGTCCTGCCCCTGGCCCAGCACGTCGACGATGTCCTCATCGTCGCCCGCCTGGGTCACAGCAGGCTCAACAAGCTCGCTCACCTCGGTGAGTTGCTCGCGCAGCAGCACGTGCGACCCGCCGGGATCGCTCTGGTGGGCGTGAAGCGCACCCCCGAATCCGCCTACTACCAGGAGGAGGACGTCGAGGGCGTGCTCCCACAGAACGCGGAGTCGGCCGAGGTGGCCGTCCGCGCCACTTAGGGCAAGCCGGTCGAGCGCATGGTCGGCCGGCTCGGCAGCTCTTCCCCGACGTTCGCTGCGGGGCTCGCCGCGGCGGCCGCTCTCATCGGGCTGCTGGCCGGCATAGATGCGCGCCTGGGTGTGGCGGTGGCGGTCGGGTTCGCGTTCGTCGCGGTCATCCTCTCGAACCTGACGCTGGGCTTCGCGTTCCTCGCCTTCGCGGCGTTCCTGGACACCCTCCCGACGGTCGGGACCCTGAGCATCGCGAAGGGCATCGGGGTGCTGCTGGCTATCTCGTGGATCGCCGTGCTGGCCAACGGTCAGAGCCCCCGCAGCCTGCTCACCGACCGGCCCGGTGTCGTCTACGCGCTGGTCATCTTCATGGCCTGGGGGATCATCAGCCTCGCCTGGTCTGAGAGTCGGCCTGACGGTCTGACGTCGCTTGTGCGCTACGCCCCGAACCTGCTGCTCCTGCCGATCGCGTACACGGCGGTGCGGCGGCCGGAGGACATCGTGACCGTCCTCGCCGCGATCGTCATCGGGGCGACCCTGGCGTCGGTCTCCGGCGTACTGGCACCGCCCGACCCGTCCGCGGCCGACAGCGGTCGTGCGACCGGAACGGTCGGCGACGCCAACTTCCTTGCCGCGTCACTCGTGGCAGGCGCCGCCATCTGCTGCGGGTTTGCGGTCAGGCAGGGCAATTTGCTCGCGCGATTGGGAGCGGCCGCCGCCGGCCTGCTGTGCGTGTTCGGGGTGCTCCTGTCGCTGTCTCGCGGTGGCCTGATCGCGCTTGGGGTGATGCTGGTCGCAGCGATCCTCTTCGGCGGCCGCTGGCGGCGGTCGATCGTGCTGGTGAGCGCCCTGGTGGTGCTCGCGGCGGTCGTGTACTTCTCGACCTTTGCACCGCTTCCGGCGCGCGAGCGCGTCACCAACGTCGGCGGTGGCGGGACCGGCCGGGTGGACCTGTGGACCGTCGGCTGGCGCATGGTCGAAGCCCATCCTGTGCGGGGCGTCGGGGTCGGCCAGTTCCAGGTCTCCTCGGTCCATTACCTGCTGCGGCCGGGAAGCATCGCGCGCGGGGACTTCATCGTCGACACCCCGAAGGTGGCTCACAACACCTATCTCGAGGTGCTGTCCGAGGAGGGGGTGGTCGGGCTCGCGCTCTTCCTGGGGATCGTCTTCTTCTCCGCGGGCAGCATGGTGGTCGCGGCGCAGCGCTTCAAGCGCAACGGAGACGCGCGATCCGAGCTGCTGGTGAGAGGACTCATCGTGGGCCTCGCGGGCCACCTGGCCGCGCTCTTCTTCATCTCGGAGAACTACTCCAAGCTGCTCTGGGTGCTGCTCGCCCTGGGGCCGGCCGTCGCGGCGGTGGCGGCACGCCCCGATGGCCGCGACCGCGCGTCCACGACGCCGGCGGTCTGATCAGTCCGCCGCGGCGAGCTTGCGCCGTCCGGCGCCGTCCAGCAGGACCGCCTGCGAGCCGGGCGGCGCCTCGACGCGGCCTTCGACGACCTCGGTCTGCTCATGCTCGCGCAGTCGGGTCACCAGCTCCCGCGCCCCGATCCAGCGCACGCCCTCGATGCGGGGAATGCGCGTGAGGTCGCGGCGGACCGCCAGGCGAGCGAGCGGGACGAGGTCCCGAGACGGGTTGAGGTCGGACCGACGGAGGTCCAGGAGGCGACCGTGGAACACGACCGTTGGCGGCAGGCCAACGGCGGTGAGAGCTCGCAGCGGCGAGTAGTCGAGCCGGTGCAGGCCGGGCAGCCCGTCGATCAGCGTCTCGTGGAAGCCCAGGCCCTGCAGGAGCGGCCCCGGCATGGGCGGCAGCCAGTGGGCGAGCCCCCGCGCGCGGGCCGCGGCCAGCGTCCCGTCGCTGTACCCCCAGGCCGGCGCGACGAAGCTGCCGGGCTCCCCGAGAGCGGAGCGCATCCACGCGAGCGCCGAGTCCAGGCGCCTGCCCGCCTCGTCCTGCGAGAGCCGGGCGAACTCGCGCGGCTCGATCTCCCCGCCGGCCAGCGCATCGGTGTCCAGGTGCACGGTGCCGTGGCACGCGGGCTCCAGCACTCCTGCGTCCACTCCCGCCCGCAAGGCGGCGACCGAGCGGGGGTAGACGGCGTCGAGGGGCCGCGGAACGTCGTCCTCGAAGGCCTGGGAGGCGACTGCGACGACGAGCTGCGCGCGCGCGGACCGCAGCGATTGCACCATGCGGCGAACCAGCCGCGCGGCGTGCGCGTCGTCCTTGGCCCGCCCCTCGAGCTGGTGCTGGCCTGTGGCCGGGACGTCGTCGAAGCGCAGGCAGCCGACGGGAGGAAGGAGCACCAGCGGGCGACCGATGAGGTCCAGCAGGAAGCGCGCGATCGGCCCGAGGAGCCACGTGCGGTCGAGCCTGCCCCACAGGTCGCCCGCGTCGCCGCCGACCACCAGTAGCGCGCCCGAGCGGACGGCATGGGCCCCGAGCGAGGAGGAGGCCGCGGCGTCCCCGGCGGCGTGGTCGAACACGACGTGCGAGCCGGCGACGCCGCCGCCGCCCTTCAGTCGTGCGACGCCCTCCAACGTCGAGCGCGCGGGGACCGCGCCGGCCGCCGCACCGCTCTCGCCTGCGAAGACGATCGCCCCGGCGAGCTCGCCGCGACGGACCGCGCGCTCGAGCTCCGGGGCCTCCTCCAGCGAGCCGAGGCCGACGGCGCCGGGCGCCGGCGCGTCGCGGCATGGCCCCAGCCGCCACAGCCAGGCGAGGCCCTGCCCGAGCGGCGCCGCAGGCGAGGAGGGTGCGACAGCCAACCCGGCGAACGGCGGACGGGCTGCCGCGGCGACCCTTTGGCGCGTAGCGCCGGAGGTCGTCTCGGGGTCGTCGTCCTTGCTCGCCCGGAGCTCCATCCGCACCGCCACCTTACAGACCGCCTTGCCGGCCGGCCGCCGGGCAGCCCGCAAGAATGGCGCCGTGAGCGGCGCGTCCGTGGTGCAGGTGAGCCTGTGGAAGAGCCCGTACCTGGGCAACTTCATGACCGGGCAGCTCGCGCTCGCGCACGAGGTGCGCGAGCGCCTCGGTCTCGCCACCCACATGGTGCTTGCCGAGGGGTCCGAGACCCATCCCTGGCTGGCGGCGCTCGACGACGCCGGCGTCACGTGGTCCGTGCTGCCCGCCGGCTCCCGCCGGCTGCGCACGGCCGCCCTGGAGGCGACGGCCCGCGAGCATCGCGCGGTCCTCCTGCACAGCCACTTCACGGCCGCCGACCTGGAGGCGGCGTCGGCGGCCCGGCGCGTGGGCGGCCGTTGCGTGTGGCAGCTGCACACGGGCTTCGAGGGCTACAGGTGGCGCCAGCGCGCCAAGGACCTCGTCAAGGTCCGCCTCGTCGCCCGCCGCCGGGTCGACCGCGTGATCGCCGTGGCGCCGTGGATCGAGCGGCTCGCGCTCCGGCGGGGGGTGCCGGCCGACCGGCTGGTGCTGATTCCCAACGCGATCTCGCTCGCGCGGTTCGAGTCGCTCCCCGATAGAGAGCAGGCGCGTGCGCGGCTGGGGCTGCCGGCCGGCGCCTGGGTGGCGCTCGGCCTCGCCTGGTGGCCCGAGGTGAAGGGTGCCGACCTCATGCTCGAGGCTGCAGCGCGCCTCGCGGCCGCCGACTCCTCCTTCGTCCTGCTCCTGGTGGGAGAGGATCCCCTGAGAGAGTTCGTTGCGAAGGCGATCGGCGATCCGCCTCCGTGGCTGGCGCTCTCCGGCTTCGTCGAAGACCCGACGTGGCTCTACGCGGCCGCCGACGCCTTCGTCAGCGCGTCCCGGCACGAAGGCCAGAGCTACGCGATCGGCGAGGCGATCGCTTCGGGCCTGCCGGTGATCATGTCGGACATCGAAGGCTCGGCGATCTACCGTGACGCCCCCGGCTTGAGGGCTTTCGAGCCGGGGGACGCGGCGGCGCTGCTCGACGTGCTGGAGGCTGCCGTCAACGATCCACTGGCCACCGGCCGCGCTGAGGAGATTCGCGCGTGGGCCCGTGCACATCTCGCCATAGAGCCGTGGTGCGAGCGCATGGTGGCTCTGTACCGCGACGTCCTGGCCTGAGGGCCGACGGGTGCGTCTAGACGGCGATGACGCCCAGACCCATCTCCACCCCTCTGAAGAAATGGTCCCTCGGCTGCTCCTGGAAGGCGCCGTACCAGGCTCCGCGTTGCGCGCAGACGTCCCTGAGGACGTAGGTGTCCGGTGCGTGATCGGTGGCCACGAGGAGCTCCGGGCCGGCTGCGCGGCTGATCACGGTCTCGAGCTCGAAGCGCTCGTTCGCCGCCGTCCTCAGGCTGTCGTGGATGAAGAAGTCCACTGAGCGGTCGCGCAGCGCAGGTCCCAGCGTTTGACTGGAGGGGCCCACGAAGCGCTCGACGAGCGCCTCGAGGAACCCGGGTATCAACCAGCCGGCGTCCGGGTTGACGTCGAAGGTGAGGACGCGGCCGGCCGGACCGCCCTCGGCTGCGTTGCGCTGCAGGGCACGGGCGAGCACGGCGGTGCCCAGGCCGTCGTGGGTGCCGGTCTCGACGACGACCGCCGGCGTTGTGATCCGCACGATCGCGTAGTAGGCGATGCGCTTGGTATAGCGGGGAGCGTTGCGGCGATTCGGATGCGTGCGCAGGCCCTCGGCGAGGGCGGTCCGCAGCTCGGTATCTCGTTCGAGCTCCTCGAAGTAGCCGGCGATGCGCGCCGGCTCGACGCCCAGAGCGCCCGCGACGAACGTCGCGAGCTCGGCCTGGTTGGCGAGCTCATAGGTGAACGTCGAGACCTCGTGCCCGGAGCAGAGGTACCGCACGCTTACGCGGGGCTTCTCGCGCGCCGAGCTGCGAAATCTCCACAGGGTTTGCAGGCGAGCGAGGAAGAGGACGACCCGGTTCCTGCGCAGCGCGGCCGTCAGCGTCGTCACCCGGGGCTGAGGTTGCCCTTCTCGTTCACTGCGACCACCAGACGGCAGGGGCTCTTGGACGAGAGCACGTACCACTTCGAGCCCGGGTCCTGGTAGGCCGGCGGGGCGATCAGGTTCTGCTCGGCGCTGAAGCCGCCCGCGCTCGTGTCGATGTTCCCCCCAGCACCACCGGACACGCAGTTGCCGCGGACGACATTGCCAGAGCCCTTGGCGCCGCCGCTCCAGAACGACTCGACGTTGGCGCGGATGCGGCTGTTCGAGATCACGTTGCCGACGACGACGTTCCCGCTCGATGCCTTGCCATCGCCCCCGGCGAACAACACGCCCACGCCGTTGCCGTCGATGATGTTGCCCTTGACCAGCGTGTCCTGGGCGTCCGGGTAGAGCTGGACGCCGCGGTCCACGTTGTCATAGATGAGGTTGCCGACGATCTCGGTCCCGTCGGCGCGGGCCACGTAGATGCCGTGCTCCATGTTGGTCGCGGGCAGGCTTCCACAGTCGTGGATGCGGTTGCCGCGGATGACCGTGCCGCGTACGCGGCCGTCGGGCGAGTTGACGACCAGGCAGATCTCGGTGTGGCCGTTGGTCATGTTGTTGCCCTCGAGAAGCACGTCATCAGCCTCGATCGTCGGCGACGGCAGTCTCGCCGGGTTGGCGCCGTTGAGGGCCAGGTAGGCGATCGTCGTCCGCGAGGCCGTGCGGGTGACGTAGACGCGGCCGAAGAGGCGCGCCCGCTCCCGCGGAAAAGCGCGAAGCGTGGTGCCGGGCCGCGTCAGGCGCACTCCGTCGTAGTAGCTCCCGCCGCGCAGGCACCCGACCTTGCCGGGGGCGAGGGAGTCCGCGAGCCGTTGCGCGGACCGAAACGGACGATTCTGGGTGCCCGGTGCGCTATCGGAGCCGTTCGGCGAGGCGATGCGATCGCATCTCGCGGAGATGGGCGAGACCCTCGGTACCTCGCAGGCCTCCAGTACGAACGCCACGAGGAGGATTAGGGCGGCAATCGTCGCCGCGGTCAGACGCCCGCGCATACCCTAAGCATGACAACTTCCGGTCTCGGGCTCCGCCTAGGCTCCTCGCGCCCGGCGCCGTTCGGGGCGCCTGGTGCCGAGGGCACGGGCAGAGGCGCCAGACCATCAGCCGTCACTTCGAGCTGACGAGGCCGGTCTTGCTCACGGCGACCACCCAGCGGCACCCGCTCTTGGACGAGAGCCGGAACCGCTTGGAGCGTGGCTCCCGGTAGCGCGGCGGGGCGATCAGGTTCTTCTGGGCGCTGAAGCCGCCCGCGCTCGTGTCGATGTTCCCCCCAGCGCCGCCGGACACGCAGTTGCCGCGGACGACGTTGCCAGAGCCCTTGGGGCCGCTCCAGTACGCCTCGACGTTGGCGCGGATGCGGCTGTTGGAGATCACGTTGCCGACAACGACGTTCCCGCTCGATGCCTTG
>JBBQNQ010000074.1:0-14389 GCA_038330095.1 Solirubrobacterales bacterium
CAGCGACTCGGCGCCGGTGGCGCCCTCGCCCGCGAGCTCCTGCACCGAGTCCTGGCTGACGTCGAAGACGACGCACTCGTGCCCGTCGCGCATCAGGCGGCGAACCATGTTCCCGCCCATGCGCCCCAACCCGATCATCCCAAGCTGCATTCCCGGCCTCCTATCTCGTTCATGTCACCGCAACCTCGTCGCGCAGGGCGAGCGCCGCCATGAGCGCCGCGCCCCGCAGCCCCGCCCTCGTGCCGTAGCGCGACAGCCGGATCTCCGTCCGCTCTCCCGCGCCCGGAAGCGCGAAGCGCCGCGCGACCTCGACCGCCGGACCGAGCAGCAGGTCGCCGGCGACCGACACCCCGCCGCCGATCGCCACCACGTCCGGGTCGAAGACGTTGAGCGCGTTGGCGATGCCGATGCCCAGCCGCTCACCGAGCAGCCGGACGGCGGCGATCGCGTGCTGGTCGCCCTCCTTGGCCGCGCGCACCCCGTCGACCCCCGTCACCCCGCCGCCGGCGTCGGCAATCCGGCCCAGCGCGCTCTCCGGGTGCTCGCGGGCCACCTTCGCCGCGATCCTGTCGAGCGCGCTACCGGCGGCGAGGGCCTCGAGCGAGCCGGGCTGGGGGAAGCGGTCGCTGCGCTCGGGAGCACCGTCGTCGAGCCGCGCACCGATGATCTGGTGGCCCATCTCGGCCGCCGCGCCCGTCGCGCCCCGGTACGGCCGCCCGCCGAGGACCAGCCCGCCGCCGACGCCGGTTCCCACGGTGAACATGACGAGGTTGTCGACCACGAGATGCCCGTCGTCGTCGTGAGCCTCGGCTATCGCCGCGCAGTTCGCGTCGTTGTCCACGTAGACCGGCAGGTCGAGGCGCTGGCTCAGGATCTGACGCACCGGCACGCCCTGGAGCGGGACGTTGACCCCCGACTTCGCCTCGCCGGTGGCGAAGTCGACCGCCGAGGGGACGCCGATGCCCAGGGCGAGCGTGTCGGTGGTGCGCAGTCCCACCACCGCGGCGACGATCTCGTCGAGTAGCGCCTCGGCGCTGGACTTGTCGGTCATCACCGTGGCCGACTCCTCGAGCGATCCCTGATGCATGCGCGCGGCCAGGAGCTTGGTTCCCCCGAGGTCCGCGCCGATCAGCCGCCCCTCCATGCCGCGACCCTAGCGCGAGAGGGCGGGTCGCGGTGACCTCGCGCGCGCCGGCCGCGGCTCGACCATCATGGGGGTGTGCCCGCGATGTCCAGGCTCGAGGCGGCGATCTGCGCGAGCAGCGCGTGGTCGCTGCTCGCGCAGCGGGCGATCCTCCCCTGGGCGCTGGACGGCGCGCGGCTCGACGGCAGCGCGATCGAGGTGGGGTCGGGCGGTGGCGCGATGCCCGCCGAGGTGCTCGACCGCTTCCCCGGCCTGCGGCTGACCGCGACCGACCTCGATCCGGAGATGGTCGAGCGCGCCCGCGAGCGGCTCGCGCCGTTCGGCGAGCGGGCGGCGGTGACGCGGGCCGACGCGACGGCGCTGCCCTTCCCCGACGCCAGCTTCGACGCCGCGCTGTCGTTCCTGATGCTCCACCACGTCGGGCGCTGGGAGCAGGCGCTGGCCGAGCTCGCGCGTGTCGTGCGGCCCGGCGGCGCGCTGTTCGTGTACGACCTGCTCGACGCGGCGCCCAACCGGCTCGCCCACCGGGTGAGCCGCAGCGAGGTACAGCTGATCGCCGCCGAGCAGCTCGCGCCGGCCCTGGGCGCGCTGCCGCTGCGCCGCGCGTCGCTGCGCCGTGAGGCCGGCCTCGTGTTCCGCGTCCATGCCCACCGCGCGTATTGACCCGCCGGACGTTCACGGCGAGGCTCGCCGAGGCGGGCGGCGGCGGGCGCTGGGTCTAGATTCCGTTCAACGTGCGCGAGGCGTTCGGGCAGGCCCGTGCGCCCGTCCGCGGGACGGTCAACGGCGTCGCGTTCCGCAGCCGGTTGGCGAGCTACGGCGGGAAGGCCGCCGGGCACGGCATCGACGAGGGGGAGGGAGGGGAACCCTCGAACCGTTCTGCGGCGAGTTAAGCGGATCTGGTGCGCATTTCGCCCTCCTCTCGCGAGGGGAGCTCGCCGTTCTGATCGGGCGGACGACCTGACGGCGGACACGCTACGCGCGGCTCAGAAAGCGAACAGCTCAACCCGGTAGCCGTCGGGGTCGGCGACCTGGACGCGCACGAAGCGGCCGTCGTCCTGCCACTCGGTCTCCGGTACCCCGGCCGCGCTCAGTCGCCCGCGGGCGGCGCGGACCTCGCCGGCGGTGGCGACCTGGAAGCCGAAATGGTTGGTGCGGTCGAGCACGGGAGGCGAGCCCTCGCTGAGGGCGAGCACCGAGCCGTCGCCTGAGCGCAGGATGAGCAGGTGGTCGTCGGAGTGCAGGCGCTCGGTCAGGCCGAAGTGCTCGGCGTAGAACGCCGCCGAGCGCTCGCGGTCGGCGACGGTCAGGGCGACGTGGTTGAGCGGCACGCAGGCATGATCTCAGGCCGGCTCGGGCCGCCCGGCCGGCACCAGCACGAGCGCCAGACCGAGCGCGGCCGCCAGCAGGGCTGCCGAGACCAGCGTCGCGTGGTGCAGGCCGCGGACGAAGGCTGCTCCGGCGGCATCGTCGAGCCTTGCGCCCGAAGCCTCGGCGCCGCCGAGCTGCGCGAACACGATCGCGCCGAGCACCGCGACGCCCAGCGCCTGGCCGACCTGGCGCAGGGCGTTGTGGACGGCGGAGGCCATCCCGGCGCGGGCGGGCCTCACGGCTCCGACGGCGGTCGCGGTCATCGGCGGTAGCGCGAGCCCCGCGCCGAGGCCGAGAACCACGAAGTCCCACCAGATCGCAGCGACCTCGGTGCCGGGCTCGAGCCGCAGCAGGCCGAGCATGGCCAGCGCGCCGAGAGCGAGGCCGAGGCACATCGGCGCGCGAACGCCGAGCCGGCCGATGAGCCGGCCGGCCACCGGAGCGCCCAGTGCGACGCCAGCTCCGAGCGGCAGCACGCACAGCCCGGCCTCGACGGGTCCCCGCCCCTGGACCTGCTGGAAGTAGGCGGAGTAGTAGACGGTCGCGCCGATCAGCGTGAAGAACACGACGAGGCCCGCGCCGTTGGCGGCGACGAAGGCCGGCACGCGGAACAGCCCCATGTCGACGAGCGGCTCCTCGCGCCCGCGCTCCCACGCGACGAAACCTCCGAGGGACGCCACGCCAAGCGCGAACGCGCCGAGGATCAGCGCTGAGCCCCAGCCCTGCGGGTTGCCCTCGATGATCCCGAAGGTCAGCGCGCCGACGCCAACGGTGGTGAGCAGCGCCCCGACGAAGTCAAAGGCCCGGCGCGAGGGCTCCGGAGCTAGGCGCGGGATCGAGCGCACGGCGAGCACCGCCAGCGCGGCGCAGAGCGGAGCGTTGATCCCGAACACCCAGCGCCACCCGGCCACGTCGACCAGACCTCCGCCGATCACCGGGCCGAGCGCGAGGCCCAGCCCCGACCCCGTCGACCACAGCCCGATCGCCCGCCCCCGCGCCGCGGGATCGGCGTAGGTGGCGGTGATGATCCCGAGGCTCGCGGGAACTACCAGTGGCGGCCCGAGTCCCTGCACGACGCGGCCGGCGAGCACCCACGCCGTGCTCGGCGCGGCGGCGCACACGATCGACCCCGCAGCGAACAGGGCGAGCCCGGCGAGGAACGCCCCCTTGCGCCCGCGCCGGTCCCCCAGGACGCCTCCCGCCACCAGCAGGCTGGCGAAGACCAGCACGTACGCGTCGACGATCCACTGCTGCTCCTGCCCGCTGGCGTGCAGGTCGTGCGCGATCGTCGGCAGCGCGAGGCTCACGATCGAAGCGGAGGCCACGGCCAGGAACTGGGCGACGGCAACCGTAAGGAGCGCGACGCCCGGGCGTGTGGACCGAGGCCGCACCTTCCCGAGCGTAGAGCGCGAAGGGAAGACCGCCTCGTCGCCTACCATCGCACCATGGCCGGCAATCTGAGCGGTCCCGTGCGAAGGCGCCTCGTCGCCGAGCCACTGCCGGCGCAGCCGAGCGGCGTCGAGATGCCGTCGGAGTTCGAGCCCCGGCGGCTCGCGCGGCGGGCGATTCCCGTGGTCGCCCTGCTTGGCGTGGCGGGCCTCGTCATCGTCCTCGCGCCGGGTCTCGGCGAGGTTCGCGACAGCCTCGCCGGGGCCAAGCCGGGCTGGCTCGCGCTGGCCACGGCTTTCGAAGCGCTGTCCTGCCTGTGCTACGTCCTGATGTTCCGGCCGATCTTCTGCCGGCACATGCACCGGCGCACGAGCTGGGAGATCGCGTGGTCGGAGCTTGCGATGGGCTCGATCGTCCCGGCGAGCGGGGCCGGCGGCCTGGCGCTGGGGGCGTGGATCCTGAGCGCGGGCGGCATGCCTGCCGAGACGATCGCGCGGCGCTCCGTCGCCTTCTTCCTCCTCAAGAGCTCGATCAACTTCGTGGCGGTGGCGGTGATCGGAACGGCACTGTTCGTCGGCCTGGTGGGGCCCGAGCTCTCGCCGTGGCTGACCATCGTGCCCGCGGTCGCCTCGGTCGTCACGATCTGCGCGGTGCTCGCGATCGGTCGCCTGCCCGCCGGCGGGCCGGCGCCCGAGGACGCCGGCCGGATCCGCCGCCTGTGGGCCGGCGCGCGCATAGCTCTCGTTGACGGAATCGCCGAGGCGACGCGGGTTATCCGCTCCCGGAGCCTGCCCGTCCTGGTGGGGTCGCTGGGCTACTGGTTCTGGGACAACGCGGTCCTGTGGGCGACCTACCACGCCTTCGGGGCCGCGCCGGCCGTCACGGTGGTGCTAATGGGCTACCTCATCGGCCAGCTCGGAGGGGCGCTGCCCCTCCCGGGCGGGCTCGGCGGCATCGACGGCGGCCTGCTCGGCACGCTCGTGGTCTACGGCGCCCCGGTGGCGGTGACCGCCGCTGCCATTCTCGCCTACCGCCTCATCCTCTTCTGGCTGCCGCTCGTCATCGGAGCGATCGCCTTCGCCTCCCTGCGCCGCGGGCTCAACCGCCCAGACCGCCCCGACCTCTGCATCGTGCCCGCCGCGGTCTCTTAGCCGCGCGGGCTCACGCGGCCGTGGCTATCGCGGCATCCATGGCGGCGGCGGGCGCCTCGACCACCTTGCCGTGGCCCGAGGCCAGGCGGGCGGGGTCGAGCGCGCGCAGCTCGCGGGCGCTGCGAAGGGCAGTGGGCCGATGCCAGGTCGCGAGCGCGGGGAGCGGGAAGCGCGGGTTGGCCTTGGCCGACGTCGCGACGCCGCCCAGAGTCGTGTAGGCGTCGGCGCAGTAGAGCGTGCGGTCGCGGGTGTCGAGGAAGGCGACCTGCCCGGGAGTGTGGCCCGGCGCGGCCACGACCTCGAGCGAGCCGACGCGATCGCCCGGGCTCAGCGTCCGCGTCGGCCGCGTGTTCGCCCCCGGATAGCCGCCGCGCAGCTTGTCCTGCGGCTCGCCGGAATCCAGCGACTTGTCCTTGGCGAGCAGGCGGGCCTCGCGCGCCGAGATGAGCACCTCGGCGTCGCCGAGCTTTCCGGCGAGCTCGTCGAGGGAGCCGATGTGGTCGCCGTGGGCATGGGTGAGCGCGATGCGCACGATGGGAGCTCCGGCCTTCTCGGCGGCGGCGAGCACCGCCTTCCCGCTGCGCGGAAGCATCGTGTCGATCACGGTCAGGCCGTCGTCCTCGCGAACGAGGTACGCATTGACAAATCCCATGCGGCTGACGCGGTGGACGTCGGACATCCCCATCACTCCTCTCGCAGCACGAAGGCGACGTCGTCCTCGTAGCAGTAGGACCAGTCCTCTCCCGGCTGGGCCGAGCGGATGACCGGATGGCCGGTGGCCGCGTTGTGGGCGGTCGCGTGACGGTTGGGGCTGCTGTCGCAGCAACCGACGTGCCCGCAGCTATGGCACATGCGCAGATGCACCCACTGCGCGCCGATGCGCAGACAGTCCTCGCACCCCTCCACGTTCGCGGGAAGCTCGAGGAACTCGATCTGGTCGAGGTGGCCGCAGACGCTCATCGGTTCACCGTAGCCATGCCGGTAGCGTCGTAGCGGTCGCCGGCCGCCGCGGGCACTTCGGCGTCGATCCGCGCGAGGTCGTCGCCGGACAGCTCGACGTCCGCCGCGGCGAGGTTCTCCTCGAGGTAGGTACGGCGCTTCGTTCCCGGTATGGGGACGAGATCCTCGCCCTGGGCGAGGACCCACGCAAGCGCGAGTTGGCCTGGCGTGCACCCCTTCTCCTCGGCGATCGCGCGCACCTTGGCCGCGAGCGTGAGGTTCTGCTCCAGCGCCTCACCGGTGAAGCGCGGGCCGTGCCGGCGGAAGTCGTCGGGGTCGAGATCGTCGGGCGAGGTGAAGCGACCGGAGAGGAAGCCGCGGCCCAGTGGCGAGTAGGGGACGAAGCCGATGCCCAGCTCGCGGCAAATGGGCAGGATCTCGGGCTCGGGGTCGCGTGTCCACAGCGAGTACTCGGTTTGCAGCGCGGTGATCGGATGGGTCGCGTGTGCCCTGCGGATGGTCTCGGGCGCCGCCTCGCTGAGGCCGAGGTGGCGGACCTTGCCCTCCTCGACGAGCTCGCCCATCGCGCCGACCGTCTCCTCGATCGGTGTGCCCGGATCGACCCGGTGCAGGTAGTAGAGGTCGACGTGATCGGTTCCAAGACGCTCGAGCGAGCCCTCGATTGAGCGCCGCACGTTCTCGCGGGAGCCGTCGAGCACGCGGTTGGTCGGGTTGTCCTCGGTCGGGGCGAAGCGGATGCCCATCTTCGTGGCGAGGACGAACGAGTCGCGGCGTCCGGCGATCGCGCGGCCGACCAGCTTCTCGTTGGTGAACGGCCCGTACATCTCGGCCGTGTCGAGGAAGTTGCAGCCCAGCTCGAGGGCACGGTGGATCGTGGCCACGGCCTCGTCCTCGTCGGTCGTGCCGTAGAAGGCGGACATCCCCATGCAGCCGAGGCCGAGGGCGGGGACCGTCAGGGAGCCGAGCTGGCGCTGCTTCATCGCGGGAGCCTTTTGCGGTCGGGGTCTTTCCGACCTTAGCCGGGGTGTCTCGGTCCACCGGGTGCCGTGCCGCCTCTAGGGTTGGCAGTGCCTGTGAACGAGGTCCGTCTGCTCATAGTGCCCTACGAGCTCGGCAGGCTCCGGGACGGAGTCGGCCGGGGCCCGGAGCACCTGCTCGAGCGCGGGGCGCGAGACGCGCTGAGCGCCCATGGCGTCGCGGTGCGCACGGAGGTCCTTGAGCTTGCGGAGCGCGCAGAGAGCGACGTCGACGTGAGCTTTGAGCTGATCCGGATGGTCGCGGACCGGGTGAGGGACGCGGTGCACGACGGCGCGTTTCCCGTGGTGCTGTCGGGAAGCTGCTTCGTGGCCGTCGGCGTCGTCGCGGGACTCCAGGAGCGCTCCCCCGGCGTCCTGTGGTTCGACGCGCACGCGGACTTCAACACGCCGGAGACCACGATCTCCGGCTACTTCGACGGCATGGGCGTCGCCGTGCTCACCGGCAGCGCGTGGCAGGGAATGCTCGCCACGGTCGGGGGCGCGCGCCCGCTGGCCGAGACCGCCGTCGCCCTGGCCGGTGCGCGCGACTTCGACGAGCCAGAGAAGGTGCGCCTCGACGCGTCGCAACTGCGCTGGCTTCCCGCGCGGACGATCCGCACCCCGGCGCCGCTCCTGCACGGGCTGGAGCAGCTGTCGCCGTCCCCCAGCGGGCTCTACGTGCACATCGACCTCGACGTGCTCGACGTCGACGAGGCCCGGGTCAACGTCTACAGCGCCCCCGACGGTGTCAGCGCCGCGCAGCTCGAGTCGCTCGTGGCGGCAGTCCTCGACGGCGGCCAGGCGCGCGCGCTGTCCCTGACCGCCTACGACCCCGCCTGCGACACAGAGGACCGTGTGCCACCGGTAGCGCTGCGCCTTCTCGGGCTGGTCGCCGGCTACGTCGCGCGCTTGCCGCCCGCCGTCGCGGACCCGGAGGGAGGTATCCGGCGATGACGGATACGGCGGTTGAGATCATCCAAGCGGCGGACCGGCAGCGAGGGCTCGCGACCCTCACGATGGCGTTCGCCACCGACCCGATCATGCGGTGGGGCTGGCCGGACCCGTATCGGTACTCCACCTACTGGCCGCAGATCGCCGACGCGTTCGCTGGGCGCGCGTTCGATCAAGGCACGGCGCACGGATTAGAGGGCTGCCTTGGCGTCGCACTCTGGCTGCCGCCCGGCGTCGAGCCCGACGGGGAGACCGTCATGGGACTCATGCGCGAGAGCATGGACGACCAGACCTTCGAGGACATCAACGGCGTCTTCGAGCAGATGGACGAGCTCCATCCGAGCGCTGACCACTGGTACCTGCCCTTGACCGGCGTTGATCCGATCGCACAGGGACGGCGTTTGGGCTCCACGCTCCTGCAGCACGCGCTGGCGACCTGCGACGCCGATGGTCTCCCGGCCTACCTCGAAGCGACCACCCCGCGTAGCCGCAACCTCTACGCGCGCCACGGATTCAACGACGTCGGGGTCATCCAGGCCGGGTCATCGCCACCGATGTGGGCCATGCTCCGTGAGCCCGCTTAGTCCTCGGACGTCGGCGCGTCGAGGAACGAGGAGATCATCGGCAGCAGCCACTCGGTGCGGTCCAGGAGCCCGGAGCCGGGCGGGACGAAGTGTGCGGTGCCGGGAAGCACGGCGAGCTGCGACTTCGGCAGACCGGCGAGGTCGCCCATCACTCCGCCCCCAAGCAACCCGAAGAGCTGGACGGCGTGCTCGAGGCGAATGCCGTCGGAATCACCCAGGACGATCAGCGTGGGCGCCGCGATCGCCCGGATGTCTTGCTCTGGCCAGGCGAAGGGCGTGGTGTCGAGCTGCGTCAGCTTCTCGACGAGCTTCGGAAAGTCATCGCGGTTGGGCGCGGTCCGCAGGTACGCCTCCTCGATCGGAGATCCCGCGAACAGCTCGGGTGTAATCGACGGGAACATCTCGACCGCCGCGGCGTGCATGCCGTCGCTGCTGAAAGACGTCGATGCGAGGATGAGTCTGCGTATCAAGTCGGGGTGGCGAATGGCCAGCTGCAACGCGATGCCGCCGCCCATGCTGTAGCCGACTACGTCCGCGTTGTCGATCTCCAGATGACGAACGAGCCCCGCCGTATCGTCCGCCATCTGTTCATAGGTGATCGGGCGATCGACGTCCGCCGTGTGCCCGTGGCCCTGCTGCTCCATCGCGATCACCTGTCTGGCCTGCGCCAATCCGGGCAGGATCGGGCCCATCAGGTCGATGGTCATGTAGGCGCCATGTAAGAGGATCAACGGCCTGCCCCGGCCATGGACCTCGTAGTACATGTTGAGATCGCCGACGGGTGCGTAGCCCGAATGCGCGTCGGTGGATGCCATCCGGGCTACGCGGGCACGCGGGAGGAGCGCTCGTGCACGAAGCGCACGACCATCGCGCCTTCGCCGACCGCGGTGGCGCAGCGCTTGATGGACCCCGATCGCACGTCGCCGGCCGCGTAGATGCCGGGCACGCTGGTCTCGAGCAGGTTCTCGACTCCGGCGCCGGGGCCGGTGAGGACGAAGCCCTTGTCGTCGCGCGCGACCGTGTCGCCGAGCCAGTCCGTGCACGGTGCGGCTCCGAGGAAGAGGAAGAGGAAGGAGAAGGGCAGGCGCTCGCCGTCGCGCAGCGTGACGGCCTCGAGCTCGCCGTCGCTGCCGTGGAGCTGGGCCACCTCGCTGCGGTCGCGCACGGCGACGCCGTAGCGGTCGAGCTCGAGCAGGAGGTAGTCGGACATCGTCTCGCCCAGGTCGGCGCGGCGGTGCAGCAGCGTCACCAGCGCGCCGCCGCGCGCGGGCCAGACCGCCGCCTGCGCTGCCGAGTTGCCGCCGCCGATGACCCCGACACGCTGCGCACCGCAGCGCTGCGCCTCGGGCGGGCCGGCGGCGTAGAAGACGCTGATGCCCTCGTACTCCTCGAGATCCTCGACCGGAGGGCGTCGGTAATCCGCGCCGGTGGCGAGCACGACGGCGCGTGCAGCGACCGTGTGGTCGTCCTCGAGCCGGACGACATGGCGATCGGGTCCCGGCTCGAGCGCGAGCGCGCGGTACGGCGTCGCGGTACGGGCGTCGAACTTGCGGGCCTGGGTCACCGCGCGGCTGGTGAGCTCTGAGCCGGTGATGCCGGCGGGAAAGCCGAGGTAGTTCTCGATGCGCCGGGAGGTTCCCGCCTGGCCGCCGAGCGCGGTGCTCTCGACGACGAGCGTGTCCAGGCCCTCTGACGCTCCGTACACCGCAGCTCCCAGGCCTGCCGGCCCGGCGCCGATGACGAGCAGGTCGACCTCCTGGTGGGCGTCGAGCTCGAGGCCGATGCCGAGCGCGCGCGACACCTCGCCGCTTGAAGGGCTGCGCAGCTCCATCCCACCCGGCAGCCGCACCAGAGGCAGCTCGCCGGGGTCGAGCGCATCGATGAGCGCCCTCACATCCGCATCGTCGGAGTGCTCGGGGTCGCGCCAGGTGTAGGGCAGGCGGTTGCGCCTGGCGAACTCGACGATCCGCCGCGTCTGTTCCGACGAGCGCGGGCCGAGGACCTCGAGGCCGATCCCCTCGCGCTGCTGCAACGCCTCGCGGCGAGCCATGAACGTCGACAGCAGCAGGTCGGAGAGCGGGCCGTCGTCGAACAGCAGCGGCCGCAGCTCGTCGCGGTCGACCGCGATGTAGCGCATGGGCTGCGTCACCACCGCCGTCAGGTAGACCGTCTGGCCCGACAGGAGGTTCATCTCACCAAGGAAGCCAGACGCGCCGTGCCGGACGATCTCATGACCGGCCGCGTCCTGAACGGCTACCTCACCCTCGATGATCGCGACGAACGGATAGCGGCGATCGCCAACGCGGAACAGCACCTCCCCGACCTCAGCCGTGCGCTCCTCCCCGTGCCGGGCGAGCGTCTCCATCTGGGTCGTCGACAGGGCCGCGGTGGCCGGAGCTGCCATCCGTCAAGCGTAGAACGCGCGCCCGGGCCCCCATAGGACAGCCCGGGCGGGCTGGCCCAGCGCTACCCGCAGCCGGTGTTGTAGCCGCAGCTCGAGCAGGTGTAGCACGAGCCTGTCCGCTGCATCATGCCGCCGCACTGCTGGCACGCCGGGCCGAGGTCGAGGCCCTTGACGCGGGCGGGGATCACGGGCGGGGTGTCGGTCAGCGCTGCGGTGGGAGGCTGGGGCTTGGGCGCGGTGGGCGGTGGGCCGGCCGCCGGCGCTTCGGCCGTCGGGGCCGCGGGTGTCGCCTCGCCGCCGTGGCCGTTCCCCCCGCCGTTGCCGCCGTTGCCGCCCGAGATCGCCGCGTCCTGGGCCGCCTTGCGCGCGCGGACCTCGGGGGTGAGGATGCCGAGCTCCTCGCAGGCATCGGCGTCCAGGAAGCGCGACGCCAGCCAGCGCATGATGTAGTCGGGCATCGACTTGGCGAAGGGGATCTCGGGGTTCTGGGTGATCCCCTCCGGCTCGAAGCGCATGTAGCAGAACTTGCTCACCAGGGTCTCGAGCGGCACGCCGTACTGCAGCGCGATCGAGATCGCCGTCGCGAACGAGTTCATCATTCCGCGCAGCGTCGAGCCCTCCTTGCCGATGTCGGTCAGGAAGATCTCGCCGATCGACCCGTCCTCGTACATGCCGGCGGTGATGTAGCCCTCGTGGCCGCCGATCGAGAACTTGTGGGTGATCGACTGGCGCTCGCGCGGCATCCGCCGGCGCTTGGGCGGCGCCTTGGCCAGCGCCTCGGCGATCGCGGCCTCGACGTCGACCCCGGCCGCCTCCTTGACCTCCTTCTGCGCGTCGGTCCGCAGCGCCTGCGCGGTCTTGGACCCGTCGCGGTAGATGGCCAGCGCCTTGATCCCGAGCTCCCACGCCTGCACGTAGGCGTCGGCGATGTCCTCGATCGTCGCGGTCTGCGGGAGGTTGACGGTCTTTGAGATCGCGCCGCTGACGAACGGCTGCACCGCGCCCATCATCTTGATGTGGCCCATGTGCGAGATCGCGCGCTCGCCGACCGCCACGTCGAACACCGGCAGATGCTCCTCGCGCAGCGCCGGCGCGCCGACGATCGTGTTCTGCGAGGCGATGTGCGCCTCGATCGCCTCGACCTGCTCGTCGGCGTAGCCCAGCGTGCGCAGCGCCAGCGGCACCGTCCGGTTGACGATCGTCATCTGCCCGCCGCCGACGAGCTCCTTGAACTTCACGAGCGAGAAGTCGGGCTCGACGCCCGTCGTATCACAATCCATCAAAAAACTGATCGTTCCGGTCGGGGCAATGACCACCGACTGTGCGTTGCGGTATCCATGCTCCTCGCCCGCCTCAACCGCCTCGTCCCAGACCCTTCGCGAGGCGGCCAGAAGGCCGTCGTCGGTGCACGCCGCATCGGGCATGGCGTGGGCCGCCTCGCGGTGCATCCGCATCACGGAATTGTGGGGCTCTCGGTTCTCCTCGTAGCGGTCGTACGGGCCCATCGCTGCTGCGGTACGGGCGGAACTGAGGTAGGCGCGGCCGGTCATCAGTGCGGTGATGGCTGCAGCGATCCCTCGGCCCTGATCCGAGTCGTAGGGCAGCCCATTGCTCATGAGGTAGGCGCCGAGGTTGGCGTAACCCATTCCGAGCTGACGGAAGGCGTTGGCGTTGCGCGCGATCTCCTCGGTGGGATAGCTGGACGCGCCGACGACGATCTCCTGGGCGAGGAAGACGATGTCGACCGCGTGCTCGAAGCTCTCGACGTCGAAGGAGCCGTCGGCGCGACGGAACTTCATGAGGTTGAGCGACGCGAGGTTGCACGCCGAGTCGTCGACGTGCATGTACTCGCTGCAGTTAGCGACGACGACACCGTCGACGATGTAGGAATGGTGCAGCGGCTCGGTGAGGTTGTAGACGGTCTCTTGCCCGTCTGTCTCGCGGGTGACGAGGGAGGTCGTCGGCTTAGTGCGATAGCGGCGGGTTCCCTCAAGCAGCGTCTCGAGCGCGGCCTGCTTGCGAGGCGTCGAGAAGCCGACGGCCGAGGCGAAGCGCTCGAGGTCGCTTCCGGTGATGCGCAGATCGAAGCCCTGACGCGATGCGTACGTCACCGTGGTGCCGTCCGCGCGCGTGTAGGCGAACGTTGACTCACGCGCGTCGGTGATGCGGTAGATCCTTCCGCGGATGCCAGCCGCGCTAAGGAGACGTTGGACGTCCTTGAGCAGCGCCTCGCTGCGACTTCCGAGACCGGCGTAGCGACTCGCCTTGCCGCCCGACTCGACCCGTGCGACGCAGCCGTCGGCACCGAAGAGACCACGAAGGAAGGCTGCCTGCACCTCGCCCGGCGCGCTGAAGACTGCTTGGGGAACGCGCTTCTCGTGGGCGCGCGCCGAGCTGACGCCCAACCCGCGGAAGAGCTCGCGGACCGCCGAGCTCCCGGCCCGCAGCTGGAAGGTCCCATTGTCCATAGCCTGCTGCGAGACGCCACCAATCAGCTCCTCGAGTAGCCCCTGGTGGGAGGTCGCGAGGCCGTCGCGCAGGTCGTCATCGCCGTATACCCACTGCGTTTGGTCGTCCGTCAAGCAGCCGTCCCCGATGAGATGACCGGTGACCTCCGCGAGTCCTTCGGACCACCGATCAGGGAGGTCGCGCGAGACGACGGTGGAGCCGCGGGAGTACGACCGTGCCTTCGCGGTCACCTTCACCGGCAGCTCCCACGACGCATCGCTCGCCGGGGTAGGCGAATCGTTGAGGAGGACACGGTCGGACGAGGCGAGATCCTCGGCGTGAACGTAACCGCGGTTCTGGGTCCAGATCCGGTGGTTGGGGGTGCAGCGCAGCTCCGCGCCGTTGGCAAAGCGCAGTCGAACGATCGGCTTGATCCCGTTGCGCATGAACGCGACAGGGTGTGTGGCGACGACGCCCTCTCCCGGCTCGTCCGCGGTAGCCCGGTGCGTGTAGACGCGGATGTCCTCGCCGGCCTCGCCCCGCTCGACCAGTTCGGCGATCGGGAGAAGCCCCTTCGTGGTGTGCACCCTTGCGTCGCCCGGGAAGCACGGGTTCGACGCGTTGATCCGCCCGCTGTTCGGGCAGGTGTGCCAGCGGTTGATCGTCGTGTCGTACTGGACGCCCGGGTCGGCGCAGCGCCAGGCCGCCTCGGAGATCTCGCGCATCAGGTCTCGGGCGCGGACCGGCTCGCCGATCGGCTCGCCGGTGGTGCGGGCGATCAGGTGCCACTCGCCGTCGTCGGCCACCGCCTGCATGAACTCGTCGGTGACGCGGACCGAGTTGTTGGCGTTCTGGTACTGGATCGAGTGGAAGCCCTCGCCGTCGATCGACATGTCGAAGCCGGCGTCGCGCAGCGCGTTGGCCTTCTCCTCCTCGCGCGCCTTGCACCAGATGAAGTCGCGGATGTCGGG
>JBBQNQ010000075.1:0-13880 GCA_038330095.1 Solirubrobacterales bacterium
ACGCCTCCGGCGGACCCGTCGGCGTGGGCACCGCGACCGCCAAATCCATGGTCGTCAACATCGTCCTCGTCCACCTCATCGGCATGCTCGGCACACAAGTCTTCTGGGGCGCCAACCCACGAGCACCAATCGGAGGATGAGATGACGCTCGCTACCGCACCGCGCGCGCCAGCGCCCCCCTCCCCTCTCGGGCCCGCGCCGCTCGCCGCCCCGCTCGTCGACGAGCGCGCCGCGCGCGCGGAGCTGCGCCGTCAGATCGCCCGGCTCGAGGCCGCGCTCGGCGGAGCCGTCCTGGAGGCGTCGAATCTCGCGGTCGCCGCAGAGCTCGCGCATGCCGCCGCGCCGGCGTCGCACTCTCCGCTCGCCGGGGGCCGGCTTCTTTCCCTCGGCGACCTCGAGTGCCTGCGCGACGGTCTGGTCGAGCGACTCGACGCCGTCCGCGAGACGGCGATCGGAGAGGCGGCGCGCCATGCGCAGGCGCGCGACCTCCTCGAGGCGATGCTCGCCGAGCCCGGGCACCACCGCTGGGTGCGCGTCCGCAACTCCGACCTCGGCCTGCCCGGCTGCAAGAGCTTCCACGTGCGCCCGCGCCTCGGGCCGCTCGGGATGCTGCTCGGGTGGTGGCGAGTGGTCGTCTCCTCCGGCTGCCCGTTACCCGGGCGCCTTGCGGGCGCGCCTCATCCCTGCTCGAGCGGGGCCATGGTCAGGCCGGCGTCGCTGAGCTGCTCCCAGTAGAGCTCGGCGGGCTCGCGGGGCCCTGTCCACACGATCGCCTGGCCGCTGTTGTGGATTTGGTCGGCGATCCCGTAGCCCTGTTCGACGGTCACCCCCGGGATGTAGCGGGCGAGCGTGTTGGCGACGTGGTCGAAGGTGTTGTGGTCGTCGTTGAGGACGATCACGCGCCAGCCGCCGCCCAGGCCGCTCTCGGGGCCGCCGGTGCGTGGCCGCTCGATCGTGCGGGTCAAGACGAGGGCTGGTTCATGACCTCGACCGCGATCCAGCGAGGAGACGACGAGGTCGACGTGGTCGAGGCTCACGCCACGCGCTCTGCGCGCTTCCGCCAGTAGCGCTGCAGGCCCTGGTAGAGCTGCCCGCTCGGGGCGGCCTGCTCGTAGCGGATGGCCGTCGCCTCGTCGCTCACCGCCGCCGCTACCTGCGCGCGCAGCCCGGCGACGAAGTCCGCTTCCGTACGGTTGCGGGCAAGCTGTGCCTGCTCGACGAGCTGCTCGCGCATGGCCTCCAGGTGCTCGGGCACGCGCCGGTTGACCTTGCCGAAGTGGGTCAGCGCGAGCGCTTCCGGCGCCCAGCCGGCCACGACGTCAAGGGAGCGGTCCCACGCCTCGAGGTCGATATCGGGGGGCGGGGTAGGCGCGATCACGATCTCCTCGGGCTGCAGCCGCACGCCGGCGACGTCGCCGACCATCGCCGTGCCGCTCGCCTCATGGAAGTAGCAGACGTGGTGTGACGCGTGCCCCGGCGTGTAGGCGACCCGAAACCCCTCGACGCGCTCGTCTCCGTGCAGCACGCGCAGGTTGGCCTCCGGGACCGGGACCACCTCGCCCCACAGCCGGTCGAAGTCCTCGCCGTACAGGCGCCGGGCGCTGGCCACCAGGCGCTCGGGGTCGGCCAGGTGCGGCGCGCCGCGCTCGTGGACGTAGACCGGCAGGTCGGGCCAGCGGCGCACGAGCGCGCCGCTTGCGCCGGCATGGTCGAAGTGGATGTGGGTCAGCAGCAGCGCCCGCGGGCGCCGGCCGCCGAGCTTGGAGAGCAGGGTCTCCATGCACGACTCGGGACCCGGGTCGACGAGCACGCCCTCAACCTCGTAGCAGCAGATGACCCGGTCGTTGCCGAGATGCTCGAGGTCAATGTCTCGCATGGCGCCAGCGTAGCCGCCGGGCGCCGGCGTGCGCGGGCGCGCTCAGGTGCGCGGCGCGTAGCGGTGATGCAGCATGAGGTCGTTGCCGTCGGGGTCGCGGAACAGCGCCATGTGGCACACGCCGGTGTCGAACGTCTCGCCGAGAAAGGTGACGCCCTTGCCCTCGAGCTCGGCACGTGCGGCCGCGACGTCGTCGACGTGCAGCGCGGGGTGGGCGTTGCGCTGCGGCGCGAACTCCATCCCGACCTTGGCCGGCTCCCAGATGCCGAAGCAGGTGTCCCCCAGCCAGGCTTCGAAGCGAGCGTGCTCGTCCGGGCGCAGCCCGAGGGTGTCGACGTAGAAGCCGCGTGAGCGTTCGGCGTCCTGCGAAGGGATGCCGATGAAGTCGAGCTTGTTGATCATGGGGCGGATGCTAGACGCCGAGAGCTGCCCTTAGAATCCGCTCGATGAGCCAGCCTCGCCTACCCGAGCGCGACCGCCCGTGGATGATGCGCACCTACGCGGGCCACTCGACCGCCAAGCGCTCCAACGAGCTCTACCGGCGCAACCTGACCAAGGGCCAGACGGGGCTGTCGATCGCCTTCGACCTCCCCACGCAGACCGGCTATGACGCCGACCACGAGCTCGCCCGCGGGGAGGTCGGCAAGGTCGGCGTGCCCGTCGCCCACAAGGCCGACATGCACGCGCTGCTTGACGGCATACCGCTGGACGTGATGAACACGTCCATGACCATCAACGCCACCGCCGCGTGGCTGCTCGCGCTCTACATCGTCGCCGCCGAGGAGAACGGGATCGACCAGGCGGTCCTCCAGGGCACCACGCAGAACGACATCATCAAGGAGTACCTGTCCCGAGGCACCTACGCCTTCCCTCCGGCCCCCTCGATGCGGCTGATCGCGGACATGGTCGCCTACACGGTCGAGCACGTCCCGAAGTGGAACCCGATCAACGTCTGCTCCTATCACCTCCAGGAGGCCGGCGCGACGCCGGTGCAGGAGATCGCCTACGCGATGAGCACCGCGATCGCCGTTCTCGACGCGGTGCGCGAGCGCGTGGACGGGGCGCTGATGGGCCGCGTGTTCGCCCGCATCTCGTTCTTCGTCAACGCCGGCGTGCGCTTCGTCGAGGAGCACGCAAAGCTGCGGGCGATGTCGATCCTGTGGGAGGAGCTCGGCCGCGAGCGCTACGGCGTCGAGGACGAGAAGCAGCGCCGCTTTCGCTATGGCGTCCAGGTCAACTCGCTCGGGCTGACCGAGGCGCAGCCTGAGAACAACGTGCAGCGCATCGTGCTCGAGGCGCTGGCGGTCACGCTCGGTCGCAACGCGCGGGCGCGGGCCATCCAGCTGCCGGCGTGGAACGAGGCGCTCGGGCTTCCGCGCCCCTGGGATCAGCAGTGGTCGCTGCGCATCCAGCAGGTGCTCGCCTATGAGACCGATCTCCTCGAGTACCCAGACCTCTTCGAGGGCTCCAAGGTCATGGAGGGCCTGGTCGAGGAGCTGCTCGAGGGGGCGCGCGCCGAGATGGCGATCGTGTCCGAGCACGGCGGCGCGGTGGACGCGGTGTCTTACATGAAGGCCCAGCTCGTCGAGTCCCACCGTGAGCGCGTACGGCGCATCGAGGCCGGCGACCTCGTCGTGGTCGGGCAGAACCGCTTCACCGAGTCCGAAGACTCGCCGCTCACCGCCGACGCAGAGGGTGGGATCCTGGTCGTCGATCCCGCGGTCGAGGCCGAGCAGATCGAGGAGCTGGAAGCCTGGCGCTCGACGCGCGACCAAGAGGCCGTTGACACGGCGCTCGGAGAGCTGCGCCGCGTCGCCGCCACCGAGGACGAGAACGTCATGCCCGCGACCATCGCGGCCGCCCGCGCGGGCGCGACCACGGGCGAGTGGGCGCAGGCGCTGCGCGACACCTTCGGCTCCTACCGCGCCCCGACCGGCGTGGGCGATGCCGCCGCGGGCGCCGACGACGAGGGGCTCGAGGAGCTGCGCGACGAGGTCGCGCGGGTCAGCGAGGCGCTCGGCCGGCGCGTGAAGATCCTCGTCGGCAAGCCGGGCCTGGACGGCCATTCCAACGGCGCCGAGCAGATCGCCGTGCGGGCGCGCGACGTCGGCATGGACGTGGTCTACGAGGGCATCCGCCTCACCCCGTCGCAGATCGCCAAGAGCGCGGTGGACGAGGGCGTTCACGTCGTCGGCCTGTCCATCCTCAGCGGCTCGCACCTCGAGCTGATCCCGGGCGTCGTCCAGGACCTGCGGGAAGCCGGATCGGACGCTCCGGTCGTGGTCGGCGGGATCATCCCCGAGAGCGACGTGGGGCCGCTGCGCGAGGCAGGGGTGGCCGCCGTCTACACCCCGAAGGACTTCAACCTCTCGAGCATCATGCGCGACATCGTCGCGCTGGTTGCCGCGCACAACGGCATCACAGCCGCCGCCGCGTGAGCGGGGCGGAGGGGGTGGGCTCCGGCGAGCGGGCCGCTTCGGGTGTCGAGCTCGGTCGGCGCCTGCGCGACCGCGATCTCTCAGCCGCACCCGCAGCCCTCAACCTGATCGAGAACCGGGCACCCTCCAATCGCGAGGAGGTGGCCGCCCTGCTCGCCGAGGTGTCCCCGGCCGCGCTGGGTGACGAGGCGCCTGCGCACGTGATCGGGGTCACCGGTCCGCCGGGCGTGGGGAAGTCCTCACTGCTCTCCGAGCTCGTGGGCGCCTGGCGAGCCGCGGGGCGAACGGTCGCGGTGCTGGCGGTGGACCCGACCTCGCGGCGCTCGGGCGGCTCCCTGCTCGGCGATCGCGCGCGGATCGCCTTCGAGGCCGGTGACCGCGGGGTGCTGATCCGCTCGACCGCCGCCGGAGAGCGCCTCGGCGGCCTCGCCGCGGCCACGCGAAACGCCGCCCACGCGCTGGCGGCAGCCTTCGACGTGGTGGTGATCGAGACGGTCGGCGTCGGCCAGTCGGAGACCGAGGTGGCCGACGTGGCCGACACCGTGGCGGTCGTCGTCCAGCCGGGCGGTGGCGACGCGCTCCAGTTCCTGAAGGCGGGCATCATGGAGATCCCGGATGTCCTCGTGGTGACCAAGGCAGACCTCGGTCGCGTCGCCCAGGCTGCGCTGCGCGACCTGCGCTCGGCCCTGCGCGCGCTGGGGGCGCGCGACACGCCGGTCGTGGCGGTCAGCTCGGTGCCGCCGCCGAGCGGCATCGAGGAGCTGGGCGCGGCGCTCGACGCGCGCCGTGCCTTGCTCGACCTCCCCGCGCGCCGGCTGCGCGCGCGGCGCCGGGGGGCGCTGGCGGCCTTCACCGCCGAGCACGGAGAGGGCGCGCTGCGGGCGCTCGGAGGCCGCCGGTCAGCCGAGCGCTGGCTCGACGGGCAGGATCCGGGGTTGGACGTCGCCGCGCTGGAGCAGGCTCTGGCAACGCGTCTGCACGAGGTGACGGGCTGATGGTGCGCGCGACCGCGATCCTCCTCGGCGCCTTCGCCGCCGCCACGCTCGTGGCCGAGCTGCTCGGCGCGGCGAACCTCGGGACGGCCGCGACCTTCGGGCAGCTCGCGTTCCTAGCGACCCTCGTCTACCTGCTGGTCCGCGACTGACGGGGAGCGGCCCCGCCGGACGTGCTGAGAGAGACACTCTCCGTCCGCACGCCGAGCACGTCGCAGAAGGCCTCGACGACGCACGGATCGAATTGCCCGCCGGCGCAGCGGCGCAGCTCGGCTAGCGCCTGCTCGCGGGAGAGCGACGGCCGGTAGGGACGGTCGCGGGTCATCGCGTCGAAGGCGTCGCAGACCAGCACGATCCGCGCCCCGAGCGGAATCTGCGTGCCGGCCAGGCCGTCGGGGTAGCCCTGGCCGTCCCAGCGCTCCTGGCTCGCGCGCACGATCCGCGCCACGGGGCGCAGCGCGGCCGCCGCGCCGAGGATGCGCTGGCCGATGGTCGTGTGGCGGCGCATGAACGCCCACTCCTCGGCGTCGAGCGGTGCGCGCTTGTCGAGGATCGCGTCGGGGACGGCGACCTTGCCGATGTCGTGCAACTCGGCCGCCCGGTTGAGCTCGTCGAGCGCCTCGGTGCCCATGCCCAGGCGCTCGCCGACCGGGCGGGCGAGGCGGGCAACGTCGCGCAGGTGGTCGTGCAGCTGAGGCTGGCGCTCGCGCAGCAGGCCGAGCAGCACGTCGCGCGTCTGGCGACCCGCTGCGCTCGGGCGCGACCCCTTGCGCCCGTACATGCGCTGATCGGCGAGCCGCAGCGCGTCGCTGGCGTCGCGCGTATCGCCGGGCATCACCACCGCACCGTGTGAGCTGCGCACCTCGAAGCCGTCGCCGTGCTCGGTCAGGGCAGCGCAAGCCGCGGTGATGACGCTCTCGAGGCCGGGGCCGGACGCCCGGACGAGGATGCAGAACTCGTCGCCACCTAGGCGGTAGGTGCGGCCGAAGGGCTTGATCGCGTCGCGAAGCTGCCCGCCCAGGCGCGCGAGCAGCGCATCCCCCGCAGGGTGCCCGAAGCTGTCGTTGTAGCGCTTGAAGCCATCGAGGTCGAACAACACCAGTGCCCGCGGCGCAGCGGCCTCGAGCTGGGACAGGGCCCTGGGAAGGTCGCGCATCAGCGCCCGGCGGTTGGCGAGGCCGGTGAGCGCGTCGGTCTTGGCCTCCTTGCGGCTGGCATGGAGCAGGCGCTGGTTCTCGTCGAAGATCAGGCCGAAGCGGACCAGGGCCACGAGGCCGGCCGCCACCAGCAGGGCGGCGGCGAGCTGGTCGAGGCCCGCGAAGAGGCCGTAGGCGCCCAGCGCGAGGGCGGTCAGCGCAAGCGCGGCCGGCATCAGCACGACGCGCCAGCTCTCGGGCGAGCCGGTGCGGCGCGCGGGCGGTTGGTGGGCCGCCCAGGCGATGAGGAGCGCGGCGACGGGGAACAGCACGTCGTTGAGCGAGCCGTCTGTCCAGGTTCCGTTCGCCGACTGGTAGGTGTAGAGCGTGTCGCCGACCGCGTTGGCGGCGAGCGCGAGGGCGATGAGCGTCCACGCCCGGCCGGGTCTCCAGCCGGTGAGGGCGAGAAGCCCGACCGCGAGGCCCAGTAGGACGAGGTCGCCCAGCGGATAGGCGAGCGTGGTGGCGACGACGCCGGCGCTGCCGTGCGTCGCGGCCCGCACCGTCGGAAAAACGAGCGCTGCTCCGAAGGCGGCGGCGGTCAGCGCGCCGAGCAGGCCGTCCAGCCACAGGCTCGCGCGAAACTCGTGCACCCGCGCGCGCACGAGCAGCACGATGCCCGCGTAGCTGGCGGGGTAGAAGAGCAGCCACAGGGCGTCGGCCGCCGAGGGGTAGGGCGCCCCGGCGCGACCCGCATAGGCGGCAGTCCAGACGGCTTCGCCGGCCGTGTAGGTCACCAGGGCGATGGCGAAGCACGACCATGCCGCCCGCTCGGCCCGCGTTCGCAGGACTCTGACCAGGCAGATCGCCGCAGCGCCGGCCATCAGCCCGTTGTAGAGCCACTTGACGGCGAGGTCGTCGGTTGGGGATCCCCCCACGGCGGTCACGGCGACGAACGCCGTGAGGACCAGGGCAGCGATGGAGAGGGCCTGCAGGGCGCGGGCGACCATGTCAGGGCTATCGGCCGGTTCGCCGGATCGCCCAAGCCCCGACGTGGAGAACCGGCTCTGCGTTGGAGGCGCCGCGCGCGACTATCCTTGGATCCATGGCTCGCGAGCCTCTGATCGACGGACACGGCCGGCGCATCGGGGACGTGCGCGTCTCGGTCACCGACCGCTGCAATTTCCGCTGCCAGTACTGCATGCCGGCGGAGGGCCTGCCGTGGCTCGAGCGCGACGAGGTGCTGAGCTTCGAGGAGATCGAGCGCCTCGTCTCACTGCTCGCGGAGTTGGGAGTCGGTGACGTGCGGCTGACCGGCGGCGAGCCTCTGGTGCGCCGCGAGTTCCCGCGGCTGGCAGGCATGCTCGCAGCCGTCGACGGCGTCGACGAGCTCGCCGTTACCACCAACGGCTACCTGCTCGAGCGCGACGCAGCGGCGCTGGTGGAGGCGGGCGTGGACCGCTTCAACGTGTCGATCGACTCGCTGCAGCGCGATCGCTTCTTCGCGATGACCCGCCGCGACGCGCTGGCGCAGGTGCTCGCCGGGCTCCAGGCGCTGGCGGCCTTCCCTGAGGCGCATCCCATCAAGGTCAACGCGGTGGCCCTGCGCGGATTCACCGAGGACGAGGTGCTGCCCTTCGCCCGCTTCGCCCGCGAGCACCCCTACGAGGTGCGCTTCATCGAGTGGATGCCGCTGGACGCCGACCGCGCCTGGTCACGCGACCAGGTGCTGACCGGCGAGGAGGTCCGGGCGGCCATAGACGCGGTGTGGCCGCTCGAGCCGGCGCCGCGGGAGCCCAGCGCGACCGCGCGGGTCTATCGCTTCGCCGACGGCTCGGGACAGATCGGCTTCGTCAACCCGGTCTCCAACCCCTTCTGCGCGGACTGCAACCGCATCCGCCTCACCGCCGACGGGCGCCTGCGAACCTGCCTGTTCTCGCTCAACGAGACCGAGTTGCGCGGGCCGCTGCGCGCCGGCGCGAGCGACGACGACCTCGAGGAGATCGTGCGCGAGGCAGTCTGGCGCAAGGAGCTCAAGCACCAGGTCAACGACCCCGGCTTCGTGCAGCCGGCCCGGTCGATGTCCCGGATCGGGGGCTGAGCTGCGAGGCCCGGCCCTCGTGCTCGCCCTCGCCGCGACGCTCGTCCTCCCCGGCGCCGCGCTCGCCGAGACGCCGGCATCCGAGGCCGTGTCGCTGCTCAGCGCCCAGCGAGCGAGCAACGGGATCCCGGCCGGGCTGCCCGAGAGCGCTGCGTGGTCGGCCGCATGCGCCAAGCACGACGCCTACGAGCGGGCCAACGGTGGCACGCTCACCCGCGAGGAGATCGTGGGCAGGCCCGGCTACACCAGCCAGGGCGCGTTCGCCGGCAAGAACAGCGTGCTCGCCTCGCAGAGCACCTGGCGCGAGGGCAACCCATGGGAGTCAGCGCCCATCCACCTCATGCAACTCCTCGCGCCGCGGCTCAAGCGGCTCGGCGTCGACGACCGCAAGGGATACGTGTGCGCGACGACGTGGCCCGGGTACGCCGATGCGGGTCCCTTCGCGCCGGTCCTCTACAGCTATCCGGGCGACGGTCAGACGGGCTGGCGAGTAAGCGAGGTGGCCCGCGAAGGCCCGTTCACCCCGGGCGACAAGGTGGGCCTGCCCCAGCCGACCCCGACCGGTCCCTATCTATACGCGCTGCTCGATGGGCCGGGGTCGTGGTTCGCGCTGCGCTCCGCGCCCCTGAGCTCTGCGTCGCTTACCGGGCCCGACGGGCCCGTCGAGATCCGCACCGCGGCGGCCAACGACCCGGCGGTCGGGCCCTACCTACCGCCCGGCGCGATGCTCATCCCGGTCAAGCCGCTCCGGCCCGCCGCGCGCTACACCGCGCGCGTCAGCTTCCGGGTCGCCGGCGCGCCGGTGTCGCGGTCGTGGTCGTTCAGGACCGGCGCTGCGACGGACGGACACCCGGGGCTCTCCCTCGCCTCCACCTGGCCTCGGACCGTGGTCGGCCGCGTCGCGCGCGGCCAGGTCTCCTGCACCCGCGCCTGCCGCTTCACCACCGGCCTCTACGTCAAGGGGAGCAAGCGGTCGGTGGCCAGGCGCAAGGCGAGTCTGGAGGCGGGAGGCACGTTGCGGCTGAAGCTAAGGCTGCCGCGCAGCTACGTAGGCGCGACCCGCCGCGCGAAGGTCATCGTGCGCGCCAAGGATGTCGCCACCGGCCGCGCGGCGACGCCGCTTCGCAACAGGGTCACTTTCACCTCGTGAGCACGCGCCGCAGATCCTCGGGCGAGTTGACGTTGAAGAACGCCCGGTCCTCTCCCTGAAGGCGCAGAACGCGCGGCGCCAGCGCCCGGACCGTGTCTACGAGCCGCTCGTGCACGGGAGCGGACTCCAACGCCGCCAGCGCCGACGGGTCATAGCGCGCCAGCAGCGGCTGGAGACGGCCGGCCGCGAATGGCACCGCCGAGTGACCCGGCGGGGCCGCGAGCAGCTCGGAGACCACGGCGGCGCTGACGAGCGGCATGTCGCCGGCGCACACCACGACGCTGCGTCCCCGAGCCTCGCGCAGCGCATGCACGATCCCGGCCCTCGGGTGGCGCGGCTCGTCAGGCTCGATGCACACCGGGACGTCGAGCGCCGGCAGCTCGGTCCCGCGCTTGGCGACCACCACCACCTCACCCAGAAGCGCTCGCAGCGTCTCCAGCGGCCACGCGACCAGCGGCCGCCCGGCGAGCTCGACGGTCATCTTCGCGCCGCCCATGCGCCGCGCCGACCCGCCGGCGAGGATCGCGCCGACCGGCGCCTGCGCCGAGTCCGTCATGTCGCGGCAGCATAGAATGGCTCCATGGAGGGATCCACGGAACAGGGCACGGTCCGCAGCTGGCTTCGCTGCTATCGCTGCTGGTCGACCAACCTAGAGGTGCAGGTCCACTACGAGGGCATCCACAAGCTCGACCCGTCGACCGGGGAGCGCGCGGAGGTCGTCGACGAGATGCAGGAGGCGGTCGTGCAGTGCCTGGAGTGCATGCACGACCAGCCCCACCTGGGCTTCCACAACGGCCGCGTCGAGCCGATCGAGGACCGCTGGGATCGGATGATCGCAGGCACGCCGTGGGTCGCCTCGTGCACGGTGACGGTCGACGCCGAGGAGGTCGAGACGTGCTCGGGCCCCGACGCCGGCGACGCGCTCTCCTACGCCGCCTTCGGCGATCACGGCACGCGCGAGTTCTTCACCCACGTCCGCTTCCACAAGCACGAGGACGATGACATCGTCGTCCACCTGCTCGTCGAGCTCTACGCCCGCTCGGCCGAGGAGGCGACCGATGTCCTCGAGGAGGCGGCCCGCGGAGCGCTGGCCATCACCTCGCTCGCCGAGGAGTCACGCCCGCCGGCGGCCACGGGCGAGGACTCCCACTAGCGGTTCGCTACCCCTGGCGCAGGCGCTGCTCGAGCGCCTGGAGCTGGGACTGGACCTCCGCGGGAAGGCGGTCTCCGAAGCGGGCGAGGTGCTCCTTGACCTGCGGGAGCTGGGCGCGCAGCTCGTCGGCGTCGACGGCGAGGACCTTGGCCAGCGCGTCCGCGTCGAGCGCGAGCCCGTCGGTGTCGATCGCCCCGGGAGGCGGCACGAGGCCGATCGGCGACTCGACCGCCTCACCGTCACCGTCGCAGCGCTCGAACACCCACTTGAGCACGCGGCTGTTCTCGCCGAAGCCCGGCCACAGGAACTTGCCGTCCTCGTCCTTGCGAAACCAGTTGACGTAGAAGACCTTCGGGAGCGCGCCGGCGTCGGCCTCGCGCCCGATCTGGAGCCAGTGGCCGATGTAGTCGGCCATGTTGTAGCCGCAGAAGGGCAGCATGGCGAAGGGGTCGAAGCGCAGCTTGCCGACCTGACCCGCGGCTGCGGCGGTGGTCTCCGAGGACATCGTCGCGCCCAGGAACACGCCGTGCTCCCAGTCGAAGGCCTCGTGGACCAGAGGCACGACGGTGGAGCGCCGGCCGCCGAAGAGCATCGCGTCGATCGGGACGCCGGAGGGGTCCTCCCACTCCGGGGCAATGGCCGGGTCCTGCGCCGCCGGGGTGGTGAAGCGGGCGTTCGGGTGGGCGGCCGGGGTCTCTGAATCGGGCGTCCAGTCCTGGCCGTGCCAGTCGACGGCGTGCGCGGGCGGCTGTGCGGTCATCCCCTCCCACCAGACGTCGCCGTCGTCGGTGAGCGCGCAGTTGGTGAAGATCGAGCTCTCGCGCACCGTCGCCATCGCGTTGGGATTCGTCTCGTCCCCCGTCCCGGGCGCCACGCCGAAGAAGCCGGCCTCGGGGTTGATCGCGTAGAGGCGGCCGTCGTCGCCGAACTTCATCCAGGCGATGTCGTCGCCGATCGTCTCGACCTTCCAGCCCTCCAGCGTGGGGATGAGCATCGCGAGGTTGGTCTTGCCGCAGGCGCTCGGGAACGCGCCGGTGACGTACTTGACCTTCCCCTCCGGAGAGGTGAGCTTGAGGATCAGCATGTGCTCGGCCATCCAGCCCTCGTCGCGGGCCATGACCGAGGCGATGCGCAGCGCGAAGCACTTCTTGCCCAGCAGCGCGTTGCCGCCGTAGCCCGACCCGAAGGACCAGATCTCGCGCGTCTCGGGGTAGTGGACGATGTACTTGTTGTCGGCGTTGCAGGGCCAGGGCACGTCGTCCTCGCCCTCGGTGAGCGGTGCGCCGACGGAGTGCACGCAGGGGACGAAGTCGCTCTCGCCGTCGCCGTCGCCCAGCGCATCGAGAGCGCCCTTGCCCATGCGGGTCATTATCCGCATGGAGACCGCCACGTAGGCGGAGTCGGTGAGCTGGACGCCGACGTGCGACTTGTCGGAGCCCAGCGGCCCCATCGAGAAGGGAACGACGTACATCGTGCGGCCCTGCATGCAGCCGCGGAACAGGCCCTCGAGCGTCGCGCGCATCTCGTCGGGCGCGCGCCAGTTGTTCGTCGGGCCAGCGTCCTCCTCGCTCCGTGAGCAGATAAACGTCCGGTCTTCCACGCGGGCGACGTCGGCCGGGTCCGACCAGGCCAGGTAGGAGTTCGGCCGCTTGGCGTCCGAGAGGCGGCGGAAGGTGCCTGCGTCGACGAGCTCCTGGGCGAGGCGGTCGTACTCGTCGGCGGAGCCGTCGCACCAGTGCACGGAGTCTGGCTGGGTGAGCCCGGCCACCTCCTCGACCCAGCTGACCAGCTTCTGGTTCTTAGTCGGGGCGGCGGTCGTGTCAGACGTGCTCATCGGGTAGCGGCAACTCCTGCGGTCGGCTTTGGCGGGACGGCAACCCTACCTAGCGAGGGAGAAAAGGGGCCCGGCCCGGACCGGTCACTCCACGTTGCCCTCGGCGGACTCGGGAGACTCGCCCTGGGTCCTGCGAGGCACGAGCACCAGCCGCTTGAACTCGGCGACGAGCACGCCGTCCTGGTTGAGAACACGGGTATGGACCTTGACCGTCCCGCGGTCGGGCTTGGACCGGGACTCCTTCTTCTCGAGCACCTCGGACTCGCAGAACAGCGTGTCGCCGTGGAACACCGGGGCCGGGTGCTTGAGCTCCTCGGTCGCGAGGTTGGCGATCGCCTTGCCCGATACGTCGGAGACGCTCATCCCCAGCGCGAGCGAGTAGACCAGCGGACCCACCACGACGTTGCGGCCCTGCTGGGACGCGTGCGCGTAGACGTCGTTGATGTGCAGGGGGTGGTGGTTCATGGTGATCAGGCAGAACAGGTGATCGTCGGCCTCGGTCACCGTCTTGGCCGGCCAGTGGCGGTACACGTCGCCTACCTCGAACTCCTCGAGGTAGCGGCCGTAGGCATGGGCACCCGAGGCCTCGCGCTCGGCCTGGTCGGTCGTGAACGGCGTCTCGGTCATGCGGCTCCAGGTTTCGCTTACGGGCGGGCATCCATCATGCCGCACTCGCTAGCGTCACGGTCATGCGCAATCCCCGCGACTTCTTCAAGCCCCTGGCCATAGACGCCCCCGAGCCGGTTCGCGAGGTTCCCTTCCTCCCCTCGCGGATGATCCACTTCCTCGACTTCTCCAACGAGAAGATGGTCGCCAAGGCGCCCGACATCGCGCCCCAGGTCGACATCCTGCTCGGCAACCTCGAGGACGCCGTGCCCGTCGACCGCAAGCTCGCGGCGCGCGAAGGCCTCATCCGCGTGGGCAAGGAGATGGAGCTCGGCGAGACCCAGCTCTGGACGCGGGTCAACTCGCTCGAATCTCCCTGGGTGCTCGACGATCTCACCGAGCTCGTCACCGAGATCGGCGACCGCCTCGACGTGATCATGGTCCCGAAGATCGAGGGACCGTGGGACATCCACTACGTCGACCGCCTGCTGGCCCAGCTCGAGGCCCGTCGGGCTCGCTGTCGCGCTCGAGCTTCCATTGCTGATCGTCGACGTGCAGCGCGCCGGGCCTTCGACCGGCATGCCGACGAAGCCC
>JBBQNQ010000076.1:0-13493 GCA_038330095.1 Solirubrobacterales bacterium
CTGGAAGACCTCGGCGATCGAGCGCGCCAGGCGCTCGCGGGAGGAGGCCGCGACCAGCCCGGCGCCCTCGCTGACCATCTCGTCCGCGTGGGCGGGCCCGCCGACGCACGCGATGCGGTCGGCCGCGAACATCCGGCCCAGCATCAGCGTCGGCGCGACGCCCTCGGGAGGGACGAGGCCCTTGGCGAGCGACACGATCGCCGCATGTCCCGGCAGGCCGTTCGCGGTGAGGGCGGTGATGACGGTGTCCAGGCCGCGCGAGGGAACGCCCAGGAACACGACATCGGCGCGGGAGAGGCCGGCGCCCGTCCACTCGATGCGCAGCTCGCGCGGCAGCGCGACGCCCGGCAGGTACGCGCGGTTCTCGCGCTCACGCTCGAGCGTGACCGCCTGCTCCTCGGTTCGGGTCTGCAGGGTCGTGCGCAGCCCGCCGCGGGCGAGCAGGACGGCCACCGCCGTCCCGAACGACCCGGCGCCGACGACCACGGCGCGGCGTGGAGGGCGCTCGGGCATCGGGCCAGGCTATTGCGCCTCGACGATCCGCCGCGCCGCGGCCTCGACTGCCTCCAGCGTCCCCGCCTCCTCGATCGCCTCGACGTCGAGCATCCGCTGCGCGAAGGGATCGAGCTCGTTGCGACCGACGATCGCGTGGCACGGCACGCCGGCCTGGCGGCAGCGCACGGCCACCTCGCCGACGGCCTTGCCCTGCAGGGTCTGAGCGTCGATCCGGCCCTCGCCGGTGAGGACGGCGTGCGACGCGAGCATGCGTGCGGAGAAGCCGAGAGCGTCGAGCACGAACGCCGCGCCCGGCAGCAGCTGCGCGCCGAAGGCGGCCCACAACCCGCCCGACAGCCCGCCCGCACAGCCGGACATCGGGCGGCCGCGCGGGTCACGCGGCAGGCGGGCCGCGAGGTCGTGCAGGCGGTGGGTCAGCCGTCCCACCGCGGCGGGATCTGCCCCCTTCTGGGGCCCGAAGACCTCGGCCGCGCGCTCGAACGGAGTGCGCACATCGCACAGCACGAGCACCCGCGCGCCGCCCAGCCCGCCGGCCTCCTCGATCGCGGTGATCGCGCCGGCGCCGCCGTCGGTGGTCGCGCTTCCCCCGACGGCAACCAGCACCTCGGCCGCGCCCGCGCCCGCGGCGGCGACGATCAACTCGCCCGTGCCGCGCGTGCTTGCGGCTTCGGGCTCGCGTTCGTGCTCGTCGACCAGACCCAGCCCGGAAGCCTCGGCCGTCTCCACCACCGCAGTGACCCCATCCTCGAGCAGTGCGAACCCGGCGCGCCGCGGCCGTCCGAGCGGGTCGGCGGCCCACGCGCCGACGGTCTCTCCGCCCAGCGCGAGCAGCAGCGCCTCCATCGTCCCCTCCCCGCCGTCGGCGACCGGCAGCGCGTCGGCCGGGCGGCCGGCCGCCTCGGCGCCCCGTGCCATCGCGGCGGCCACCTGGCTGGCACGGAAGGACCCCTTGAAGGAGTCCGGAGCGCAGAGAAAGGGGCGGTCGTCGATCATTGTGCGTGGTGGCTAAGGCCGACCACATCATGCTGGAGGCCGCCGGCCGTGAGGTGCGGCTCTCCAGCCCAGGGAAGGTCTACTTCCCGAGGCCCGGCTGGACGAAGCTCGACCTCTGCCGCTACTACCTCGAGGTCGCCGACGCCGCCCTGGTCCACCTGCGCCACCGCCCCACGGTGATGAAGCGCTTCGTCAAGGGGATCGACGCGGAACCCATCTGGCAGAAGCGCGTGCCCCAGAAGATCCCGGACTGGCTGCAGACCGCGACGGTCTCCTTCCCGAGCGGGCGCACTGCCGAGGAGCTGACCGCCGACGACGCAGCCCACCTCGTGTGGGCGGTCAACCTCGGGGTGATCGACTTCAACCCGTGGCCCGCGCGCCGTGAGGACCTCGACCACCCCGACGAGCTGCGCGTCGACCTCGACCCGACCCCGGAGGCCTCCTGGGACGACGTCCGGCGGGTGGCGATGGTGGTCAAGCAGGTGCTCGAGGAGCACGAGCTGCGCGGCTTTCCGAAGACCTCGGGCTCGCGCGGCATCCACGTCAACGTGCGCATCGAGCCGCGCTGGGACTTCACCGAGGTGCGCCGGGCGGCACTCGCGCTGGCGCGCGAGGTCGAGCGGCGCTCAGCGCTCGCCACCAGCAAGTGGTGGAAGGAGGAGCGCCACGGGGTCTTCGTCGACTACAACCAGAACGCTCGCGACCGCACGGTGGCCTCGGCGTGGTCGGTGCGCCCGACGCCGGACGCGCGCGTCTCCTGCCCGCTGGAGTGGGAGGAGGTGCCGGACGTCGAGCCCGCCGAGCTGCGGCTGGACACGGTGCCGGCCCGGCTGGCCGATTGCGGCGACCCAGCCGCCGCGATCGACGACCGACCGGGTTCGCTGGACGCCCTGCACGCGCTCGCCTACCGCGACGAGGCCGGGGGCCTGGGCGACGCCCCGTGGCCGCCTCACTTCCGCAAGCAGCGCGGGGAGCCCAAACGCGTGCAGCCCAGCCGCGACACCGAGCGCCCGCGCCAGCGCGGCCGTGCCGGCGACCCTCAGCCCGGCGGGCCGGCGGATCCCCAGCAGCGCCGCCCGCACCAGCCCGGCAAGCGGCGTGCGCCCCGCACGGGCCAGGGCTTCGAGGACGAGTTCGAGGACTGAGTTTCCGGCGCGCTCAGGGCTCGGAGCGCTCGAGCTGGTCGAGCACCGAGCGGGCGAAGCCTTCGAGCACGCGCACCTCGCGGTCGCCGAGGTCGGGCCGTGCCTCGCGGGCGAGGCAACAGAGGATGTAGAGGCGCGCATGGGAGGCATGGATCGGCGTACCGATCCAGGCGCCGATCCCGAGCTGGCGCGTCATATCGAGGTCGCGCACGGCTTCCTCGGCCCTGACGTCGGAGACCACGTTGCCGATCAGCCCCTCGAGCATCCGCCGGCAGTAGGTCTCAACGAGCGGGATGCGCGCGCCGCCCAGATCCTGGATCCCCGGCCACTCGCCTGAGGACTGGCGCACGACCTCGACGCCTTCTCGGATCTCCGTGACCATCGCCAGGTCCATCTCGAGCACGCCGCGCAGCAGCGCAAGGCTGCCGTCGATGACCTCCTTGGGGGCTGTCTCAGCGGCGTGGCCGATGGGGTGTCTGCAGTTCGGGCATTCCGGCGTCTCAAGCCATCCTCGCGAGACGAAGCCGGGGAGACCGCAGGACTCACAGGTTATGTACGGCATGCGCTCCACGACGCAGGATAGACGGCGGGCCGCGGCGGGTGGACCAAGGCTCCTGGTTCTAGGAAAATAGCTGGGCGACGGCGCACTCGCTTGCCGGCTTGTCGTCGCGCCAGCGGACGACTTTGGCGCCGTGGCGGATGCGCCGTCCCGAGACGTGGTCGAACGTGACCTCGACCACCAGCGCGGGGCGCAAGCCGATCCACTCGAGCTCGCGGTCGCTGGCCCAGCGGCTCGGGTCCGCGCGCCCGCGCTCGCCGGTCTCGAAGGGCGCGAGCTGGTCTACGAGCTCGCGCTTCTGGCTCGCCGTGAAGCCCGAGGTGTGGCCGACCACCTGCAGCTCGTCGCCGTCGTAGAGGCCGAGGATGAGCGATCCGACGGTCCGCTCGGCCTTGCCCGGACGCCAGCCCACCACCACCGCGTCGATCGTCCGGACGCGCTTGACCTTGACCATCCCGCGCCGCTCGCCGGGGCCGTAGCGAGCGTCGAGCTCCTTGGCGATGACCCCCTCGGCGTCCTGCAGCCAGGGCTCCGCGTCCTCGCGCGCGCGGACAGAGGGCGTCAGCTCGACAGGGCTGGTGACCAGCAGCTCCAGGCGCTCTCGGCGGGTGGTGTACGGCTCCTCGAGCGTGAGCTCGTCGGAGCGCGCCAAGAGGTCGAAGGCGACGAACTTCGCCGGCGTCTCCTCGGCCAGCTTGCGGATGCGCGACTCGGCGGGATGGATGCGCTGCCCCAGAGCGTCGAAGTCCTGCCGGCCCTCGTCGTCCTCGACGATGATCTCGCCGTCGATCACGTAGCGCCCGGGGTAGAACTGCAGCTCGGGGAAGTAGCGCGTCAGGTCGCGGCCGTTGCGCGACTGAAGCGTCACCTCGTCGCCGTCGACGAAGGCGACGGCGCGGAAGCCGTCCCACTTGGGCTCGTACGCCCAGCCGTCGCCTTCGGGGAGCCGCGCCGCCGAGCGCGCGAGCTGGGGAGCGACCGGCGGTCGGAGGGGGAGCGCCATGGGGCGCGCACCTTAGCCGCTAGTACGATGATCCCGATGGCTGCCGAGCACGCCACCGAGGCCGAGGAGGAGTACCTCCAGACGCTGTTCTGGCTCCAGGAGGCGGGGCTGCCGATGACCGGCGCGAACGTCGCGCGGGCCATGCGCCTCTCCGCGCCCACCGTGCACGAGATGGTCGGCCGACTCGAGCGCGACGGCTACATAACCCGCGACTCCGACCGGGCGATCAGCTTCACGGAGAGCGGCGCCGAGCACGCGCAGTCGGTGGTCAGCCGCCACCGGCTGATCGAGCGTTTCCTGACCGACGTCGTGGGGGTGCCGTGGGACGACGTCCACGAGGAGGCCGAGCATCTCGAGCACGCCATGTCGCCACGCTTCGAGGCCTACGTGCGCTCGGCTGTCGGGGACGCGGCGACCTGCCCGCACGGCCATCCCATCCGTCCCGGCCGCCGGATCGAGGGCGTTCCCCTGGCCGACGTGCAGGAGGGCGCAACCGTGCGCGTGCTGCGCTTCGAGAACGAAGCCGAGGACCTTCTCCACTACCTCAAGGCCGCCGGCCTGGCGCCCGGCCTGGAGGGGCGGGTGACCCGCAGCTCCGAGGACGAGGTCAGCGTCGAGCTGGCCGACGGCGAGTCGACGCTCACCCGGAGCGTGGCCGAAACGGTCTCGGTCCAGGCCGATCCGTCGCCTCCGCCCCGCACCGCGCTGCCCGAGCAGCTGGTTCTCGGCAAAGACCGCTACGGCCGCTGAGCGCCGCGTGACCGCCTCTGGCGGCGTCCTCGGTCGCTCGCGTACGTAGTACGCCACGCTCCCTGCGTCCTTCCCAGAGACGGTTCGCGCCGCTCAGGATCGCCGTCAGCCGTGCGAGGCGGTGATGACGACCTTCGCGGTGTCCCGACCCTGCAAGACGTTCTTCGCGAGGCGCACGGCGATCTGCAGCCGTCCTGAGCGATCGGCCTCGATCCGCCGGATGGCGGTCGCGCCGTCGCGCACGATCCGTATGCGGTAGGCGGCGCGCGGCCGGTAGCGCGCGGGGGTCGTGACGGTCGCGCGACCGCTGCCGGTGAGCTCGAAGCCGCGCGTGCCGGCGCGGCGCAGCGTGCTGAACTGCACCGTGGGCCGGCGTAGCGCGACGCGCCAGCCGTAGGCGCGGTAGGAGCGCTCTATCGACGTATAGGTGATGCGCTTGGGCGGCGCGACCGGGTTCGCGAAGCGTTGCAGGATCGAGGGCAGCGCCTGGCGCAGGTCGCGGGCCCAGTAGGGCCAGGTGTGTGCGCCGGGCCCGTAGTCGTCCCAGACGTGAGCGATACCGAGTTTGCGCAGGCGCGCGTCCACGCGCACGCTCATTTCGTGCGCGCCGAGCTCGATCAGATCGGACGTGCTTCCGCCGAAGGGGCCGCCCGGCTGGCCGTTCCCGGTATACAGCGCCAACCCCAGCCCGCGCAGGTTCGCCGCGAGGTCGGGCGGGTTGTGGCCGCGCCAGCGGATGTTGTCGGTCTCGAAGTCCCCGAACACCGAGCCCTTGGCACCGCCGTCCTGGACCGCGGTCGCGTCGACGGCGACCTCGCCCGCGGGTAGACCGCCCAGCTTGAGGTTGAGGTCGACGCCGCCCGAGAAGCTCGCCGCGTAGGCGAACAGATCCGGGTGGCGGGCCGCGTAGCTGAACGCGCCGAAGCCTCCCATCGAGAGCCCGGCGATGGCCCGCCCGCGCCGCGCCGCGACCGTGCGGAAGCGCCGGTCGACGAGCGGGATCAGCTCATCGATGTGGTAGCTCTCCCACTTGGGCCGGCCTCCCTTGCCGCCGTTGTACCAGTTCGTGTACCAGCCGCCGCGCCCGCCGTCGGGCATCACGACGATCAGCGGCTTGCCGGCGGTGCTGGGCTCGGCGCCGCCCGCGATGGTCCAGTCCGTGTAGTTGCCGCTCGCGCCGTGGAGCAGGTAGAGGACGGGGTAGCGGCGCTGCTTCGCCTTCGCGTAGCCCGCCGGGAGCAGGACGCGCACCCTGGTGTCGGCGGCGAGCGCCGGAGTGCGGATCGTCAGCTCGAGCAGGCGGCTGTCGATGCGCGTGCTCGCGACGACCTTCGCCCCGTTGCCCGCCGTCGATGCGGTCGCGCCCTGCGCGGCCGCCGGCGCGAACGCCAGCGCGAGGACGGCGAGCGCAACCTTGGTCATCGTGCGGCCTCCTCCTCCGTGGACGGCTGTGGCGTGGTGAGCGGCGCGTGCTCCGCGCGAGCGATCGCCAGCGCTTCCTCCAGGCCCCGACTGGTCGCGAGGTCGACCGCCCGTTGAGCGAGCATCCGGACGGGCAGCAGAGGCGCGACCCAGCCGGGCGCGACCACCCGTCGCGAGCGGCGGGCGATGCCGCGCTCGATCGCGTCGACACCGGTCGACAGCGGTGCGACGCGGCGGAACGGCCCGCCGCGGGCGGCGAGCCGAGCGGCGGCCTGGGTTCCGAACCCGCGCTTCGTCATGTCGGTGTCGAGCTCGGCGAAGTAGGCAACGCCGACCCGGGCGCCCGACTCGTGCAGCTCGATCCGCAGCGTGTTCCCGAGCGCCTCCACCGCCGCCTTCGAGGCGCTGTAGGCGCCGAGCATCGGGACGTGGACCGCGGCGGCCAGCGAGGCGACGGCCAGCGCGTAGCCGTTGCGATGGGAGATGTGCGGCCCCGCGGCGCGCAGCGTGTAGTAGACGCCGAGCGTGTTGACGCTCAGCGTGCGCTCGAAGATCGCCGGGTCGCCGCCGACCAGCGGCAGCTGCGCCGCGACGCCGGCGTTGGCCATCACGACGTCCAGCCCGCCGACGCGCTCGACGGCCGCCGTGACCGTGCGGTCGACCTCGTCGCGGTCGCTGACGTCGCAGCGCCACCAGGGCGCGTCGCCGCACTCGGCGGCCACCTGCTCGAGCGCCTCGGGCTCGAGGCCCGCCAGCGCAACCTTCGCGCCGCGGTCGTGGAGGCGCCGCGCCGTCGCGGCGCCGATGCCTCGCGCAGCGCCGGTGATCAGCACGCGGCGGCCCTCGAGCGACTCCACGGGCCGGCTCATCCGGAGCGGTCCACGATCCGGCCTAGCAGCGAGGTCCGGCCCGCGCCGACCTCGTCGGGCTGCACCCCGAGGGCGTTGATGGTCATGGCCACCATCTCGTAGTGGCCGACGAGCATGCACAGCTCGATGAGCTCGATCTCCGAAAGCTGCCCGCGCAGCGAGGTCCACACGGCATCGGAGATCGTCCGGTCGGCGTGGAGCTCGTCGACGGCGCGCAGCACGGCTGCCTCGCGCTCACTCCAGCCGGATGCCTCCGGGCCCTGGACGACACGCGCGAAGTCGGCCGCCGTCAGGCCGGCTCGCCGGCCGATGTGCTCATGGTGACCGCGCTCGTACTCGCAGTCGCAGTTGGCGGCGACGCGCAGGATGACCAGCTCGGTGTCACGCCGGGGGAGCACGCCGCCGGGCATGAGCGCGCCGGCGAAGGCCAGCCAGCGACGGAACAGCCTGCGGTGGCGGGCGAGGGTGGTGAACAGACGAGGCGGCTCAGGGGTGGCGGCGAGGCCGCGCATGATCGACGTGATCGCCGCGTTCACCGCACCGATCTGCTCGCGCGAGCCCGGAGCGATGCGCGGCCCGCTCATGCGGCGCGGACTGCTTCCGCCAGGCGGGTGACGCCCTCCTCGATCTGGGGCACCGTCACCCCCGAGTAGGCCAGGCGAAGGGTGTTCTCGCCCCCCTCCATGACGAAGTCCGTGCCCTTGACGATGGCCACGCCGCGCTCGCGCGCGGATTCGAAGATCGCGTGCACGTCGGCGCCCTCGGGCAGCTCGACCCACAGGAAGTAGCCGCCCTGGGGCGGGACGTACCGGGCCTCGGGCAGCTCGCGGGCCAGCGCGGCGACGAGCGCGGCGGCGCGCTCGTGCAGGGCGGCCTTGACCGTCTCGATCGAGCGGTCGATCGCGCCCGAGCGGCAGAACTGGTTGACGATCGCCTGGCTGACCATGCTCGGTGAGATGTAGGTGTTGGTCGCCAGCGTGCGAACGCGGGCGATGAGGTCGGGCGGCCCGACGAGGTAGCCCACGCGGATCCCCGGGCACACGGTCTTGGAGAACGAGCACGCGTAGACGACGCGGTCGGCGTCGTCGAGCTCGAGCATCCGTGGAAGCGTCTCGCCCTCGAAGCGCAGGGCGACGTAGGGATCGTCCTCGAAGATCAGCAGGTCGTACTCGGCCGCGAGCTCGAGCAGGCGCTTGCGCTTGGCCCGCGAGAGCGTGTGGCCGGCCGGGTTCTGGAAGTTGGGGATGATGTGCGCGAGCTTCGGGCGCAGCCCGTCGTCGAGCAGACGCGCCACCGCGTCGACGTCGATGCCGTCGGGCTGGAGCTCCACCGCCGTCACGCTCGCTCCCCGGGCGCGCAGCGAGAGCAGCGTGCGGTCGTAGGTGGGGCGCTCGACGATGACCCCGTCGCCGGCCTGCACGAGCACGTCGAACAGGAACGCGTCGGCCTGCATCGAGCCGTTGGTGACCAGCACGCACTCGGGGTCCACCCCGTGCTGCTCGGCGATCCACTCGCGCAGCGGCGGATACCCGATCGCGGTGCCGTAGGAGAAGGCGCCGGCGGGATCGTCGGTGAACGCGCGGTCGGCGGCCTCGCGCAGGCCGTCGACGTCGACGATGTCCAGCGAGGGTGCGCCGCGTGCGAAGGAGATGGGCTTGGCGGCGACGGCCACGCCCGGAGATTAGCCCGCCCTACGCGCGCACGCCGCCGAGGACCTCGACAGCGAGCTCGGCGACCGCGGTGGGCGTGCGCCCGACGCGCACGCCCTTGGCCTCGAGCGCCTGCGCCTTGGCCGCCGCGGTTCCCTGGGAGCCCGAGACGATCGCGCCGGCGTGGCCCATGGTCTTGCCCGGCGGGGCGGTGAACCCGGCGATGTACCCGACGACCGGCTTGGTCACGTGCTCGCCGATGTAGTCGGCGGTGCGCTCCTCCTCGTCGCCGCCGATCTCGCCGCACATGACGATCAGCTCGGTCTGGTCGTCCTGCTCGAAGAGCGCGATGACGTCGATGAACGAGGAGCCGACGACCGGGTCGCCGCCGATCCCCACGATGCTCGAGTTGCCAAAGCCGCGCTGGGCCAGCTCGTTGCCGATCTGATAGGTCAGGGTGCCCGAGCGCGAGACCAAGCCGACGTTGCCCTCCGAGAAGAACGCGGCGGGGATGATCCCGACGTTGGCCTTGCCCGGCGAGAGCACGCCGGGGCAGTTGGGCCCGATCAGTCGCGTGGCGTCCGTGCGGCGCAGGTGGGTGTAGACCCGCAGCATGTCGTGCGCGGGTATGCCCTCGGTGATGCACACGACGATCTCGATTCCGGCCTCGGCGGCCTCGAGCACCGAGTCGGCCGCGAACGGGGCGGGCACGAAGACCATCGCGGTGTTGGCGCCGGTCTGCGAGACGGCGGCGTGGAAGGTGTCGAACACCGGCACGCCCTCGACGTCCTGGCCGCCCTTGCCCGGCGTCACGCCGGCCACGACGTCGGTCCCGTAGCGGCGGTTGTTGAGCGCGTGGAAGCTGCCCTCCCGCCCGGTCATGCCCGAGACGACGAGCTTGGTCTGCGGCCCCACGAGGATGCTCATGCCGGCGCGCTCGCCTTCGCCAGCTCGACGACCCGCGCCGCCGCGCCCAGCATCGTCTTCTCGACGTGGACGTTGGGCAGGTCCGCCTCGGCGAGCAGGCGGCGGCCATCCTCGTCGTTGGTCCCGTCGAGCCGCACCACGAAGGGCACGGTCACGTCGACCTGCTCGAACGCCTCGATCAGTCCGCGCGCGACCTCGTCGCAGCGGGTGATCCCCCCGAAGATGTTGAACAGCACGGCGCGCACCTTCTCGTCGGAGAGGATCACCTCGACCGCGTTGACGATCGCCTCGGCCTTGGAGCCGCCCCCGGCATCGAGGAAGTTGGCAGGCGAGCCGCCCGCCTGGGCGACCACGTCCAGCGTCGACATCACGAGCCCCGCGCCGTTGCCGAGGATCCCGATGTCGCCGTCGAGCTTGACGTAGGTCAGGTCCCGCTCACGGGCCATGCGCTCCTGCGGGTCCTCGGCGGCCACGTTGCGGAAGGCGGCGTTGTCGGAGTGGCGGAACAGCGAGTTGCCGTCCAGCGTGACTTTCGCGTCGAGCGCGCTCACCTTCCGGTCACCCGTCACCACCAGGGGATTGACCTCGACGAGCATCGCCTCCTCGGCCACGAACGCCTCGTAGAGGCGGGTCAGGAAGGCGGTCACGGGGCGGACCACGTCGCCGTCGACCCCTGCCTCGAAGGCCAGTCGCCGCCCGTGGAAGGCCTGGAAGCCGATGAGCGGGTCCACGTGCAGGCGGGCGATGGCCTGAGGGTCCGATTCGGCGACCTCCTCGATGTCCATCCCGCCCTTGGTGGAGAGCAGGACCAGCGGCGCGCGGGCGGAGCGGTCGAAGACGATCGAGGCGTAGTACTCCGAGGCGATGTCCGAGGCCTTCTCGACCCACACCTCTCCGACGTGGTGGCCACGGATGTCCATGCCCAGGATCGCCCCTGCGTGCTCCCGCGCCTGCGAGGAATCCTGCGCGACCTTGATCCCGCCTGCCTTGCCACGACCGCCGATCTGGACCTGCGCCTTGACCACGCAGGGGTAGCCCACGCGCTCGGCCGCGGCGAGGGCCTCGTCGACGCTGGAGGCCACCTCGCCGGAGGGAACGGGGATGCCGTGGCGGGCGAAAAGCTGCTTGCCCTGGTACTCGAGAAGGTCCATCGCGGAGCGGAAACCTACAATGCCGTCCGCACATGCCGCTTCCCAAGGATCCCAAGTTCATCAGCTTCGACGTCTACGGCACCCTCATCGACTGGGAGGAAGGGGTCTACGACGCTTTCCGCGGGGAGGCTGACAAGGACGGCTTCACCATCGATCGCGCCCAGCTCATCGAGCTCTTTCACAAGACGGAGCGCGAGATTCAGGGTGGCTCCTACGAGCTCTACGCTGAGGTCCTGCGCCGTACCGCGGTGCAGATCGCCAAGGAGATCGGCTGGCCGCTGGAGCCCTCGCGCACGGGCTTCCTCCCCGACTCCGTCCAGCGCTGGCGGCCGTTCAAGGAAACCGGCCCCGCCCTGGACAAGCTCGGCAAGAAGATGAGCCTCGGGCTTATCTCCAACATCGACGACAAGCTCCTGGGGCAGACCCGCCGCCACATCCCCAGCGATTTCGACCTCGTGGTCACGGCCCAGCAGGTGCGCTCCTACAAGCCCGACCCCGCGCACTTCAAGGAGTGCGAGCGGCGCATGGGCGGCAAGCGCGGCTGGGTGCACGTGGCCGCCAGCTACTACCACGACGTCGAGCCCTGCCTGAAGCTCAAGGTGCCCGTGGTATGGGTCAACCGCCACGGCGAGGAGCTCGAGCAGGGTCAGAGGAAGCCGACCGCCGAGGTCGCCAACCTCCGGGAGGCGGCCAAGCTGCTGCTCGGCGGCTAGGGCCCCCAATGCGCGCCGTCGGCGTCCACGCCGACGTCATCGTGGTGACCAGCGCGATCTGGGCCACGACGTGCACGGCGATCCGGGGCGGGCCGGAGGAGGCGTTCGTCGTGGACTCGCCGGTGCTCCCCGACGAGCTCGAGGCCCTGCCCCGGCTGCTCGAGCAGGCTGGCTTTCGCGTCGCCGGCCTGCTCGCCACCCACGCTGACTGGGACCACGTGCTGGCCCCGACGGCGTTCCCCGAGGCGCCGCTGGGCGTCGGCGAGGCCACCGCCCGCCGCCTGCAGGACTCCCCCGGGGAGGCCCAGCGCGAGCTGCGCGAGTTCGACGACCGCTACTACATCCAGCGGCCGCCGCTGAGGCTCGGCGGCGTGCGGGAGCTGCCGGTGCCCGGCCGCTGCGAGGTCGGAGAGCGCGAGCTCGAGCTGCACGAGGCCGCGGGGCACACGGCCGACGGCACGGCGATCCTAGCCCCGTGGGCCGGCGTCCTGTGCTGCGGGGACTACCTGTCCCCGGTCGAGATACCGATGCTCTGGACGGGCGCCGACCCGGCCGCCTACCGCGCCACGCTCGAGCGCCTGCGCGGACTCGTCGAGCGCGCGGAGACGGTCGTTCCCGGGCACGGCCCGCCGCTGCCCCGAGAGCAGGCCCTGGAGGTGCTCGAGGAGGACCTTGCGTACCTCGAGGCGCTGGAGCGCGGCGGCGAGGAAGCGCCACTGCCGCGCCTGGAGCGCTCGCCCGAGCAGCGGAGGGTCCATGAGGCGAACGTGGCGCGGCGGTAGACGAACGGCGGCGACGAGGGAGGGAGGAGAGGCGGTCTAGGCCTCTGGGGAGAGTCCGGCGCCACGAGACTGCACTTTGACTGAATAGTTCGGCTTAACGTCAGTCTCGACCACGATCGGCTCCCCTCACCCTCTCCCTCGTCGATGCCGTTCGTCGACCGCGTCGCTCACTCAAGCGCCCGGCCCAGGAAGAGATCGCGGGCCGGGGGCGCGCTCTTGCTCGAGGTCGAGAAGCCCATCCGCTCATAGAGCGCCAGGGCACCCGCGTTTGACTCGGAGGTGTCGAGCTCGATCCGCCGGGACCCGCGTGCCCGCGCCCTCTCCAGGGCGGCCGCGACCAGCGCCTCTCCCACGCCCTGTCCGCGCGCGTCGGCGCGGACGTAGAGGTCCTCGAGCCAGCAGTCGGGCGCAGCCGTCCACACGGACCAGCGGAAGCGCAGCTGGCACACCCCGGCCGGTGGGGCATCCTCGCCGTGCGCGCCGAGCAGGAACTCCGTGGCCGGATCCTCGAGCAGCCGCTCGACGCTGGCGAGGATGGCGTTCTCCGACGGCCAGTCGTTGCCGTTGTGGTCGCGGAACTCCACGAGCAGCCGGGCGACGATTCGCGCTTCGTCGGGGCCGGCGGTCCACACCGGCCGGGTCACCGCCGCTCCTCAGCCCGCGGCATGAGGGGCGACGCGCCCGCGTGGTCCGTTGTGCTGGTGCTTGGCCGCGATCAGGTCGCGGTCCGCGCGCTCCATGAGCTCGGCCGGGGTCATGTCCGGACCGAGCTGCGCGATCCCGAGGCAGATGCTCAGCGGTTGCCCGTCGGGCGTCGAGAAGCCGTCCGCCACCGCTTCGGTGACCCGGCCACGAAGCACGTCCGCGCCGGCCAGGTCGGTGTCGGCGAGGATCGCGAACTCGTCGCCTCCCCAGCGAAAGCACGAGTCGGGGCTGCGCAGGACGCGCTGGAGGATCTCCGCGACGCAAACCAGGCACTCGTCGCCGAGCAGATGGCCCCAGCGGTCGTTGATC
>JBBQNQ010000077.1:0-13491 GCA_038330095.1 Solirubrobacterales bacterium
CGCTGCGCGCGGGGGCCCGGCCGCCGCCGCCGCCGCCGCCGCGGCGCCGCGCCGGGGCCTGGGGTGGTGGCTGCCGCCGCCCGTGCGCCGCGCCCTCGGCCCCGAGTTGCTGCGTGCCCTCACCGAGGGCGAGGCGGTTCGCGAGGTCGTCACCTGCCACGCCGGCGGCTCCTCCGCGCTGCTCGTGCTCACCGAGCGGCGCCTGCTGTGGCTGCTCGACGACTTCGTGCTCGGGCGCGTGCGCACGCTGCCGCTGGCCGCCGTCGAGCGGGTCGAGCGCCCCCGCCCGCGACCCTGGCGGCGGGGGATGACGCTGCGCGTCCGCGGCGGCGGGGTGGGGGTCACCTTCGCCGGGCTGACCGCCGACACCGCGGAGCGGCTGGCCGGCGCGATCGCGCCGCCCTCCTGATCGCCCAACACGCTGCACGAGAGAAGGCTGCGGCCCGGACGAGCCGCTGGCCCGCCCGGGACCGCCCGGTCGAGGATCACCACTGACTTCTTACGTCCCAGGACTTCGTGTCTTGCCTGGGCGGCGTGACACTCCCAGCCACCGGGACAGGCCGCCGGCTCGAGGCCGGCGCGGGGCCACGGTCGGGCGCCGAGGCGCCCGCGGCCGGGTGGGTGATCCGCCGGACTGCGGAGTCTAGCCGAGCACCGCCACACTACGGGCGATGCCACCCCTGCAACGCGAGCGCCTGGAGCCCGGGATCGAGGTGCTGCGCCTCGACCGCCCCGAGCGCCGCAACGCGATGGACTCCGCACTCCTGGCCGCCCTGCTCGAGGCGCTCGAGGGCGCGGCGGGCGACCCGGAGGTGCGGGTCGCGGTGCTCTCCACCACCAGCGAGCGCGCGCTGTCCGCCGGAGCCGACGTCGCCGAGAGTCTCGACCACGAGGGCGGCGTGGCGCGCATGGAGGCCTTCGCCCTTCTCTACGCCGCTCTCGAGGCCTTTCCGGCGCCGACCATCGCCGTATGCGTGGGCAACTGCGTGGGGGCGGGCGCCGAGCTCGCCGCCGGCTGCGACCTGCGGGTGGGCGGCGACAACCTCGCCTTGGCGTGGGTGGGAGCCCGGCATGGCGTTCCCGTGGGCCCCGCACGGCTCGTTCCGCTCGTCGGCCTGGCGCGGGCCAAGGAGCTGATCCTCACCGGCCGCGTCGTCGGGGCGCAGGAGGCGGCCGCGCTCGGCCTGTTGCAGGCGACCGCGCCGGCGGCGCAGGCTGAGGCGGCCGCGCTCGAACTGGCGCGCTCGATCGCCGAGCAACCACCCGACGGGCTGCGCCGGCTCAAGGGCATGTTCCGCGCGCTGGAGCGGACGGGCGAGCGGGTGGCCTATGAGAACGAGCTGCTGATCGGCTTCCAGAGCCGCGGCGCGGGGCTGCCGCGGCGCTGACCGCCCCGTTCACAGAGGTCGCCGGTACTCGAGTATGGGAAGCCCGAGCTGGGGACCCACGAACGGCTCCCCGCGCGCTGTCCAGCCCTCGCGCTCGTAGAAGCGCCGCGCCCGGGCCTGGCGGGCGGGCGTGTAGAGCCGCATGCGTGCAAAGCCTCGCTCGCCGGCCCGCTCGGTCGCAGCGGCGAGGAGGGTGGGCGCCAGACCGGTCCCCCAGTAAGCACGTCGCACGAACACCTGCCACAGGTGGGCCAGCCCGACATCGCCGCCGTCGCCCCACCGTGACAATCGCGCCGACCTGAAGGCGACGTGCCCGGCCACCTCGCCGTCGCGCTCGCCCACCATGCACCACACGTCGGGGTCGGGCAGCCCACGCCGCAGCCATTCGGCTTCCTGCTCGAGCGGAGGCGGCGACCAGCCCGGCGGCGCGAACTCGCGGTAGCCCGCGAAGCCCTCGTGAACGGTCATGGCGAGGGCGTAGACATCCTCGAGGCGAGCGAGACGCAGGATGTACGGCCGGACGGTCAGTGCGACCAGCTTAGGTCGCGGAGATGCCGGCTCCTATCCCGGCCGCGGGGCGAAGATCCGAAACGTATTGTTCTCCGGGGGCCCGCAGCTCGACCCAGCGCACGCCGTCCACCTCGTGGTCGGCGATTCGCGCCCTAGCCCTCAGCCGCCGAGTGAGAGGGCGCGTCGACGTTCGCGCGGCGATCGCCCGCGGTGCGCCGGTACTCGCTCGGCGTGACCCCGTGGGCGCGGCGAAACGCCTTGGCGAACTGCCCGGGTTCGATGTAGCCCACCGACCGGGCCACCCGGCGCACCGTCCAGTGGCGCTCGGCGAGGCGCTCCGCCGCGACGCGCATCCGCGCCTCGAGCACCAAGCTGCGCCACGAGGTCCCGTGGTCCGCAAGCGCGCGCTGGAGCTGGCGCGGAGAGCTGTAGAGCGCGCGGGCGCACTCGTCGAGGGACAGCGCCTCGGCGACGCGCTCCTCCACGTAGTCGGTCGCCTGCACCACGAGGAGCGCTCGCTCGCGCACGGTCCGCGCTCGCTGGCCGGGCGATGAGGGCGCCAGCTGCTGGGTTGCGTGATCCATCGAAGCGGTCTGATCCGTCCGGGTGCCCGGGGGTTACACCCGGGGAGTGCGCCGAGAGTGCGTGTAACCCGTCGGCCTCCCGTCGGATCAGAGCCCTTATTCCCACAATCTGCCTCGTTGACCCGCGCATTCAGCGCCGCCGTAGGATGGCCCGGATGACCGCCGATCCCGACCGCGCGCTCGTCGTCCGTGCCCGGCGCGGTGACCCGGCGGCCTTCGATGCGCTGGTCGCCCGCCACCGCGACGTCGTGTTCAGAGTCGCCGCTCGGATAGTGGGGCGCGACGAAGCGCATGACGTGAGCCAGGACGCCTTCCTGCGCGCCTTCAACCGCCTCGACGGCTTCCGTGGCGAGGGGACCTTCCGGGCCTGGCTGCTCCAGATCACCCACAACGCCGCCCTGCGAGCCGCCGAGCGACGCCTTCCCGAGCCGCTCGAGCCCGAGGGCGTCGAGGAGGCGGGCGCGATCGCTGAGTCGGCGGTCGCGCGCACGCCCGTCGCCGAGTTGGAGGCGCGCGAGCGGCGCCGCCGCCTCGAGGCGAAGATCGCCCTGCTCAAGCCCCAGCACCGAGCCGTGCTCGTGCTCCGCGACGTCGAGGGGCTGAGCTATGAGGAGATCGCGGCGGTAACCGAGGCGCCGCTGGGCAGCGTGAAGGGTCGCCTGAATCGCGCACGCGGGGAGCTCATCGCGATCCTGCGCGCCAACACCTACGACTGGGAGCTCCCTCGATGAACGACGACGCCCCCGCGAGCACTGCGGAGCAGCGCCTCCAGCAGCACCTTCTCGTCCTGCGCGAGGAGCCCCCCCGGCCCAGCCAGGCCCTGACGACGCGCATCGTGCGCCAGGCGCGCTGGCAGCGCGTCGTGCGCGAGCCGCTACGCGCGGCGGGCCGCCTGCTGTCCGCCGCGATCTCTGGCTTTGCGGTTGTCACCGGCCTGCGTCGCAGGGCGGGGCAGTGACCGCCGCGACGAGCACGGTGCTCAACCGCGCCGGCGAGGAGCTCGGCGGCTTCCTACCGCGCGCCGGCGGCGCGATAGCGCTGCTGCTCCTCGGTCTGCTCGCGGCCTGGGTGATCGGTGCGGTGGTGCGCCGGGCGCTGCGGGCACTGGGCGCGGACGACCTGGGCGAGCGCTGGGACATCCACGACGTCCTCGAGCGGATGGGGACGGAGCGGTCGCTCTCCCGGATCGTCGGGCGCGCGGTTCGCCTGACGCTGTCCATCGTCGCAATCCTCGCCGCGCTCTCGCTGCTCGGTCTCCAGTTCCTCAGCGAGTCGCTCAACAAGGTCGTGCTGTTCCTGCCCAACCTGCTCGTGGCGCTGGCGCTGGTGCTCGCGGGCATCGTGCTCGCGGGGCTGGCGCGTCGTCGCGTCGACCGGCTCGCGTACCAGATGGACCTGCCGATCCCGCTCGGCAAGGTGGCCGAGGTCGCGATCATCGCGGTCTTCGTCATCACCGCGGCCGCGCAGATCGCCATCTCGACGGCGATCCTGATGGGGCTGGTGGGGATTCTTCTCGCCGCGGTTGCGGCGACCTTCGCGATCGCATTCGGGCTCGGGGGCCGGGGGGTGGCTCGCGAGCTGAGCGCCGGGCGCTATGTAGCGAGCGCCTTCGACGTCGGCCAGACGCTTTCGGTGGAGGGCGTCCGCGGCAGGGTCGTGGCGCTCGAGGCGACGACGACCGTCCTGCGCACCGACGAGGGCGCCACCGTGCGCGTCCCTAACAACCTGCTGCTCGAGCGCATCGTCACCGTCCACGACGGGGGAGAGGGGGTGGAGGCGTGAGCGCAGCGGACCCGGGTCGTCAGCGCGGCGCGACCAGGCGCACTGCGGTGCGCTCGCCGGCCCGGATGGCCGCGGCCAGCGGGCGCATCATGGCCGCAGCGGCGAGGCCGCGCGCACGTCCATGTCTGCCCGCCACACGCGGGCCCAGCGCCGCCGCGAGCGAAGCGAGGCCGGGGAGCGGGCGGATGTACAGCGTGAGCTCGCGGATGAGTCCCGCGTCGTCCAGCCGCACGAGGATGGTCTCGTGCAGCCGCTGCGACCCGACGCGACCTTCCCCGACGATGACCCGGACGTCGCCGTCACCGACCTCCTCGGTGTAGCGAGGCTCGCTGACCACTGCGAGAACATCCTCGAAGAGCTCGCGCAGCTGATCGCGCCCGCGGAAGTCGATCCCCAAGGTGATCGGCGAGTGCAGCACCGCATCAGGAGAGAGCGCTTCCACCGCCCCAAAGGCGTCGCCGGCCTCCATGGCCGCACAGAAGCGCCGGGTGGCGGTCGGAAGCTCGCTGGTCGCAGACATCGCTCTGCCCTCCTCGGTGACGGACGCTGTGTGAGGGATACGCGAACGGACCCCGCGAGCGGCCACCGTCGCCGGGCTAGCTCTCCTGGGGCTCCGAGCGAAAGACGATCCGCTTGAGCTCGGAGGCGGACTTTCCGCCGAGCCGCAGCGCGGTATGAAAGCCCTCGGCGCCCAGCTCGCCGGCGTCCAGCCTTCGGCGCAGCTCGTTCAGCCCCGGGCGGTCCTCGTCGCGGGCGCGGTCGCGGGCGACCTCGAGGAAGATCAGGTGGCGCGGGCGCCGGAAGCGGGCGGCGAGCCGGACGTAGCGCTCGCGCTCGTCCGGGTCGACCCCGTCGGCGCCGACGACGACCGTCTCACCGGCCTCCAGCCGCTTGACGATCGCGGCGTCGAGGAGCTCGAGGGCCCGAGCCTCGACCTGCGCCTCGTCGACCCTGCCGGCAAGCAGCCCTCGCACCTTGTCGAGCGACAGCGCCGAGGACGCTCCCTCCACTACCCGCGCGATGAGGTCGTCGCGGTCCTCGGGCGAGCCGGCGACGACCACGAGCAGGCTGCCGGGCGCGTAGTGCAGGCGATCGGTGGGGGAGAGCACCCGACAGCGCACCGACACGTCGGGCGGCCGGGGCGGGCGGCCGTCACGCCGCGGGCGCTCGGACGACCAGCCGCCGCGCTCGTCGGCGCCGATCTTGACGCTGCGGGTCTGAGATTCGTCGGGCACGGGTCCAACTCACCCTAGCCGAGGCGACCGCCTAGTCCTCTACGCCTCGCCTGACGAGTACTCGAAGGTTGATTGGTAGGCGCACCTCCCGCTCAACTCGAACGAGAGCGGCCCCTCGTGGACGTGCAGAAGGTCGGCGTAGAGCTCTAAGCCCGAGCGGTGGTGCCCTGGCATGATGCAGGTGACCGGCTCTTGGTCGGGGACTGGCTCGCGCACACGCATCGTTACGTGCTCCCCGGCCCTGAACCAGCCACGTCGGGCGGTGTGCTCGATCTCGATGGGAGCCGGGCGCCATCCGAGCATGTGGCTCTCCTTCCAGACCCACGGGAACTGCCGATGAGGGGTGCCGCCCAGTTCGCCGGTCAAGATCAAGGCGAGCGCCTCGCGCTGGCGCTCGTTGCCGCGCTCATCGACATAGAGGAAGAAGGTCCAGGGTGAACCGGGCTCGTCGTCGTCGTATCGACACGCCATGACCGCACCCAGCCCGGACAGGTCCACCTCACCCGCCGCGCCCTCCTTCACCGCCCAGGAGAGCGCACCCATGCAGACCCCGTAGGTCGAGCGCCCCCCGGGCCGGCCACCGATCCGCCGGCAGGGGCAGATCGCCTCGCAGTTGCACGCCTCCAGGTAGGTGCCGGCGAGCGCCCACGGCCGCAGAGCGGCGATGCGGCTGCTCTCGATAGTGGCCATCTCCGCCCCTCGCTCGTTCCGCGTCTCGTCGCCCGACGCACCGGGACACGACGCGACCGACTCTACGCCCCACGAGTGCTTCGACGCCGAGAGCGGCGGGGTCAGCGAGAAGCCCGACACCGAGGGCGCAACCGGTCGGCGGCTCTAGTCGAGCCACGGCGCTTTACCTGAGCCTGATAAAGTAAAGGGCCCATGAGCGTCTTGTCCCGCAAGAACCAGATCACCATCCCCGTAGAAGTCATGCGCGCCGCCGGGCTGGCCCCGGGGGACGATGTGCGCGTGCGCAGCGTCGGCCCGGGGCGGATTGAACTGATCAAGGGCGATGACCTCATTGACGAGTTCGCCGGCAGCCTCGACGCTGCCGCGTACCCACCTGGGTACCTCGAAGAAGTGCGCGCCGGGTGGGAGTAGTCGTCTTCGACAGCGACGTCCTGATCGGGTTTCTCAATCGGGACGATGTTCATCACGGCGACGCCGTCGAGCACGTCCGCGGCTCGTTGACGGCCGGTACGCGTCGGATGCTGTGCGCCGTCAACTACGCCGAGATCCTCATCGGCCCCTTACGCGTCGGTGCCCACGCAAAAGTGGAACAGATGCTCACACAGCTGAGTATCGAAACGATCGAGGTCGACATGGCCTTGGCCGAGCGTGCCGCCGCGGTCCGCGCACGCACGAACCTCAAGCTACCCGACGCCTTCGCGCTTGCCACGGCGATTCACGCCGAGCACCGCGGCTCGACGGGCGTGTCACTGGCCAGCTTCGACAGCGCAGTCCTCAAGGCCCACGCCGACTTGCAGCGCAGCCGCTCCGTGTAGGCCGGAGGCTCAGCGGTGAACGGCGGCCAGAAGCGCGGCGTACGAGCGCACGAGCAGGGCTCGCTCCTCCCGCAGCCGCGGGTCGTCGGGGTCGCAACCGTCGGCGACCCAGCGGTCGGAGACGTCCATGGCCTCGGCGCGCAGAGCGGCGGCGTGGGTGACCGCTTCGGGCTCCACGTCGTAGGAGTACGCGTAGAGGTCCCGCAGCGCGCCGACCAGCTCTGACGCACCACCCGAGCCTTCGCCGTGCTGTGCCTCACGATGCGCGCGCCACCACTCGACCTCCAGCTCGGCGGCGCGTCGCGCATCGATGCTGAGCCCCTCGGCGTCCGCGAGCAGGCGGTAGAAACGCTCCATCAGCGCCCGGGCGGCGGCCGGATCGTTGCCGGGGAACGGCGCCCACTTCTGGTTGGCGCGCAGCACGAGCCACGCACCCGCCAGCGTCCTGCGCCAGAGCATCCCGAAGGCCGCACGGACCAGCCCGACCGAGGCGAGGAGGAAAGCCGCCCACCGGCGCTGGTAGTAGGTCTCCCACGCGCGGCACTCCAGCCCTCCGACCTGGCGCGGGTCGAACGAGCGGCTCGACCGCTGCCCGCTGAAGGCTCGAAGCAGCACGCGCACCCGCCGCATGCTCGCAGGCCCACGGCCACGGCCGGCTCCTGCCAAGTCGGTGTGAGACAGGGTTCGCGGCGGCATTGGGTGCTACGCTGTGCCACGCCTATGGACGTGTCGGTCAGAGAGCTCCGCAACCACACTCGCCGAGTGGTCGCGGCCGTCGAGAGCGGCGAGACCGTGGTGCTTACGGTTCACGGCCGGCCCGTGGCTGAGATAGTCCCGCGTCGGCAGAGGAGCGAGCGTCGCTCGAGCGAGCTGTTCCTCGCCGAGTTGGCGGAGATTGGCGAGCTCGCCGAGGCGAAGCAGCTCGACTCGCCGGCTGAAGACTTCGACACCGGCCTCACGACGGACGACATGCTCGATGCCCGGCTATCTGGCTGACACGAGCATCTTCATAGCCGCCGAGCAACGCCGTCCACTGAGCGAGCCTCCTGACGGGGACGCCCGGGTGTCGGTCGCGACGCTGACCGAGCTGGACGTCGGCGTGCGGAGAGCGAGCACCGAGGCGCTGAGAACGCTCCGAGAAGCAACGTACGCAAGGGCGCGCCGGTTCGTGCCCGTGGCCTACGACGAGGCGGTCAGCGTCAAGCTCGCCGGGCTGCTCACCGCAGCCCGCGAGCAGGGCCGACGTGCGGGGGCGATGGACGCCATCATCGCGGCGACGGCGCTCGCGCACGACCTCGTCGTCTGGACACAGGACGACGACTTCGACGTCCTGGCGGAGTTGGCGCCCCTCCTGCGGGTCAGAACTGCGGCGGCGAAGTGATTACCTCAGGGGCTTGCTCGCCGGCGGCGGGCGCAGTGGCCTGCCGCCATAGACGACCCTGCCCCGAGCGTCCTGGTAGGTCTGCCACGGGATCGTCGGCTGCTGGTCGACGCCACGCTTGGAGAAGTCACATACGCCGTTGCCGAAGATCTTCTCCAGCTGTGCCCACTGGGCGTCCGTGAACTGCACGCTGCCGTAGTCCGCGCGATTCAGGGGCTTGACCCTGCACTTGTTGGTGTCCGTGGTGATCGCGTCGCCGGCGACCGTTCGCGGCGTTCCATAGACGTGGACCACGGACGGACAGAGGTCGTCGGAGACCTTCACGCCCTTGCCGTCGTAGCAGCGATCGGTGAGGTCGGCGGGCTTGTCGCGCGCGACCTTCTGCGCGAGCGGCCCTCTGGACGTGTCGCTCTCGACGGCGGCGAGCCAGCGGTCCATCGCCACGAAGCTGTTGCGCTCGCACTGCGGGTCGGCCGTAAGGCTCACCGGCCCCTCCCAGATGAGCTGGTTGCGGTGGTTGCCGAACGCACGGTCGAGCCGCGCGCGCGCCGCGAACGCGCGGTAGGCGTCGTGGAACAGGCCCTCGTCGGGTCCGCGGCAGTCGATGATGGCCGTCCGGCCCAGGTTGTTCGCCTCGTTGATCATCCCGCTGCGATAGGCGTTGGCCAGCGCCGGGCGGTCCGCGACCATGCGGTTCGGGACGAGCGCGGCGTCTGCGTCGAGGCCGCCGATCTTCGCGTTGATATCCACGAACTGGGCGGCCGTGATCTTGCCGCTGCGCAGTGCGGACAAGCCGTACTGCACGCCGACGTTGTCCGTCGGCGTGCCCGCGAAGCCGCGACCGATCTCCTTCTCCTGCTCACCCCAGAAAGAGGGCCGGCGCGGCCCGAACACGTTGATGGCGGCGTCCTGGATCGTGCACCGCACGCCGCCGGGGTTGGTCGTCGGGCTGTAGCGCTGCGGGGCGGTGATGCCGTTGCACGGGTCGGTGGGGACGACGACGTGGAACTGCGCCGCGTCACTGACCTGGGCATTCAGGGTCGATACGTGGCCCTGGAGGTCGGCCATCTGCCTGGGCGTCCACGTCACGCCGGCGCCCCACCTCGAGGGGTCCCTGAAGTACGCGAGCGACAGGTGGTAGTCGAGGAACTGCGTCGCCGTGCTCCACGCGTCCGGGAACGAGCACGTCGGCAGGATCCCCTGGTAGACGCCGGGGTAGGCGTTCGCGATCCACTGCTGGGCCAGCGACCCACCCGAGCAGCCCGTGCCGATCGAGTAGCGGAGCGTCCCGTAGCGCTCGATCAGGTACTCCTTTGTCATCACCAGCGCCTCGGCCTCGGTCACGAGGTTGCAGTTGTGGCCGGCGTTGTCGAGCGCGTGCGACATGGTCGCGAAGCCGCGGGCGAGCGCGGTCTGGGCCGCGCCGCCGGTAACGGCCGGTGCGCTGCCGGTCTGGTAGTCGACACCGCAGCCGAAGCCGTGCGTGATCAGCAGCTTGTTGTTGAACTGGGCCTGGGGCCTCACCGCCGTCCAGGGCTTGCCGGGCTGGAAGAGAACCGCGATCTGGTACTGGTCGCGGTCGATGTAGCCCGTCTCGACGCGCACGATGAAGGGAACCGCGACCCCCTCGTCGGTCGTCGTCGTCGCGACGTCCGCCGGCGGGTTCGCGGTGTCGTAAGGCTGGAGCCCCGACTTCGCCGGATCCGACGACTTGTAGAGGTAGGAGAGCGTGGGGGGCTCGGAGCACTGCCGGTCGAGCGCGGCCGGCTGGCACTTCCACGGCTGCAGCTGCGGGCCCGAGAAGACGGGACCACCAATCGGATGGTTGGTGACGCGAAGCTTCGCTGCACGGCGCCAGTTACGCGCGATGACTGAGCTCCTACCGAGCGGAAGGTCGCGGATCAAGCCCACGGCCGCTCCGTCGGCGCGGCGCTTGAACGAGCTCGTCTGGTCCTTGCCCGCCGCCTTGACCGTGAGCCCGCGCGTCGAGCGCGCGCCGCGAATCGCAACGAGCGCATCGCCGCCGCTGACCAGGTCGGCGCGGCCCGAGAGCACAGTGATCGTCAGCGGGCCGCTGCGGTCCTTGCCCCGACTGTAAGCAGCGGCGGCGTCCTGCGGACAGGCGATCACGGCAACGCCGAGCACAGCGACGAGCAGGCCGAGCCCGATGACGTGCAGGCACCCTCTGGCGCCAGTCAGTACCAGAATCCCTCCTCCCGAACGGATCTATCGGCAGTGTCGGCCGGAACCCTACACTCGCGCGCTTTCATGCTCGATAACGCATCTTATGTGAACCCATAAGGGCGAATTCGGCCACAGCGCGGCCGGGAGGCACCGGCGCATGAGGTGGCGGCTTCCGGCTACGGTCGCGGCCATGCGAACCCTCCGTCGGCTCATCCCGCTCCTCCTGGCCGCCTGCTTGCTTGTCGTGCTTGCGACACCGGCGCACGCCGCATCGCGCTGGCTGTGCAAGCCGGGCATGGCCGACAACCCGTGCGAGCCGAGCCTGAAGACGACCCGTATCTCGCCGAAGGGCGCGACGCTCGACGTGCAGCGCGTCAAGCGCACGAAGAACCCGCAGGTCGACTGCTTCTACGTCTACCCGACGACCAGCGACCAGACCGGGCCGCTGGCGAAACGGACCGCCGATCCGGAGTTGAAGTCGATCGCCCTCTACCAGGCCTCGCGCTACTCGCGCGACTGCCGCGTCTTCGCGCCGCTCTACCGGCAGCTCACCGTCCCGTCGCTGTTCGCCGGCGGGCTCACGGCGGCCAACGCAAACGTCGCGTACGGCGACGTCCGTGCCGCGTGGCGCACCTACCTGCGCAAGTACAACAAGGGCCGCGGCGTCGTCTTCATCGGCCACTCGCAGGGGTCGTTCATGCTCCGGCGCCTGCTCATCAGCGAGGTCGATCCCAAGCCGAAGGCCCGTGACCGGCTGGTCTCCGCGATCCTCCTTGGTGGCGACGTGAAGGTGAAGGCCGGCAAGGACGTCGGCGGCGACTTCAAGAACATCCGCGCCTGCCGCTCGAGGACCCAGATCGGCTGCGTGATCGCCTACTCGACCTTCGGCGAAACGCCGCCTGCAGGCTCGCTGTTCGGGCGCCCCGGCGGCATCGACGGGGCCTGGGGAATCAAGCCGAAGTCGGACAGCGAGGTCCTGTGCACCAACCCGACCTCGCTGGGCGGCGGCGCGGGCAAGACCGACACGCTGCTGCCGACCGCGCCGTTCGGTGGGAGCCTCATCGCCGCGTCGCTCGGCATCGTCGGGCTGCCGAAGTCAAACGCCTCGACGGCATGGGTCGAGTACCTGCGCAGCTACAACGCCAAGTGCCTGTCAGCGAACGGCGCAAACGTGCTGAGGGTCTCCCCGCGCGGCGCCTCCCCCATGCTGGCCCCGAGTCCCACCCAGGGCTGGGGCCTGCACCTGGTCGACGCGAACATCGCGCTCGGCAACCTCGCCGACGTCGTGCGCCGGCAGGCATCGGTCTGGGCGAAGGCGAACGGGCGCTGAGCCCGCGGCAGGGCTAGCTCCGGCGCTCGGCCACCAGCTGCTGCAGGCGCTCGACCGCCTCGGGCGCCTGCTTGTTGAGCTTGCGAACGTCCCACGAGGTGAGCGTGACCAAGCGCATCGGAGAGGTCGCGGTGACCGACGCGTTGCGCTGCGAGCGCTCCAGCACGCCCATCTCGCCGACCACGTCACCCGGTCCCAGCTCGGCGATCGTCTCCTCGCCGTGGTGCACGCGCGCAGTTCCCTCCTCGATGGCGATCAGGTCGTAGGAGTAGTCGCCCTCGCGAACGAGCTCCTTGCCCTCGGGCACCGAGACCTCGGCAGCGAGCTTGGCGATCGCCTCGCGTGCACCGTCGCCGAGATCGGCGAACACCGGGATCGAATTCAGACGGGCCGCGTCCATCTCGCGCTCCTCTTCCTCGTTGACGGCGCCCAGTATCCCTGAGCGTCGGGCTCCGTGCTCGACGCCGCGCGAAGTCGAGGCGCCCGTCCCTAGAGTGACCGCTCGTGGCAGGCGTGCTGACCTCCCAGGCGCAGGATTTCCCGCGCTGGTATCAGGACGTCATCGCCAAGGCGCAGCTCGCCGAGAACGGGCCGGTGCGCGGCACGATGGTCATCCGGCCCTGGGCGTACGCGATCTGGGAGCGCCTGCAGTCCGCGCTCGACGAGCGGATCAAGGCCACCGGAGCGCGCAACGCGTACTTCCCGCTGCTGATCCCCGAGGCCTACCTGCGGCGCGAGGCAGAGCACGTCGAGGGCTTCAGCCCCGAGCTCGCGGTGGTCACGCACGGCGGCGGCAAGGCGCTCGACGAGCCGGTCGTCGTGCGCCCGACGTCCGAGACGATCGTCAACGCCTACATCGCCCGCTGGGTGTCCAGCTACCGCGACCTGCCCCTGCTGCTGAACCAGTGGGCCAACGTGGTGCGCTGGGAGCTTCGCCCGCGGCTCTTCCTGCGCACCTCCGAGTTCCTGTGGCAGGAGGGCCACACCGCCCACACGAGCGCCGAGGAGGCGCACGCGTTCGCGTTGCGGATCCTCGACGACGTCTACGCCGCGACGATGGTGAACGAGCTCGCGATCCCCGTGTACCGCGGTCGCAAGACCGAGCGCGAGAGGTTCGCCGGGGCGACCGTGTCGTGGTCGTGCGAAGGCGCAATGCGCGACGGCAAGGCGCTGCAGATGGGCACCTCCCACGAGCTCGGACAGAGCTTCGCCCGCGCGTTCGGGACCCAGTACGCCGACCGCGACGGCGAGTTGCGCCACCCGTGGCAGACCTCGTGGGGCACGTCTACGCGCCTGCTCGGAGCGATGATCATGGCCCACGGCGACGACGCCGGCCTGCGCGTTCCCCCGCGGCTGGCGCCGGTGCAGGTCGCGGTGCTCGTGGCCCGGGCCGGCGAGGGCGTCGCCGAGGCCGCCCAAGCGCTCATCGACGACCTGAGCGCCCACGGCGTACGCGCGGAGCTCGACGACGCGCTCGAGGTCTCGCTCGGGCGGCGCATCACCGACTGGGAGCTGCGGGGGGTGCCCGTGCGGGTGGAGCTCGGGCCGCGCGACCTTGCGGCCGGTGTCGCCGTCGTCGCGCGGCGGGTCCG
>JBBQNQ010000078.1:0-13368 GCA_038330095.1 Solirubrobacterales bacterium
CGCTGCGTCTCGCCCTCCGGGCTCACCTCCACGGCGACACCAGCCGGGCCACTACGGCAAAATCAACCAACACGACAACCGACGCGAGGTGGAGCCACTTCAAGCATCCACGGCGGAGCCACTGCAAGCGTCCACGCCGACATGCTCCTCGTCCTTACCCCGCTGTGCCGCGCGACCTGGCGCTCGAGCGCAAGCGCGCTGGTCGCGGTCGCGGGCGACGGGGGCGCGTCGCTCGCCGCGTACCGCCGAGCGCGGATGCTTCGTCCCAGGGCCGTGGTCTTCCTCAGGCAGCGGGAGAGGCTCGGGGCGCAGCCCGCACCGGCGCCCTCGCGGCGACGACGGTCAGAGTCCGCGCCGACCCGCGACGACGAGCCCTGTGCGGAGCAAGATCTTCAGGTCCCCCCATAGCGACCAGTTCGCGCCGTACAGGTAGTCGATCTTGACCATCTCGTGCATCGGGATACGGCCTGACCCCAGGATCTGCCACTGGCCCGTCATCCCGGGCGGCACCAGCAGGCGTCGCCGGTTCAGTCCGCCGATCATCGCGTCCTCCTCGGGCACGAGCGGCCGAGGTCCGACGAGGCTCATTTCCCCTCTGAGGACGTTCAGTAGCTGCGGCAGCTCGTCGAGCGACGTGCGCCGGAGGAGGCGGCCGACCGGAGTGATCCTGGGGTCGTCAGCGATCTTGAACAGGCCTTGGCACTCGTTGCGGCTTCGCAGCGCTGCCTTCATCGCCTCCGCTCCGTCGACCATCGTCCGGAACTTGAGCATGGAGAATTCCCGGTCGTCCTGACCAATCCGGCGCTGGCGGAAGAACACGGGTCCCGGCGAGGTCAGCTTGACGGCCAGCGCCGCGACCACCAAGCAGGGAGCGGCGACCACCAGCAGCGCTGCCGCGACGCTCAGGTCGAACGCTTGCTTGAGCAGCGCGGACGACCTCGAGAGCCCAAAAGGACGGATGCCCAAGAGGGTCAAGCCCTCGACGTCGTCGAACGCGACCGAGGACCCCACCACTTCGAACAGGCGCGGGACGATGCTCACCTTGACGCCCAGTGCCTTGGCCGTCCGGATCAGGTCGAGGAGCTCATCTGACTCCTGCTCGCTCGGCGCGATTATGACGCGGTCGATCGAGTGCTCCTTCACGACGTCAGGAAGCTCCGGCGCCGCCCCGAACTGGCGCACCGCGAGAAGGCTCCCGACCGAGGCCGTGTCCGTCTCGTCGGGCTCCTCGTTCGCCGAGAGGGCCATCCGGCCGCAGATCTCGACCTGGACCATCGTGGTGCTTGCAGCCTTCGCGGCGAGGCGCACCGCGACCGCGGTGCTGCCGATCACCAGACAGCGCTCGGGCTGCGCGATGGCGCTGGCCAACCGGCGCATAGTCGCCCGAAGGAGCACGAGCAGGGCGAACAGCAACACCCACAGCGTCGCGACCTCCGGGCGATCAAGCGGACCGACGACGAAGAGCCGGGCACCCAGCCAGAACAGCAGCGCAAGAACGGTGGCGACCTGAAAGAGCTTTGGCGCCTCGTCGAGCGTCGACTTGTGCAACAGGTGATTGTCGCGGTCGTAGAGGCCGACGATCTTCACGATGACCATCAGCAGCGGGACGATTCCGATAGCCAGCAGTCGGAGCTGGTCGCCGCCGACGAGGACGACCGCGACTACGAGGCTGATGAGCGCGGAGAGCACGTCACCGGAGGCGATCAACCTCCGGTAAAGGGCGTCGCGCTTGAGGACGACCCGTCGCGGCTCACCTTCGGCGAGGACCTCTGCGGAACCAGAGCGGTGCCACCAGAGCTGCCGGAGGGCGAGCAGCCGCACCGACGAACGGTGCCGCGCCCCCGGCGGGTCCCCCCTCTTCCCGGGGCCGCGCGATCCCACGCCGCTGTGCATGCTCAAGTATCGGCCCTAGCCGCGATCCGCTGTAGATCTTCTTCGCTCGACGCTAACCAGGTCGCCACTGTGGATGGGGCCCCGGAACCAGGCAGCACCTGTGTCGTCGATGGAGCGAGAAGCCGCTCCGGATCCCCCCGAGGAAACGCCATAGGTAAACATACCCGTTAATCCGACGTCCGGTGAAGAATGCCGGCCTACCCGCTCAGCAGCTGCGGTCGGTCAGGGATCGCTCATCTCCAAGACGAACACCGGCACACCGCATTGGTGCGCAGCGCGTGAGCCGGTCGCGTCCGGAGTCTTCGTCGGCGGGACGCCCTGCCCGCTAGCCTGCGCCCCCATGCGGACGGAGGCTCGATGAACCGCGTCCTCGTTACGGGCGGCGCAGGCACGATCGGGTCGGCCGTCGTACGCCGGCTGCTGGGTGACCCCGGCTTCGAGGTCCGCGTCTCCGATCAGCGCGAGCCGCCCCAGTGGATGCGCGAAGGGTGCGAGATCCACACCGGCGACCTGCGGGACATCGGCGAGGCGCGGGAGGCCTCGGCGGGATGCAGCCATGTCATCCACCTCGCGGCCATCGTGGGCGGGATCGCGAACTTCCACCGGCTCCCCCACACCCTCACGGAGGTCAACAACGGGCTCTACAACTCCGTGGTCCGCGCGGCCCTGGACCGCGACGTCCAGCGCTTCGTGTACGTGTCGAGCTCGATGGTCTTCGAGCGAGCCATGCAGTTCCCCACGCCCGAGGAGCACCTGCTCGAGTGCCCGATGCCCCGCTCGGCCTACGGCTTCTCCAAGCTGACCGGCGAGGTCTACTGCCGCGCGGCGGCGCAGGAGCACGGCCTGCGCTACACGATCTGCCGGCCCTTCAACGCCTACGGTCCGGGCGAGCTGCCCGATCCCGAGCCCGGCATCGCCCATGCAGTGCCCGACCTCATCGCCAAGGCGCTCGCTGGCCAACGGCCGCTGCAGATCTTCGGGTCGGGCGAGCAGACCAGGACGCTCACCCACGTCGACGACATCGCCGACGGAATCGTTACCGCGATGAGCTCGCCGGCTGGAGAGGGAGAGGACTTCAACATCTCCGCCTCCCAAGAGCTCACGGTGGCCGACATCGCCCGCATCGTCTGGGAGGCCTGCGGTCGCCCCGTCGAGGAGCTCCAGTTCGACCATGTCGCGAGCTTCGAGGTCGACGTCGAGCGGCGCTGGCCCTCGGTTGACAAGGCACGCCGGCTACTCGGCTGGGAGGCACAGGTCGAGCTGCGCGACGGCATCGCGCGGACGGTCGAGTGGCTGCGCGAGCAGGCGCCCTCGCCGGTCACCGCGCAGCCGGCCGGATAAGCCGGATAGCCTGCCGCGACGAATGGCGGGCAAGCGTGCGCTGATCACCGGGATCACCGGCCAGGACGGCTCCTACCTGGCGGACCTGCTGCTCGACACGGGCTATGAGGTCCACGGCATGGTGCGCCGATCGTCGACCGAGAGGTTCGAGCGCATCGAGCACCTCCGCGACCGCGTGACCCTCCACCAGGGCGACCTGCTCGACCAGCGCTCACTGGTCGACACGCTGCGTGCCGCCCGGCCTGAGGAGGTCTACAACCTCGCCGCGATGTCCTTCGTGGCGGTGTCGTGGATCCAGCCGACGCTGACCGCCGAGTTCACCGGCGTGGGAGTGACCCGGCTGCTCGAGGCCGTCCGCGAGGTGTGTCCCGGCGCGCGCTTTTACCAGGCCTCCTCCAGCGAGATGTTCGGGAAGGTCCGTGAGGTGCCGCAGACTGAAACGACGCCCTTCTATCCCCGCTCGCCCTATGGCGTGGCCAAGGTCTACGCACACCACATCACGGTCAACTACCGCGAGTCCTACGACCTGCACGCGACCTCGGGGATCTTGTTCAACCACGAATGCGTAAATTGGACTACACCGCTGATGGTGCGCGAGAACGGCGTGGTGGCGGTCAAGACCCCGCCGGACCTGGTGGCGTTGACTCGGAAGGGGCCGAGTGTCCAGAGCTTCGCGCCGAGGGGCCTACTTGAAGTTTGGGACGGGGAGGACTGGACCGCGGTCAAGGCGGTTACCGCCACACGACGCAGGCGGGTCGATGAGCATCGCCTGCTCTCTATCGAGGCGCGAGGGGGCGTCGCGGAGGTGACCGCACACCACCGGATGCTCGACGAGGACCGCAATGTCGTCGCAGCCGGCCGGGTGACTGCGGGTGATGCCTTGGCGCTGGCTGACGAGATGCCCCCTGAACCTCATTGGACGGTACTGACGGAGGACATGGCTGAGCTGCTCGGCCTACTCGCCGCCGACGGCTTCGTCGGCCGGCCAGGTGTGACCCAGATCGACTTCGCCAACAACGACGATGGGTTGCGGATGCGGGTCGCGAATCTCTGGTCGCGCTGCTTCCTTGGGACCACCTCCGACTGGACGGCCAGGTCTGGGTGGAACCCCTCCCGGGCCGTCGAGCACCTACGGCTGCTCGGCGCCCCAGGCGCCCGGGAATTGCTCCGCTCCCAGCTCTATACGAGCACGGGGCTGAAGCAGGTGCCGCCCATCGTCCTGAACTCGGAGACGGAGGTCCAGCAGGCCTTCCTGCGCGGCTACTACCTCGGAGATGGACTCAAGCGCGGCAACGGGATGACCGTGAAGACCAACAGCCCTGTGCTGGCGCAGGGACTTTGCTGGCTATATGCGCTGGACGATCAATCAGCCTCGGTCTACGTCGAGCACCGTGACGGCAAGGCGTACTACCAGCTCAACCTTCCCTCGGCCGTTCGGGTCGGCGCCAAAGGTCAGCACCTGCGCAAGAACCCCGCGGAGGTTCGCCGCGTCGTCGAGCTCGAGCGGCCGGAGGACGAGTGGGTGTTCGACCTCGAAACGGAGAGCGGCGTGTTCTGCGCGGGTGTCGGGAGGCTCGTGGTCCACAATTCTCCCCGTCGCGGCCTGGAGTTCGTCACACGAAAGATCACGTGGCACGCGGCCGCCATGCGACTCGGGTTGGTGAGCGAGCTGCGGCTCGGCAACCTGCAGGCCGAACGCGACTGGGGCTACGCGAAGGACTACGTGCAGGCGATGTGGCTGATGCTCCAGCGCGACGAGCCGGGCGACTTCGTGATCGCGACGGGCGAGTCGCACTCGGTCCAGGACTGCGTCGACATCGCGTTCGATCAGGCCGGTGTGGAGCAGGAGGGCCGGATCGTGCTGGACCCGACCTTCCTGCGGCCCGCCGAGGTGGATCACCTGATCGGCGACCGAACCAAGGCCAAGCGCGAGCTCGGCTGGGAGCCCGCCACGAGCTTCGAGCAGCTGATCCGGCTGATGGTCGACGCCGACCACCAGCTGCTGCGTGGGGCGTCACGGGCTGAGGCGTCGCGGGCGTTGCCCTAGCTTCGAGCCCTCCGTAGGAACTGGTCTACTGAGCGGCGGATGGACCCCCTGATTGCGGTCTTCGGCTTGGGCGTCGGCCTTCTCGTCGGGCTCACCGGGATGGGCGGCGGCTCGCTCATGACGCCGCTGCTCATCCTCGCCTTCGGGGTCAAGCCAGTCACCGCGGTAGGGACCGATCTCGCGTACGGGGCGATCACCAAGACCGTCGGAGGCTGGCGCCACGTCCGCCTGAGGACCGTCGACTTCGGCATCTCGGCGTGGATGGCCTGCGGCTCCGTGCCCGCGGCGGTGGCCGGCGTGTATGTCCTCGATCTCCTCGAGCACAGACTGGGAGGAAAGGCGTTCGACGACACGGTGCTCGTCGCGGTGGCCGGCGCACTCGTGGTTACCGGCGTCGCAACGCTTGCGAAGGCGCTCGTGTTCCCGAGCTCCATCGAACACGAGCGTGACAGTGTTCCGCCGACGCGCTCCAACAAGGTTGGCGCGGCACTCGTCGGCGCCGTGGTCGGCTTCGTGCTCGGGGTCACCTCCGCCGGCTCGGGCGCGCTCATCGCGGTCGCGCTGATCCTGCTGTTCCGCATGACGCCTCGGCGGGTCGTGGGGACTGACGTATTCCACGCGGCCATTCTGCTCTGGGCGGCCGCGCTGGCGCATCTCGTCGCCGGCAACATCGACTACGTGCTCGCGGGCAACATCCTCATCGGCTCCGTGCCTGGCGTCTGGATTGGTAGCCACCTGTCGACTCGTGTGCCCGTCGCCTCGCTACGGCTGACGCTCGGCGTGGTGCTCCTCGGCTCAGGCCTCGGCCTGCTCTCCAAGGCCGGCGCCAACATCCCCGCCCCGGCTCTCGCCGGCGTTCCCCTGCTCGTGGCAATCCTGCTGCTGCGCGCACACCTCTGGCCGCGGCTGCTCCAGCGCCGCGAAGCGGTGATGGACACCAGAACCGTGGCCGCCGACGAGGACGCTGGAGGACTGGCGCCCCGCCGACGTGCCGCGAGGCGGCCTACCCTGAAAGCGCCCGAGGGCTATCCACCGATGACCGAGCCACCCAGCTTCGACCTGCAGGCCCACTCGACCCGCTCGGACGGCACCCTCGAGCCTGCGGACGTCGTGCGGGCGGCTGCAGCGGCGGGAGTGGCGCTGCTCTCGCTTACCGATCACGACACGGTTGACGGCGTGGCTTCGGCGCTCGCCGAAGGCGATCAGCTAGGCGTGGCCGTAGTGCCCGGGCTCGAGATCTCGGCGGTCGACGGCTCCCACCAGGACATGCACATCCTGGGCTACCTGGTCGACCACCGCGACGGTGTCCTGCGCGAGCGTCTCTCGGAGTACCGCGCCGACCGAGACCTCCGCGCCGATCGCATGGTGCGCAGGCTACGGGAGCTGGGCTATGAGCTCGACGATTCGGTCCTCGAGCAACGACGGGTGGTCGGGCGGCCGATCGGGCGGCCGCACATCGCCCAGGCGGTGGTCGAGCACCCCGCCAACGCAAAGCGGCTAGCAGGGGAGGGACTGGACGGAATGACCGACTTCCTTGTCGCCTACCTGATCGAAGGCAAGCCCGCCTTCGTCGGGCGCTCCAAGCCGACCGTCCAGGACGCGATCGAGACGATTCACGCCGCCGGCGGTCTCGCGGTCTGGGCGCATCCCTTCTGGGACGTGGAGGCCGAGGAGGAGGTGCTCGCATCCATCGAGCGCTATGCGGGCTGGGGGCTCGACGGCGTTGAGGCCTTCTATGCGACCCATACCGAGCACCAGACCAAAGTGATCGCACGCCGCAGCGAGCAGCTGGATCTCCTCACGACGGGCTCGGCCGACTTCCACGGGCCCGAGCACCGCATGTTCAATGCGTTTCGCGCGTTCGACACGTACGGCTGCGAACCGCGGCTCGGGCGCATCGGACACTCGTTGACCCGAGCGTCTACCTAACGGCATCATCGAACGGTGACCTACACGCCGAGCCACCTCCGCGCGCTCGAGGCGGAGTCGATCCACGTCTTCCGCGAGGTCGCGGCCCAGTTCGAGCGGCCCGCGCTCCTCTTCTCGGGTGGCAAGGACTCTGCGGTGCTCCTGCGGCTCGCCGAGAAGGCTTTCTGGCCCGGCCGCTTTCCGTTCCCGATCATGCACATCGACACGGGGCACAACTTCCCCGAGGTGCTCGAGTTCCGCGACCGCCGCGTTGGAGAGCTCGATGCGCGGCTGATCGTCGCCTCGGTCCAGGAGTCGATCGACGCCGGTCGGGTGAGTGAGAACGCCGGCCTGCGCGGCTCGCGCAACCGCCTGCAGACGACCACCCTGCTCGACGCAATCGAGGAGCATCGCTTCGACGCCGCCCTGGGCGGCGCCCGCCGCGACGAGGAGCGCGCTCGCGCCAAGGAGCGGGTGTTCTCGTTCCGCGACGATTTCGGCCAGTGGGAGCCCAAAGCGCAGCGCCCTGAGCTCTGGCACCTGTACAACGGGCGCATCCATCCCGGGGAGCACGTCCGCGTCTTCCCGCTGTCCAATTGGACTGAGCTGGACGTCTGGGAGTACGTGTGCGAGGAGGGGATCGCGCTGCCGAGCATCTACTTCGCCCACGAGCGCGAGGTCTTCCGCCGCGACGGGATGCTCTACGCCGTCTCGCCGTTCCTCGCCCCGGTGAACGGCGAGAAGCCCTTCAAGGCTTCGGTGCGCTACCGCACGGTCGGCGACATGAGCTGCACCGGTGCGGTGGAGTCCTCCGCGGTCACGCTCGAGGAGGTCGTGGCGGAGATCGCGGCCACGCGAATCACTGAGCGCGGGGAGACGCGCGCCGACGACCGCGTCAGCGAGGCCGCCATGGAGGACCGCAAGCGCGGCGGCTACTTCTGAGATGCGCCGGGACGCGGAGGTCGAGCTCCTGCGGGTCGCGACGGCGGGCTCGGTGGACGACGGCAAGTCGACGCTCATCGGCCGGCTGCTCTATGACTCCAAGTCGATCTTCGAAGACCAGCTCGCGCACGTGCGCGAGACCTCCAGGCGCCGCGGCGACGGCTACGTCAACCTCGCGCTGCTCACCGACGGGCTGCGCGCCGAGCGCGAGCAGGGCATCACCATCGACGTCGCCTACCGCTACTTCGCGACCCCGCGGCGCCGGTTCATCGTCGCTGACACCCCCGGGCACGTCCAGTACACGCGAAACATGGTCACGGGCGCCTCGACCGCCGACCTCGCGCTGATCCTCGTCGACGCCCGCAACGGAGTAGTCGAGCAGTCGCGCCGCCACGCCTTGATCGCCTCGCTGCTGCGCGTGCCCCACGTGGTCGTGGCTGTGAACAAGATGGACCTCGTCGACTTCGCGGAGGAAGCATTCGAGCGGATCGTCGAGGAGCTCGGGACTTGGGCCGCCCGGCTCGAGGTCGGCGACGTGACCTTCATCCCCGTCTCGGCGCTGCACGGCGACAACGTCGTCGAGCGCTCGGAGCGCATGCCCTGGTACGAGGGCCCGCCGCTGCTCTACCACCTCGAGCACGTCCACATCGCATCTGACCGGAACCTGATCGACGTTCGCTTTCCCGTGCAGTGGGTGATACGGCCTATGACCGACGATTGGCACGACTACCGCGGCTATGCCGGCCAGGTCGCGAGCGGAGTGCTCAAGCCCGGCGACGACGTGCTGGTGCTGCCCTCGGGCCGCACCAGCCGGATCCGGGCCATCGACACGCCTGACGGCACGCTGGACGAGGCCTTCCCTCCGCTTTCGGTGACGGTTCGGCTCGAGGACGACCTCGACATCTCGCGCGGGGACATGATCTGCCGGCCGCAGAACCATCCCGGAGTAACGCGCGAGCTGGACGCCATGGTGTGCTGGATGACCGACGCGCCCCTTCGCGACGGCCGGCGCTACGTGATTCGCCACACCGCGCGGGAGGCCCGCGCTCTGGTGCGCCGCCTGCATTACCGCCTCGACGTCAACACCCTGCACCGCGACGAAGACGCCGCGCGCCTCGAGCTCAACGACATCGGCCGCGTCTCCCTGAAGGTGAGTGCACCGCTTATCGTCGACCCCTACGGCCGCAACCGCGTGACCGGCTCGTTCATCCTCATCGACGAGGCGACGAACGAAACGGTCGGCGCCGGGATCATCAACGCGGGCCAGCCCGCTCAGCGCAGCGCGTCGTAGACCTCGCGCAGGCGCCCAGCGACAGCGCGCGGGCCAAAGCGCTCGCGCACGACGCTCAACCCGGCCTCGCCTGCCGCCGTGTCGCCGTATCGCCGGGCGATCGCAACGGCGAGGGCCGTGGCGTCGCCGGGTGGCGCCAGTGCCTCGGCGGGAAGCAGCTCCGGCAGCGCGCCAACGCTGGTTGCCACGACGGGCAGCCCGGCCGCCATCGCCTCGGCGGCGGCCAGCCCGAACGTCTCCGCCGAGCGGGACGGGACCACCGCGAGGGCGGCGTCTCGGCGAAGCGCGGCGAGCTCAGCGGCGCTGACGCGGCCGGTCAGGCGGGCGGCGGGAGCAGCGGCCGCCAGTGCGGCCAGCTCGTCGCGCAGGGGGCCGTCGCCGCAGACGACGACCGGGACGCCGGCCTGCGAGCAGGCGTCGATTGCCGTCTCCACGCCCTTCTCGGGGGCGAGGCGCGAGGCCACCAGGGCGAACCGCCCGTCGGCCGCCCGGGAGGCAGACGCCGTCTCTCGCATCACGTGGGGAACGACGGCCACGCGGCCGCCGAGGGGGGCGCCCAGAGTCTCCAGGCGTGAGCGGGCGAAGCGGCTGGGGATCACGAAGCGGTCAACCTGCGCGATCAACCGCCGCTGCCACAGCGCGAGCCCGGCCCCGTAGACCACGGCCTCGCCTGCCGGGCCCCGGCAGCGCAGGGCGACGCCGGGGGCGGTGTTGCGGCCGTGGCAGCGCGTGCAGTCATTCCCGCGCGTGAAGCACGTCCCCACCGCGCAGACGAGGCGGTAGTTGTGCAGATGTAGGACCACGCGCGCGCCTCCTTGCCTGGCAGCCGCGAGCGCACGCCAGCCGAGGGCGGGGTTCAGGTTGTGCGCGTGCACGATCCTCGCGCGGGTGCGCCGCACCGCCGCCCCAACGTCCTCGGGCGCCAGGCCGCCCCCGAGCATCGCCACGGCGGCGCGTCCACGTCCGAGCGTCGCCGAATCGCGCGACAGAATCTCGACGGACTCGCCGAGGTGCTCGCGGGCGAGCCACGTGAGGTCTTCCACCGCGCGCTCCTCGCCGCCGGTGGTCCGGTAGCGATTGTGGAGGACGAGGATCAATCGCAAAGGGCGCCGCGCGCAGTTTGCGCCTGGTCAGGACTGTATCCTCACGGCGCTGTGCGCCCCCTCATGTCCTCGAGCCGCCGCTCAGGCTGCGCACCTTGAGAGCGCCGCCTCCCGCGCTCGCCGAACCACACGCTTCCCGCCGCACTCAAAGAGCTCCTGTGCCCGACCCCGAAGTGACGGTCGTCATCCCGACGCGAAGCCGCTGGCGGTTGCTGTCCGACGCGATCCGGTGTGCCCTCGAGCAAGTTGACGTCAGCCTCGGGCTCGTGGTGGTCGACGACGGGTCGCTCGACGAGACCCCCGAGCGACTGGCGGCAGCGGAGGATGAGCGGATCCGGGTGTTGCGCCACGAGCAAAGCCGCGGTGTGGCGGCGGCCCGCAACCACGGGATCGCGGAGGCACGGGGAGAGTGGGTGGCCTTCCTCGACGACGACGACCTCTGGGCTCCCGACAAGTTGCGCCAGCAGCTCGACGCCGCGGCGGCCTCCAACGCCGACTTCGTTTACACAGGGGCCGTGCTGTTCAACGAACACAACGGAAGGCTGCAGCTGGAGCCTCTCCCGGAGCCACGGGAGCTCGGGACTCTCCTGGGCACCTCCACCTCCAACCCCGTGCCTGGAGGTGGGTCGGGCGTGCTCGCACGGACCCGCCTCGTGCAGGCAGTGGATGGCTTCGACGAGCGCTTCTTCATGCTGGCCGACTGGGACCTATGGCTGCGGCTGGTCCCGACGGGGTCGGTCGCCGCCTGTCCGGCGATACTGGTGGGCTACCGCGAGCATTCGGAGAACATGCACGTGACACAGCCCGAAAGGACGTTGCGAGAGATCGAGATACTCGCGTCCAAGCACAACCTCTCCGGCACGCCGCGTGAATACGCCGTCTGGGCTGCGCGGTGGGTTGCCTGGTCGCACCGGTTCAGCGGACGTCGTCTCCGCTCGGCACTCACCTACGGGCGCTCAGCCGTCGCCCACCGCAGCCTGGGCAGCGCGCTGCGGGCGGGATGGGTGCTCGTCTACCCCTGGAACGCGCGACGGTCCGGCGGCCCGACCCCAGAGCAGCACCCGGTCTGGCTCGACGCGTATCGAGGCGGTACCGCGTGACCGGGTGATCGCGGCGTCGGCCGGCGCTGCGTCTCAAGCTGGCGACCGCGGGCGGGCGGCGCGCGCTGTGCCGTCCCACGGCGATCCCGGCCCCATCCGACGCAGGCCGAAAACCAGTCCCCGTGGCAACCCTGCGGGCAAGCCACTCGGCCAGTCGAGCGAACTTGGCACACGCAGCAGGCGCCGCCGGAGGATGACGAGGGCGAGGCGCACGTCGCGCGCGAGGAAGCAGAATATCGCATTGTCGCCCGCCCGCAGGTGCTTGGCGTAGAGCGCTCCTAGCCCGCGGCCGTAATCGACATAGAGCCGGGCGAGCTCCTCCTCGGTTCGCCAATCGTGGTGGTGGACTACCAGCGCGGGTTCGTACCGTAGAGAGAGGCCGGCTCGTAGCCACCGGTAGGCGAGATCGCAGTCTTCGGCGGCGCCAAGGGGATCGAAACGCTCGTCAAAGCCACCCGACGCCATCACCAGGTCACGCGGGAGCACCATGTTGCTGGGGTAAAGCGCGCCCGGCTCGAGCTCGCCCGTGAAGTCGTGAGAGTCGGGGTCGGTCTTGCAGGAGGGCACGCGGGCGGGGTCGCCCGATGGGAGTACACGGCCGGTGAGGATCGCGTTCGGGTACCGGCACGCGAGCTCGTACGCCACCCCGATCCAGTCCGTTTGGACGGTGCAGTCGTCGTGGGTGACGGTGACGACCGGATGTGCGGCGAGACGTACTCCGAGGTTGGTGTTGCTGCTCACCCCGTGCCCCCGGTGCTCCACCACGCGGGTCCCCGGCGGGCCCACCCGGCCCACCAGCTCCGCGAGCTCCTTCGGCTCTCCCTGAGCGGTGACGAGGACCTCGGCGGGGGCCGGTCGGCAACGGCTCAGGGACTGCATGCAGGAAACGAGTGACGGCCGACCGAGGGTCGGTACCACGACGCTCACCGGCGCGGGGCCGGGGCCGCGCACCGCTGAAGTGGTCATGACGACGCCCGCGCCCACATCCGCGTCAGACCGCGGAGGAGCATGAACGCGAGCCGAGCGGCGGAGTCATGGGGCGCCTCTATCCGGCCGAGGGTCATCGGCTCGTCGTCGGCGAGGATCGCGTGCGGCTCGGTGGAGTACCCGGTTGCGAACCCGGCCGCCCGGGCCGCCCTGGCCACCCGGGCGTCGACGGCACCATGCGGGTAGGCGATCGTCCGCAAAGGTGCGCCCGCCAGGGCTTCGAGCTCCGCGCGACCCTCGATCATGGCCTCCTCGAGCTCCGTGTCGCCGAGCGCTGGCAGCACCTCGTGCCGTCGGGTGTGGAAGCCGATCTCCATACCCTGCACGACGATTCGGCGGATGTCGTCCGCGGGCATTTCGGGGTGGCGCTGCTGCGCGGGGAGGACGCGGCGCAGCCGTTCGGTGAGCGCTTCGCGCTCAGCGGGAGGGGCCTCGCGTATCGACGCTGCCAGCGCCGCCACGTTGGACAGGCCCGCGCTCTCACCGTCCTGCTTGCGGCGGACGATTCCCTCGCCCAGCATCCCGTCGCTCAACAGGTTCCGGTCGATGGCATCCTGGAGGAGCTCCCACCAGAAGACATGCGGACGCTGCAAGGAGGCGCCGCAGACAAAGAAGGTCGCGAGCGTGTCCGCGCCGCGCAGGATCGGCAGCGCCTCGGCGGCGTGCGATGTGAGGTCGTCGTCGAAGGTAACCGCGAGCGGAAAGCGTCCTCCTCGCCGGCGCCGGTGAACGGCTTCGTGCAGCGCGGACGCTGGC
>JBBQNQ010000079.1:0-13335 GCA_038330095.1 Solirubrobacterales bacterium
AGCCCGTAGGTCTTGGTCACCTCGGGCTCGTGGCCCGCGTCCTTGAGCGCGCGGTAGGCGTTCCCGCACGGGTGTCCGCCGGGCCGGGGGGAGTGGAAGGTGCCGTAGCAGACGTAGAGGTTCATCCCGCGACCCTAGTACTCCCTCCCGCAAGTATGTTCCGGCCAGCCACGACGATGCATCCGGCTGGCCGGGAACGTACTCACGGTCGGAAGTACTAGCCGGGGACGTCGCGCACGGTGATCAGGTTGGTCGCTCCCGGCGTCGCCGTCCGGCGCCCCGCGGTCAGCACCACCGGGGCGCCGCCGGGAAGGCCGGCGAAGTCGCGTGCGGCGATCAGCGCCGAGTCGATGAGCTCGTCGACCGACTCGGCGGAGCTCATGCTCGTGGGGTGCACGCCCCATTCGAGGGTCAGCTGGGCGGCGGCCCGCGGGTCGTGCGAGAGGGCGATGATCGGCCGGCGGTTGCGGTACTTCGCGCACGCGCGCGGCGCGCCGCCGGTCGAGGTCGGCACGACCAGCGCCACGGCGTCGATCTCCTCGGCGAGCTCGACAGCGGCGTGCATGACGGCCGCCCCGACGGTGTCGGGCCTGCCGCGCGCGCGGCCGTGGATCTCGGGCGCCTCCTCGGCAGCCTCGGCGATCTCGGCCATCGCGTGGACGGCCTCGACGGGGTAGGCGCCGACGCTCGTCTCTGCCGAGAGCATCACTGCGGAGGTTCCGTCGATGACAGCGTTGGCCACGTCCGCGACCTCGGCCCGTGTGGGCTCGGGCGCTTCGATCATCGACTCGAGCATCTGGGTGGCGGTGATAACCAGCCTGCCGGCCTGCGTGGCGCGGAAGATCGTGTCCTTCTGCATCAGCGGCACGCGGGCGACGCCCGCCTCCACGCCGTAGTCCCCGCGCGCCACCATGATCCCGTCGGCGGCGGCGATGATCTCGTCGAGGTGCTCGTAGGCCTCGACCTTCTCGATCTTGGCGACCGTCCGCGCGACCGAGCCGGCCTCCCGCAGCCGCGTCCGCAGCTCCTCGAGGTCCACGGCTGAACGGACGAACGAGAGTGCCACGAAGTCTGCGCCGAGCTCGGCCGCGAGCAGCAGGTCGGCGAGGTCCTTCGCGGTGATGGCGGGCAGCTCCGGATGCGCGTAGGTGACGTTGATGCCCTTGCGCGCGGCCAACCGGCCGGGTGCGACGACGCGAGCCCTGATCTCGCCGCCGCCGCTCACGTGCTCGACCGCGAAGCGCGGCACTCCGTCCCCGATCACCACCTCAGAGCGGTCGGTCACCAGGCGCGCGAAGTCGGGGAAGTCGACGAGCACGCGGTCGTCCTCGTCCTCGGTCCGAGCGCCGCAGAAGGTGACCGTCTCTCCTGCCTGCAACCGCCGCTCGACGGTGTCGGCCGACAGCCGCAGCTTGGGTCCTTGGAGATCGAACAGCAGCCCCAGTGGCCGCCCCGCCCGCTCGGCCGCCGCCCGGACGTCAGCGGATCGGCGGCGCAGCTCGTCCGCTCCGCCGTGCGAGCAGTTCAGACGCGCGCAGTCCAGCCCCGCCGCCACGAGCCGGTCGAGGACTCCCGGCGGATCGGTCGCCGGACCCAGCGTCGCGACGATCTTCGTGTGCCGCCCGAACAGCCGCCCCGGCTCTGGCATCGACGCGTCCACGCCTAGCCGGCGCGCGCCGGCTCCGGACTCGGCGCCTGGAGGCGCTCGAGGTCTGCGTCGAGCTCGTCGACGAGCGCGAGGCACAGCTCCAGCGCGGCCTCCATCGCATCGGGGTCGAGCGCCTCAGGGGTGTCCTGGGGACCGTCGCGCCCGGGCGCGCGCCCGTGCCGATCGAGGCATCCCACGGCGATCGCGGGCCACTGTCGCGTCCGGGCCGCGTACGCGGCGGTGACGCCGTGGCCGGCGTGCGGTCGCGCTTGGAGGTGGGGCTCGTTCTCGGCGATCTGGGCGGCGAGGGCGACCATCCGCGGGTGCATGCGCAGGGCGGGCAATGGCCCGTCCTTGACCCACCAGCGCGGCCGTTGGCGCGCACAAGGCTCCACGTGCACGACCGCGACGCTCTCGGGCGCCCAGTGCTTGCGGCGCGCCCGGACGAATGCGCGGAAGCCCGCGGTCGGCGCGCTTCCCGCACCCGCGAGCACGACGTCGACGTCGACGTGACGCGGCGGCGCGGCGTCCAGGGCGGAGGCGAGCGCGAGGGCGACCCCGACGGCGCTGGCGTCGCTCGCCCCGTCTGAGCGCGGGCCGACCGCGAGGTCCATCAGCAGCGCGAACGCGACCAGCAGCGCGACCGTCGGAACGAGCTGAACCCCGCCGACCCAGGTTGCTTGCGTGAGCAGGCGTGCCGCGGCCGCGGCGAGGGCGCACGTGACGCCCAGGACCATCAGCGCGCGGGGACCGGGGGCGCGCGCGCCGAGCCGCTGGAGCGCCGGACGACGCAGGAGGCCCGAGCGACCCGCGTCGTAGCGGGCGGTGATCACGAGGCGAACGGGCGCCGGCTGCCCCTCGCGCTCGGGGGCGGGGGAGACGACGTTCTGGGTAGCGCGCCGGAAGGTCAGCCGCCGCAGCAGGTAGACGCCGTGCAGGTCGAGGACGAGCGACAGGAGCGCCGCTGCGATGACCGCCACGCCGGCGACCGTCTGGAACGCGGTGAGCACGCTTCCCGCGACCGCGACCAGCGCGTGGAGGGCGAGCGACACGGGCTCGTGGGGGCGTACCCAGACCGTCTCGAGCTCCGCCCCGCGGCCGCTGTCGCGCAGCGCCTCGGCGAGCCACACCGCAGCCCGGCGCTCGGCGTCGGTCCCCGGGCCCCGGCCCTCGAACCAGCAGAGCTCCTCGGCGACCTCCGCGGCGTCCATCGCCCGATCTTCTCACCTCGACGCGGCGGCCTCGCCTGGCCGGCGAGTACGCTGGCGCCCGTGGAGGACGCCGACCTCGTCTTCGCCGGCGTCGCGCGCCAGGCAGAGCTCGTCCGCGCGGGCGAGGTGAGCTCGCGCGAGTTGGTCGAGGCGTGCCTGCGGCGCATCGAGCAACTCGATCCCGAGCTCAACGCCTTTCGCATCTTCCACGCGCAGGCCGCACGCGAGGCGGCCGATCAGGCGGACGCCCGCCGGCAGGCCGGCGACGAGCGTCCGCTGCTCGGGGTGCCGCTGGCCATCAAGGACAACCTCGCGGGCGCGGGTGCCGTGACCACGCCCGGCACCGGCGCCTACGGTGCCCCTGCCGCGCGTGATGCGGAGGTCGTGCGCCGGGCGCGCGAGGCCGGCGCGGTGATCGTCGGCCGGACGAACGTGCCGCCCCTGTGCGCGATGACCTGCACGGAGTCCGCCACCTTCGGGATCACCCGCAACCCTTGGAACACCGATCGCACGCCCGGCGGGTCGAGCGGCGGCTCGGCGGCGGCCGTCGCGGCCGGGATGGTCCCAGCGGCGCTCGGGAGCGACGGCGGTGGTTCGATCCGCATGCCGTCGGCTTTCTGCGGCCTGTTCGGCCTGAAGGCCCAGCGCGGCCGGGTTTCGCTCTCGCCGGCGCCCGAGCACTGGCACGGGATGAGCTCGGTGGGCTGGATCACGCGCTCGGTGGCCGACAGCGCGCTGCTCTACGACGCGACGATGGGCGACGTGGAGGGCGACCGCCACCGTCCCCCGCCGCCCGCGCGGCCGTTCGCCGAGTCACTGGCCGAGCCCCAGCGCCCGCTGCGGATCGCGTGGTCGGTCAAGGTGCCGCCGGGGCCGCTGGGCGTCGTCGTCGACCCGCGGGTGGCTCGTGCGGTGCAGGACACGGCGGAGCGGTTGCGCTCGCTCGGCCACGAGGTCCTCGAGCGCGACCCCGATCACGCGCCGGCCGGCTCTCCGGCGGCGATGGTGCGGGTCATGCGCGGGGTGGCCGACGAGGCGGCGACACTGCCGTGCCCGCACAAGCTCGACCGGCGCTTCCGGCGCCTCACAGCGGTCGGCTCGAAGATCCCTGACACGGTGCTCGAGCGGGCGCTCGCGGCCGAGCCCGGGATCGTCGCGCGGGTGAACCGGCTGTTCGACGAGTTCGACGTCCTGCTGACCCCGGTGGCTCCGGTGCCGGCGTTCGAGACCGGCCGCTGGGAAGGACGCGGCTGGATGTGGACGCTCAACGCGAACGGGCTCATGATCGCCTTCACCGTCCCCTGGAACCAGACCGGTCAGCCCGCCGCCTCGGTGCCCGCGGGCTTCACCGTGGACGGTCTGCCGCTCGCGGTGCAGGTGATCACCCGGCCCGACGACGAGGCGACGCTGCTGTCGGTCGCCGCGCAGCTCGAGGCGCTCGCGCCGTGGGCGGATCGTCGCCCGCCGGTCTGAAGGGGCGAGGATGAGCGCGACCGCGCCGGTCGCCCTGCTCGCGCTCGCGCGGGAGGCGGCGGAGCACGCGGGCGCGCTGCTCCTCCCGGCCTTCCGGGGGCCGGCGCACGACGTGCAGTCCAAATCGACTCCGACCGATCTGGTGAGCGCGGCGGACTTCGCCGCCGAGCGGGCGATCCGCGACCTGCTGGCGGCGGCGCGTCCCGGCGACCGGCTCCTGGGGGAGGAGGGAGGCGAGGCAGCGCTGGGCGAGGCCGAGCCGACCGGCGTGCGCTGGGTGGTCGACCCACTCGACGGGACGGTCAACTTCCTCTTCGGCCTGCCCCAATGGTGCGTCAGCGTGGCCGCCGAGGATGCGCGGGGGACGATCGCGGGCGTCGTCCACGACCCGTGCCGGGGCGAGACCTTCGCCGCTGTGCGCGACGGCGACGCGACACTGGACGGGCACGTCGTCCGCGGGCCGCGGCGGATGGACCTGGCCGAGGCGCTCGTCGCAACCGGCTTTGCCTACGACGCGGGCGTTCGGGGGCGCCAGGCGCGGACCGTCGCGGCACTGCTCCCCCAGGTGCGCGACGTGCGCCGCATGGGCAGCGCGGCGCTCGACCTGTGCTGGACGGCGTGCGGACGCTGCGACGCCTACTACGAGCGCGGGCTGAACCCGTGGGACGCGGCGGCCGGAGCGCTCATCTGCACGCGCGCGGGCCTGGTCGTGCACCGTTTGGAGCCGGTCGACGGGATGCCCGGCGGGCTGGCCGTCGCGTCAGCCGCCTTGATGGACGACCTGCTCGCGATCGTCGAGCCCTGAGGCGCGCCGGGGCGTGGCCCTCGCTAGTGCGGCGGGCGGGACTCGAACCCGCAAGCCCTCACGGGCAATGGCTTTTGAGGCCATCGTGTATACCGATTCCACCACCGCCGCAGGTGCGCGCAACTCTACGCACAACCCGGGCTGCCGGCAGGGCTAGGCCGGCGCCGGGGCGCCGTAGTCGTACTCCTCGTGGCGGCTTCCCGGCACCTCCTCCTCGACGTTCCACGCCTGCGAGAAAGCGTGCATCGCGAAGCCGATGAGCAGGACCTGGACGGGGACGAGGAGCAGGGTGAGGAGTCCGAGGATGGACGCGTCGATGGGCGGGTTGTCGAAGCCCGCCTTGTCGCGAGCGAACCACTCGGGTCCGGCGACGGCCGCGAAGATCAGGAGCAGGATCGCGAACGCGGACGAGAGCGGCAGGATGCCCCGGTTCCAGCGCATCACCAAGAAGGCGAAGAGCAGGTACAGGATGATGTAGGCGACCAGCATCGGCTTGGCGCCGACGAGCTTTGGCCATCCGCCGATGGCGATGATGATCATGAGCGCGGCGCTGATGACCAGGAGCAGCGCGACTATCGCCTTCGACACCTTCGCCGACCCGTTCTCGCGGTTCGGGTGGTGAAGGTGAACCCCCTCCTCTGTGACCCACTCGGCCATCCTCGCGTAGGAACATACCCGTTCACGGAGCGGTGCGCAGCACTTTGGGCGGACCGTTTCTTCCCCCTAGGATCGAGGCCCACGTCCGCGGGCGTGGCGGAACTGGCAGACGCGCCGGCTTTAGGTGCCGGTGGGCGAAAGCCCTTGGGGGTTCGAGTCCCTCCGCCCGCACTCAGCCGGCGTCGCCGCCGGCGGGCTCGGAGCGCGCCAGGCCGAGCAGCCGCTCGCCCATCCAGTCCCGGACGTCCTCGCCCATCTGTCCGGCGGCGGCGAGCGCCGAGCCGAGGACCATCATCAGGATGGTCACGAGCTCTCGACGCGGAACGTCGCGGCGATCGAGCCACGCGAGGCTCGCCTCCTCGCAGAAGCCCAGCCATCCGCGCAGGGCAAGCCGAACGCCAGGACCCGGTTCCCCGCGTTCCATGCCCTCGAGGAAGCGCTCGATCATCACCGCGCGGGTCTCCTCGACGATCTCCCGTACCTCGGCGTCGGAGCCGATCCCGCCGCGCAGCAGTGTCCGGTACCCGACGGCGTGACTCTCGACGTAGTCGAGGTAGGCCTCCAGCGACTGGCGCAGTCGCTCTACCGGCGCGAGCGCGTGGTCAGGCTCGGTCAGGTTGCGGATCTCCTCGGTCGCCCCCCGGACGGTGGCGACGTAGAAGTCCCGCTTGGTCGGGTAGTAGTGATAGAGCAGCCCCTTCGAGACCCCCGCGGCGGCCGCGATGTCGTCGATGGAGATCTCGTCGTAGCTACGCGAGCTGAAGAGCTCCAGCCCACGCTCGAGAAGCTGGGCACGGCGTTCGTCGACCGCGAGGCGGTTGCGGGGCGAGGCGGCGGCCATGGTCGAAGCCTACGAGCCGCAGTCGCTCAGCACTTCGGGCCGATGAACGTGTAGAGCTTCGCGACGGATGAACGGCGGGCGATCGACACGTGATAAGGGCCCCATGGCCGCCATTCGATCGCGAGAAGATCGCAGGCGTCCGTGAACAGCCGCCGTATGTCCGAGGACCTGTTCGAGAACTGGTACCGCGGATAGGCGTAGTCCCGACCCTTCGCGTGGACGCGGTTCGTGCCCCTCCAGCCGTCCGAGTGGATCAGGCCACGAATGAACGGTCGCGGGTCGCGGTCGACCAGCGTCCGTTGCCACGGTTCGAGCTCGATCGGTCGCAAGTGCTTGCGGCCCCTTCCGTGTTGCGGCAACAGGCAGCGCCACGGCCTCCAGTACGAGGTCACGATGGCGCAGTTGGTCTGAGACCTCGAGGCGACGTGCGGCCTGCGCCCGCGTACGTCCTCAACGGCGTCGGCGCAGCTGATGATGATCCATGGATACGCCGTGTCGAGCGTTATCCGTAGCGACGTCACCCGCCGGTTCGTGAACAGGCACCCGTCGCCGAGGTAAAGCCCGAGCAGGTAGGTATATGCGTTGCAGGGAAGACGCTCGAGCGTATGACCGGATGTACCACAGCGCTCGCAGTCAGCCTCCGGCGACAAGGCGGACCCGTTTCTCGACCATAGGGGGAACATACGTTCCCACCCGGACGGATTCGCGCTGTTTAGGGTTGCGCGACTAAACTCGGCAAGCCCTAGGGGAGTAGCTCAACTAGGTCAGAGCGCCGGTCTCCAAAACCGGAGGTTGCAGGTTCGATTCCTGTCTCCCCTGCTCGTCAGCTCTTGACATACCGCTCGGTATCCGGATACCGTGCGGTATGTGGCCGTTGAGCAGCACACGTTCCTCTTCACCGACCTGGTCGGCTTCACGACCCTCACGGCCCTCCGCGGCGACGACGATGCGGCCGATGTCGCCTGCGAGTTCTATGACCGCGTCCGCGGCCTGCTTCCCGAGCACCGGGCGCACGAGGTCAAGACGCTAGGCGACGCGCTGATGCTCCGGGGCGAGGATTCCGGGCTCGCCGTCCGCCTTGGGATCCGGATCGTCGACGAGCTCGAGGCGGTTCCCGGCTTCCCCGCGGTGAGGGTCGGCATGCACACCGGCCCCGCGGTCTGTCGCAACGCGGACTGGTACGGGACGACGGTCAACGTCGCCGCGCGGCTGTGCAGCGCCGCCGGCGGCGGCGAGGTGCTGGTCAGCGACGCGACCGCCCGTGCTGCCGGCCGCATGCGCCACGTCGCCCTCGGCGAGGAGCGCCTGCACTGGTTGAAGAACGTCACAGAGCCGGTTCCGGCCCGGCTCGCCACCGAGGAGGCGTGCCGATGGCAGCGGATGGAAGCGTTCAAGAGGCTGATGCCGGTCGGCGAGCCGCAGAGGGCGGCGTGGTGAACGGGCGCGAGCCGGCGATCCCGCCCGGTCCCCGCCTGCCGCGCCCGCTCCAGACCCTGGGGTGGATCACCCGGCCCATGCCGTTCATGGAGCGCGCCCGCGAGCGCTACGGGGACGTCTTCAGCCTGCGCATCGCCCAGGAAGGCACGTGGGTCCTGCTCAGCGACCCCGAGCACGTCAAGCAGGTGTTCACCGGCGACGCCAGGCTGCTGCACGCGGGCGAGGGCAACCGGGTGCTCGGGCCGGTGCTCGGCTCCCATTCGGTGCTGCTCCTCGACGAGCAGCCGCACATGGCGCAGCGCAAGCTGCTGCTGCCGCCCTTCCACGGCGAGCGGATGAAGCGCTACGGCGAGCTGATGGCCGAGGTGGCGGCGCAGGAGATCGCGCGCTGGCCGCGCGACGAGCCGCTCGAGCTGTGGCCACGGATGCAAGCGGTCACGCTCGAGGTGATCATCCGCGCGGTCTTTGGCGTGACCGAGGGAGAGCGCCTACGGCTGCTGCGCGAGCGGCTGCGCAGCATGCTCGAGGACGTCACCCGTCCCACGACGATGGCGATGATGGCCCTGCTCGGGCCCTCGCGGATGAAGTACGTGGTCCGCCTCACCGGCGCGCTCAAGCCGGTCGACGAGGTCGTGTACGCGGAGATCCGCGAGCGCCGCGGCAGCGAGGACCTCGCGGGGCGAGAGGACATCCTCTCCCTGCTCCTCCAGGCCCGCCACGAGGACGGCAGCCCGATGGGGGATGAGGAGCTGCGCGACGAGCTGATGACCCTGCTCGTCGCCGGGCACGAGACGACGGCCACCGCGCTCTCGTGGGCGGTCGAGCGCCTGCTGCGCCATCCCGATGCACTCGCGCGGCTGACCGAGGAGGTCGATACCGGTGAGGACGAGTACGTCGACGCGGTGATCAAGGAGACCCTGCGCCTGCGACCCGTCCTGCCGCTGGTCGCCCGCAAGCTCAAGGCGCCCATGGAGATCGGCGAGCACCTGCTCCCGGCGGGGGTCACGGTCGCGCCGTGCATCTACCTCATGCACCGCCGCGAGGACGTCTACCCCGAGCCTCACCGCTTCCGTCCTGAGCGCTTCCTCGAGCAGCCCGCCGGGACGTACACATGGATCCCGTTCGGCGGGGGCGTGCGCCGCTGCCTGGGGGCGAGCTTCGCGCTCTTCGAGATGAAGGTCGTGCTCGAGGAGCTGGTGCGAGACGCCCGGCTCGCGCCCGCGCGGCCGGAGGGCGAGCGGGTCCGCCGCCGGGCGATCACGCTCACTCCCGAGCACGGGACGCAGGTGGTCGTGCGCGAGCGCGTCCGAGCCCGAGAGGCGGTCGCCGCCTGATGTCTTCGCGCCTCACTCGCAAGGAGAAGCAGGCCAAGACGCGTCGCCTACTCATGGCCGCGGCCGCCAAGGTGTGCGCGAAGCGAGGTCTCCAGCAGACGTCGGTCGACGAGGTCGCTGAGCAGGCCGGCTACACCAAGGGCGCGTTCTACGCGAACTTCGCCTCGAAGGAGGAGCTGTTCCTGGCGATGCTCGACGAGCGCTTCACCGAGCGCGTCCACGAGATCGACCGCGCGCTCGCGGCCTCGGACGACCCCGAGGTGATGGCGCGCCAGGCGGGCGACGAGTTCGCCCGCTACATCGCCGCCGACGAGGAGTGGGAGCGGCTGTTCTTCGAGTTCGCCGCCCACGCGGCCCGCAACCCCGCCTTCCGGGAGGAGCTCGTGACTCGGTACCGCTCGCTGCGCGACCGCATGGCCGAGCTCTACCGCCGCCGCGCGGGCGAGCTCGGCGTCGACTCCCCGGTGCCCTACGACCAGCTCGCGCTGATGACCTTCGCGATGGCCAATGGCTTCGCGCTGGAGCGGCTGCTCGAGCCAGAGACCGTCCCCGACGAGCTCCACGCCTCCATGCTCGGGATCTTCTTCGTCGGGCTGCGGACGATGATCGAGCAGCAGTCGGGCGAGGCTGTCGCAAGCGGTGCCGAGAGCGGTCAGCCGAGCTCGGGATGAGCGGCATCGCACGACCCCGGTGATTCTCGTCCCGGGTCCCGATCCGGCGGTGATCGCCTCCAACGGCGGCGGTCCCCGGCACCCACTCTGGTACCTGCACCTCCGCGCGAACGCGCGCGCGTCGGTGCAGATCGGCCGCGAGATCCCCGTGATCGTGCTGCGGTCGCCTGCCTGACGCCGCGACGCCGTAGAATCAAAGCGCCTCACTCGCGGGCGTGGTGTAACGGCTGCACGTGAGCCTTCCAAGCTCAAAGTGCCGGTTCAAGTCCGGTCGCCCGCTTCGGAAGACTCCGTCAGGCGTACGCGGAGGGAGTGCTCCTTGCCGTACGCCGCCGCGCGACACGCGCGACAGAACGAGTCTCGCTGGCCCTTGTCCTTGCGACGCCAGGCGAAGTTCTCCGCGACCTTGGTTTGACCGCAGCGGCAGCACTTGAGTCTGTCAGCATCTAGCTCTATGGCGAACATATGTTCGCGTGCCCCTCGGACGACTGCGCAGATCTCCAGAACCGCTCCAACCGGTCACATGGGATCGCGCCCTTCTCGTAGGTCGCTTCGCTCGAGCGGGGATAGACTGACGTCTACGGGGAGTGGCGCAGCCTGGTAGCGCATCCGGCTGGGGGCCGGAAGGTCGCAGGTTCAAATCCTGTCTCCCCGACTATCGACCACACGGTCGCAGGACCGCGAAACCCCTGCTCGGCGTGGTGCGAACGACCGCGCAGAACCACGAACCGGCCCGGCCCGAATCGCGCCTACCGGCGATGACCGGGTAACCGGACTACAGCCCGACCACAGCCAGGCGCCGACCGAAAACTACAGCCGGGGACTGGGCGCATGAGTGCCGTCGACCGCTACGAGCTAGCGTTCGCCGAGCTGACGACGGCTGAGCTGCAGATCCTCTCTCTCGGCCTCGCCTACGTGGCCGACGCTACTCAGGACTGGCAGGGATGGCCCGGGTTCATGCCGTTCCGCCTCGCGGTCGATCGAGCGGGGCGCCGGGCGGCTGACGCGGAAGACGCCGGATGAGGGTCACCCGCCGCGCCATCCTCGCAGGCAGCCTCTCAGCCGCGTTCCTCTCCCGACTCCACCTTCCATCGATGGCGCCGGCTGCAGCATCGCCGGGGTGCATATTCGCCGCGCCGACAGGCCATGACTCGGAGCCGGGGACCCCGGAGCGGCCGGTCCAGACGTTCGCTCGAGCGGTGCAGTTGACCGGCCCGCAGGGCGGCGTTGCTCTCGCCGCTGGCTCTTTCGACGCGATCAAGCTGCCGCACCCCGTGATCGTCGCCGCGCTCCAAACGGGCAAGTCTGAGCTGAAGGGGCGCCTGTGGGTGCCGGACGGCGTCGACGGCGCTCAGTTCCATGGCCTCCACTTCGACGGCCGCAACCCGACGAATCTGCCGAGCATCACCGTCCACGGCAACGACACCGTGTTCGACAGCTTCGAGGTCGCGAACGCGCACACGACGATCGCGTTCCTACTCGGCGACCCGCGGTTTGGTGGGCGCGCTGCGCGCACGATCCTTCGCCGCGGCCTGATCCACGAAGTCGGCCCGGTCGGCTCTCTGCTCGACCACGGCGTATACGACTGCTTCTCGGCCGGCACGAACATGCTCGACCTCGAGATACGCGACTGCTCCGGGCGCGCGATCCAGTTGTACCCGGACGGCCAGGCGGGACTCATCCAGCGCGTCTACGCTCACGACAACGGCTGCGGCCTGCTGTTCTCCGGCGCCGGCGGGAAGGCGGCGAGCAACTGGACGGTCGAGGACTCGACGTTCGTCCGCGCCTTGGCGCCAACCCGCCATGCTGTGGAGTCGTGGTATCCCGGCGGCAACCCGCACGGGACCGGGAACGTGCTCCGGCGGTGCGTGAGCGATGACATCGGGCCGCAGGACGGCTTCCGGTGGGAGACATGAGCTACTTCATCGGCTGGGTGTGGACCAGACTCGCCGAGCTCGTCTGGCGCATCCGCCCCGATTGGCGACCCAAGCCCGAGGATGATCGGGACCTCGACCTATGACCGACATCAACCAGGACCCGCATGGCGCGTAAACCGCCGCTCAAGCCGAAGCACATCGTCCTCCCCGACTCGCCGCGGCTTCTCCGACCCGCCGGCTCAGGCCACTACAACCCCGAGAGCGACCCCGAAAGCCACAAGCGCAAGGTCGCGCACCAGGAAGGCGACCACCCCAACCTCCTCGACCACGACGTCGACCACGGCTACACCTCCAGCCCCCACCTCGCGATGCGCGGCGAACCCGAAGCGATCCGCGGCGACGACCAGACCCGAGAGTCACTCAAGGCCCGCCTCCACGACAACCTACGCCGCCGGCGAGACGTCGAGCGCAAGCTCACCGCAGAGCGCGAGCAGCTCGAGCAGCAGCTCGGATCGCTCCGCGACATCGCCCGCACCCAGGACATCGACGTGGACAGCGATCTGCGCGTCGTCAAGCGCCGCCTCGACGCGATCGAGTGCAAGATCCGCAAGGCCGCAGCGTGATTCCGTCCGGCATCGCCCTACCATTCGCGGGGCTAGCCGCACGGAAGGCCCTGCTCGAACATCGGGGCGCCCACACCGCGGCTGCATCTTCCGCGACCCACAACCCGGGGCGCCACATGACCGCTCACTACAGCCCGCTGGCGCAGGCCGCGTACCGCGCCTACGTCGAACGGGTCCACGGGCACCACCTCACTGAGCTCGCGCGCGACAGGCTCGTCCGTCGCCTCACCACGAACGAGCGCACGCTCGCGCTGGACGACTACTGCCGGCGCATGGAACACAGCGAGCCCGCGCGAGAGGCACGCGGATGACGGTTGTCCTCGCCATTGCCTGCGGGACGCTCGGCATCGCGATCGCTCTCGCGATCATCGCCGGCGCCTGCTCATCGTTCTACGACAGAGGCGTTGCCGCAGGCTACGTCTACGCCCTACACGAACTCCACGAGTCGCAGCCCATCGACCAGGCCCTGAGCGACCTCGGCCCGATCCGCGACTCCCACCCGACGACCAGCACCGGACGCAGACCGTCGTGACCGTCCTCTTCGACAGTCCCGCTCGCCAACCCGTCGACTGCGACCACGCCCTCGCCACCTACGAATACGGGTACGGCCACATGGAATGGTCCGGCCGCCCCGCCCCGCCCGAAGGCACGGTGCGCGCGTGCCAACACTGCGGCCAGCTCGCCAAGGGCAAGGCGAACACGAAGCCCCGCAAGCGCAAGGACCCGCTCTGGATCAGGCTCAAGGTCGAGGACGCATG